>NZ_CP159811.1:0-350775 GCF_047720245.1 Candidatus Pelagibacter sp. Uisw_137
ATTTATTGCAAATAAAGATTTTTTTTAATTTTGCTTTTATAAAATTATGTATTGCAAAAAAATTATTTTGCTTCTAACTGACTTTATTCTACAAATTTTTATGACAAGTAACAATACAACACAAAGTACAAAAGATGTATCTTCTGAAGCTCTAGACTGGGTTGTAATTCAAAAGGATATGAAAAATAAGCTAGGTAGCGATATATATGAAAGCTGGCTTAGAAAGATAGACTTTGTTGAAGAGATGAATAGCTATGTCTTACTTTCGGTTTCTACTAGATTTATCCGAGATTGGATTACTTCAAGATATTTAGATCAAATTTTGCAAATAGTAAAAACTTATAAGAAAGATTTAACAAGAATAGAGTTTAAGATTATTGAAAAAAATTCTGAAAATGAAATAGAAAATAATATTACTAAAAATGAAAATAATGAAAACGTATCCTTCATTAAAGATACATACTTGCAATACAACAGAATAGACCCAAATAAAAGATTTGATAATTTTATAACAGGAACAAGTAATAAACTTGCCTATGAAGCATCCATGAAAGTTTCAGAAAATATTTCTCATTATAATCCGCTTTATATTTATGGGGGTGTTGGAATGGGGAAAACACATTTATTAAATTCAATTGGTCTTTCATTAAAAGAAAAACACAAAGTTATGTTTATTTCTGCTGAGAGATTTATGTATCAGTTTGTAAAATCAATCAAATCTAATGATATGGTGAAGTTTAAAGAATATTTTAGAAATACAGACATATTATTGATAGATGATATTCAATTCATGAATGGTAAAGAGGCAATGCAAGAAGAGTTTTTTCATACGTTTAATGCACTATTAGATAAAGGCTCACAAGTGATAATCTCTGCCGACAGAGCTCCAAACAAATTATCAAGAATTCAAGATAGAATTAAATCAAGATTTGCTGGAGGTCTTGTTGTTGATATACAAAAACCAGATTATGAACTTAGAAGTAAAATCGTTAAGCAAAAAACAGAGGAGCTAAGCATTTTTTATTCAAATCAAGTAAATATTCCAGAAGAAATACAAAAATTCATAAGCTCAGAAATAACTACAAGTATTAGAGAGTTAGCAGGAGCAATTAATAGAGTTGTTTCTTTTTCAAGGATTTACAACAAAGTTCCAAATTTATCAGAAGTTAAAGTAGTTTTAAAAGATCTATTAAATATTGGAGAGAACAAAGTAACAATAGATTTAATACAATCGACTGTATGTAAGTTCTTTAAAATTAGTAAAAGTGAAATGCTTTCTTCAAGAAGATCCAGATACCTTGTAAGACCAAGACAAACAGCGATATATTTAACAAAAATTTTGACATCCAAGTCATTGCCTGAGATTGGAAGAGAATTTTCTAATAGAGATCACACAACAATCATTCATTCGGTAAAAACTATTGAAAAATTGAAGGAAAAAGATCCAGAAATGACAAACAATATTAATAATCTAAAAAATCAGATATTGTATAATAAAGAAAATGAAATTTAACGTTAATCAACAAGATCTGCAACAAGCACTTAATTATTGCCAAGGCGTAATTGAAAAAAGAAGCACACTTCCTATTCTGTCAAATGTTTTATTAGATGCGAGTAATTCAAATCTAACAATTACTGCAACAGATTTAGATTTAATATTTATTCATCAAATTAACAATATTGAAGTTATAGAAGAAGGAAACACGACCACTACATCATCTATTATGTATGACATCATAAGAAAATTTTCATCAGGAAAAAAAATTAATTTATCTTTGACGAATGTTAGTAAACTCCAAGTTGAGTCTGAAAAATCCGTTTTCAATCTAAATTGTATTAGTGCATCTGAGTTCCCACTAACTGACGAAAACTTTAATCAAAATGAATTTTCTATAAAATCAAAACAATTATTAAAATTATTAAATAAATGTAAATTTTCAGTTTCTAATGATGAAACTAGACACTACTTAAGTGGAATATTTTTTCATCAAACGCAAAGTGAAGATAAAAATTTTTTAACAGCAGCAGCTACAGACAGTCATAGAATGTCTATTTCAAAAATAAGATTGGACCAGCAAATAGATTTTGAACCAATAATACTTCCTAAAAAAACAATTTTTCAACTATGTTCGCTGCTAGAAAGCTATGATGGTGATGTTAAAATTTCAAATATTAAATCTAAAATAAAATTTGAACTAAATAATAGCATATTGATATCTAAGTTAATTGATGGAAAATTTCCAAATTATATTCAGGTAATACCTAAAAATAATCAAAAGAAGTTAGAAATAGATTTAAAATTATTTTTAGACTCTGTTGATAGAGTTGCTTCAGTTTCGTTAGATAAAAAAGATGGAGTTAAATTTAATTTGTCTAAAGACGTTCTAAACCTATCAGTTAACAACACAAATAGTGGTGATGGAAAAGAAAGTTTAAGTGTAAAGTTTGATCACGATCTAGAAATAAGTTTTAATTCTAGATATTTAATTGATGTAGCGTCACAACTTGATGGAGATAAGATTGAAATTTTTTTCAATGACACAGGGTCTCCAGCATTAATTAAAGATCCGGGTGATTTTGATAGTATATTTGTAGTAATGCCGATGAAAGGCTAATTTAAAATATTAAGTTCAGAATAAATAGTATTCTCTAATTCCTTTGTAAAAATTTCTTTGCTTAAACCAGGTTCAATAGGTTTTAAAATTGAAACAGTTAGAGTAGTATTAATTTTTTTTTGACCATGTTTTGGCCAAGTATTTCCGGAATTTATTGCAATCGGCTGACACGAAATATTTAATTCATTATAAATTCTACCAGATCCCTTTTTAAAAGGAGTTCTATCTTCTGGAGATAACCTAGTTCCTTGTGGAAAAATTATTAATGGTCTTTCTGATGAATTTACTTGTTTTGAAATATCATCAAAAAAACCCAAGTTTTCTTTAGAAATTTTATTTCTTTTAATTGATATTGATCCTATTTTTTTCAAATACCAACCAAATATAGGAATCATTAATAATTCTTTTTTTAAAATAAAAACAGGAGAATTAAAGATAGTTTGTAAAAAAAAAGTTTCAAACATTGATTGGTGCGAAGCAGCTATAAAAAATTTTTTTCCTTTAATTATATTCTCTTTGCCTTTAATGATTATCTTAGTTGATAAAAATATTTTTAAACATAAAGATGTCCAAAAGCCCATAATTTTTCCACCAAATAAAACTATTTTCTTTGGTAGTAAGATTGCTGGTAAGAAGATTAAGGAAATAAAAAGTATTCCTGAGAAAAAAAATAATGAAAATAAAAAATTTCTTATCATGTTAATCAAAAACTAAATCAAATCTTTTAGCTTCTGTCTTTTTTTAATAATATTAATCTTAGAGCCTTTAATTATTAATTCTGGTGGTTTTGGTCTTACGTTATAATTTGAGCTTAGTGACATTCCATAAGCCCCAACATCACACATTACCACAAGATCTTTTTCTTTTAATTTCTGAAAACCTTTTATAGTTGTAAATTTGTCAGTACTTTCGCAAATTGGTCCAACGAATTCATAAGTTTTTTTTGAAATATTATTACTTTTTACTGCAGGCATAGTTTGGTGATTTGCACCATATAAAGCTGGCCTCATAAGATCATTCATTGCAGCATCTAATATGATAAAATCTTTTTTAATATTTTCTTTAATATAAATAACTTGAGAAATTAAAAACCCAATATTACCAACTATAGATCGTCCTGGTTCAAAAATTATTTTTGCTTTCTGGTGTTTTAAAATTTTTTTTATAGCAATATTATATTTTTGATAGTTTAGTTTTTTGCTATTTTTTTCATAAGAAATGCCCATACCCCCACCTAAATCAATAAATTCAAAGGTATGACCACTTTTTTTTATTATTTTATTTACCACATTGAGCATTTTTTCGTATGGTTTGTGATCTAAAATTTGACTGCCAATATGAACACTTAAGCATTTAAGATTAATATTTTTAGAATAATTTGTAAAATTTACTAATTCAAAAAAAATTTTTTCATTTACACCAAATTTATTTTCTTTTTTTCCAGTTGAAATTTGTTTTAACGTCTTGGCATCTGTATTGGGATTAAGTCTAATACCTATATTAACTATTTTTTTTTTTAATCTTGCAATTTTTTCAATTTCAATAATTTCACTTTTAGATTCAGCATTTATTAATAAAATTTTTTTATCAATTGCATAACTTATTTCAGTTGAGGTTTTACCCACCCCTGAAAAAACAATTTTTTTTGGGTCTATACCTGCTTTTAAAGCCATCATTAATTCACCCATTGAAACAACATCAGCACCTAACCCTAATTTTCTAATTTCTCTTATTAGGTTTACATTTGTATTAGATTTAACAGCAAAACAGATTAATGGAGAAAAAGAGCTAAAACTTTTTTTAAAATTTTTTATGTTTTCTGTTAGTTGTTTGTGTGAATAACAATAAGTAGGTGTGCCAAACTTTTTTGCTATTTTCTGAACATTAACTTTTTCAATTGATAAGTTTTTATTTATATATTTCATCAATCTACTGACTTTGGAAAAACCATTTCATTCCCATCATAATGGGGATCTTCCTTTTTTCCACATGAAAATAAGAAAGAACAAAGTATAGAAATTAAAATTAACTTTTTTATCATCTTAAGTTTTTTTATATTTTATTATCATTTTTTTGATATTATCAAAAGACGTTCCGCCGTAAGATTTTTTAGAGTTTACAGAGTTTTTTACATTAAATATCTTTAAAACTTCAATTGTAAGCTTCGGTTCAATTTTTTTTAGCTCATCAATATTTAATTCATCCAATTTTTTCTTTTTCTTTTCTGCATAATTCACAATAGAAGCAGTAGTTTGGTATGCTTTTCTAAATGGTATTGAGTGATTTTTAACAAGATAGTCTGCTAAGTCAGTAGCTGTAATATAACCTGAGTTAGCAAGGTCTAACATTTGTTGTTTATTAGGTTTTAGATTTTTTAAAACCTCATTAAGAATAGCAATACTATTATTAAGGATTTCATTAGATTTGAAGAGTATTTCTTTGTCATCTTGAAGATCTTTAAAATAAGATATGGGAAGTCCTTTAAGAATTGTCAGCATTGAAAATAAATTTCCATAAACCATTCCAGTTTTCCCTCTTAAGTATTCTAACAAATCAGGATTCTTCTTTTGAGGCATTATCGAAGAACCAGTTACTACTTTATCTGAAAGTGTAATTAAGTTGAATCCATCAGAGTTCCAAATAATAAGCTCTTCAGCGATTCTTGAAATATGCATTGAACAAACAGAAGCGCTATATAAAAAATCTAAAACAAAATCTCTATCTGCAACAGTATCAATTGAATTATTTGTTGGTCTTTTAAAGCCTAGTTTTTTTGAAGTAAAATTTCTGTCAATATTAAAAGAAGTACCTGTTAATGCGGCAACACCCAATGGACTCTCTGATAAACTTTCTAAATTATAGGTAAATCTTTTTTTGTCCCTATTAAACATTTCCACATAAGACATTAAATAATGAGCAAAAGACACAGCTTGAGCATTTTTTAAATGAGTAAACCCAGGCATTATGGTTTCAATATTTTTTTCTGAAATTTTGAGAATGGTCTTAATGATATTGTCTAAATTCTTATTAATTTCTTTAGTTGCTGAAGTTGTCCACATTTTAAAATCAGTAATCACCTGATCATTTCTAGATCTAGCTGTGTGTACATATCCGGCCTCTTCCCCTATAATTTGAAATAATCTTTTTTCAATATTCATATGAATATCTTCATACTTTCTGTTATATTTAAATTTATTTTTTAAAATTTCTTTCTCAATTTTATTAAGCCCAAAAATTATTTTATTCTTAATTTTAAAAGAAATAATTTTTTGTCTAAATAACATCTCAACATGCACAATTGATCCTAAAATATCTTCTTGAAAAAGCTTTTTATCAATTTCTATTGAATTACCAACTTTTTGAAACAAGGTTGAAGCATCTTTTTTTATTCTCGATCCCCATATTGACATATTGTTTTTATTTTTTACCATGATAATTAATTATACATATTTAGTATGAAATTATTATTAATATTTATCTACCTAATAACTAGCAACATTAGTTATGCTCTAGAAAAACCTAATATAAAAAATTTAGTTTTATCAAAAAATCCAAAAATATATGAGGAAGTAGTTTTTAAGGATTCAAACGATTACGATGTAAATTTAGATGATTTTAAAGGAAAATTGTTGATATTAAATTTTTGGGCTACTTGGTGTGCTCCCTGTAGAGAGGAGATGCCATCCCTAGATGACTTACAATCAAATAATAATTTTGATAATTTAAAAATTTTCCCTATTAATATTGGTCAGGAAAATCTCTCTAAATCTGATGCTTTTTTTAAAGAAATAGGCATTCAAAATCTAGAAATATATTTTGATGCACCAATTACTCTAGCTAAAAAATTTTCTTTAAGAGGGGTTCCCACAACTATTTTATTTAATAAAAAAGGTGAAGAGTTTGGACGTATTATGGGATCTATTGATTTTAATAACTTAGGGTTTATTAATTGGTTAAAACAATACGATTAATCTTTAAAAAAATAAGCAAAACTAACCAACGCTACTACAGCAATAAATTGAAGCAAAACTCTTAGCTGCATCAGTTTGTTTGAATATTTTTTGCTGGTTTCACCACCCTTGAATAAGGTTCCTATTCCTAAGATCATGACAATTGCCACAACTATTAAAAGCATAATACTCAAAATTTTAACTAATGTTCCAGATATCACAAAACTATTGTAGAATATTTTTTAATAAAAAAAACATAATAAAAACATCTATGACACTTTGTCTATCAACTACAATTATTAAGCCAGAAAAAGACATACGTATTAATAATGCTATTATTTTACTGCATGGCTATGGTGGTGATGGAAAAGACATAAGTATGCTGACCTTAAATTGGAAAAGATTTCTACCTAATACTATTTTTTTATGTCCAGATGGTCACGAGGAATGCAAAATTAACCCAGCTGGCTTTCAGTGGTTTGACTTAACCAAAGATGATCCAAGTTACATTCTAGAAGAGTCTAAAAAAGCAGAAACTAAACTTCAAAAATATATTAAAGAAGTTAAAAATGAGTATGGTCTTAACAATTCTCAAATTTGCTTATCAGGATTTAGTCAAGGATGTATGATGTCTATTAATTTAGGTTTAACTGGCAATCAAAATTATAATTGTATTGTTGGTTTTTCTGGTAAAATAATAAATCAAGATGATCTTAGTAAAAGAAAATCTTCTTCTACTAAAATGCTCTTGATACACGGTGATCAAGACGCAGTTGTATCACCAACATTTTTATTAGAGGCAAAAGATTTCTTAATTAGAAATAATATTGAAATTGAAACAAAAATGATAGAGAATTGTGAACATCATATCCCTATTGAAGCATCAAGTGCAGCTTTAAATTATATTAAAAATAATTTTCAAATATAATTAGATTCTATTTATTGATAAATTAATTTTTTTCAGTTAGAATTTTTTATATGATTTTTAACGATCAGAGTTTGTCTTTAGAAAAATGTCCTGCATTAGTCTTAAATGCTGATTATAGACCTTTAAGTTACTATCCATTGTCTTTATGGAGCTGGCAAGATTCTATAAAATCTGTTTTTTTAGATAGAGTTACTATAGTCAGTAATTATGAAAGAGTTATTAGAAGCCCATCGTTTAAAATGAGGTTACCAAGTGTTATTGCATTAAAAAGTTTTATAAAACCACAGTCTAATCCTAGCTTCACAAGATTTAATGTTTTTTTAAGAGATAAATTTTCCTGTCAATACTGTGGAAGTGGTGAAGATCTTACTTTTGATCATTTACTTCCAAGATCCAAAGGTGGACAAACCAATTGGGATAATGTTGTAACTGCCTGTTCTTCATGCAACGTAAAAAAAGGTGGAAGATTATTAAAAAATTTGGATATGACCTTAAATCATGAGCCATATCAACCATCCACAGAAGACCTACACAAAAATGGTAAAAATTTTCCACCAAATTTCCTACACAAAAGCTGGATGGATTATTTGTATTGGGATGTTGAGTTAGAAGCTTAATTATATTTTTTCAGAAATATTAATAGCAATTTTTGATCCAGTTTTAATTAATTTATCTAAAATAGAATACATTCCTTTTTTAGTTGCACCTTCTTTATAGGCTATATCTTTATGATGCAGTTCATCTTCTCTAAACTTAATTATTTTTTCTTTTAATTTTTTCTCATCATTTTCTAATTCATTAATTTGATTTAGATAATGTTCATCAATTACTTCTTCTACTGAAGCAGTGCATAGCATAGCAGCTTTTTTCCCTAACATTGTTGAGCCAAAACCAAGTCCGACACCAAGTAAATCCCACAATGGTAAGAATTTTGTTGGTTTTATATTTCTTTTTTTAATTTCATTTTCAAAATACTCACAGTGTTCTTTTTCGTGAATTTTCATTTCTTCAATTTTCTTTTTTAGATTTTCATCTTTAACAAATGTATTTAGAGCCAGTAATTGACCTTCATAAATTTTTACTGCACCTCGTTCACCTGCGTGATCAACTCGAATAAATTCTCTTACCTTTTCTTTATTTGTTTTTTTCATAAGTTAAAAAAAGTTTTATAGTTATAGTTGTAATTATTAAAGAGATAAAAATATTTATTGTAGCAAGAGATAATCCAAAAATTTTAAAAGTTGCATCTTTACAGCTAACTGTGACTTCTTTTAGCTGATTTATGAGCGCTTCTTTAGTCAAATCAATATTGTTAGAATTGAAGTCACAAACTAAAGATTTTTTATGAAACCTTGCTCTATCCCAAAATGATAAAAGGATATAATGAACGCTATAATGAATGTAATACTTAAAATTATTAAAAAAAATCTTTCAAATTTTTGAATAAAAATAAAAAGTAAAATTAAAACTATTGAAACAACATAAGGTATTCTTCCAATTAAACAAAGATTGCAAGGTGGGTGACCCAAAATATATTCAATAAAATAGGCTGTTGATATAGCGAAAATACTAAATAATAATATAAGATGAAGTGTAGTTTTTCGGTTAATCATAATTGTGTCATTTAATTACAAAATATATTAGTGCAAAAATTAATACAATTATAATGCCTAATACTGTAAACCATTTTGCAGCATCAGTTTTCATAAATTTACTAAAAATATCACCAAATTTATATGATAGGTATGAAACGATAAAAAATCTTAACCCTCTAGAAAATAGACAGATAATGAAAAATATAGGCAAATTAAAACCAATCATGCCACTAGTTATTGTGAACACTTTGAAGGGCAAAGGTGTAAACCCAGCAAGAAATAAAGTAGCAAGCCACACATAAAGACCACTTCCTTCAGATAAGCTATTTTTAAGATTAATTACCTTTTCTTCATAATTATAAAATTCTACTACAATCATTCCAAGATCAAAAAAATAAGATCCAATAAAATATCCAAGAATACCTCCAAGTGAAGAAAATAAAGTAGCAATTAAAAAAATTTTTAAATATTCATTTTTTTTTGCAATAACCATTGGAGCAATCATAACGTCAGGTGGGATTGGAAAAAAAGAACTTTCAGTAAAAGATAAAATTGCAAGATAAGTATTTGACCTCTTGTGAGCAGCAAGTTTTAAAGTTTTTTGATATAATTTATTAAGCATTTTTTTGTTTTTAATATAAATTTTGTTCTTATACTATTTAATTTTATAGTTATAATAAGGAAAACAAAGGGCGAGTGGCGGAACTGGTAGACGCGCACGACTCAAAATCGTGTTTCGCAAGAAGTGAGAGTTCGATTCTCTCTTCGCCCACCAATATTTTATGGAAATAAACAAAGTTAATAATTTATTAGAACTATTTTATAATCAATATCTAACACAAAATAAAAAAAGTGTTTTTTTGCAGCCCTTAAAAGAAGTTGAAAAAAAATATTCTTGGGAGGATGTGTATTTAAATGTCATTAAACTTTCTGAGGAAATATCAAAATATATAAAGAAAGGTGATAGATGCTTGTTAATATCAGAAAATAGACCTGAATGGATGATATCAGATTTATCTATTATGCTTTCAGGAGGCATAACAGTTCCGGCTTATACAACTTATACAGAAAGAGATTATGAGTATATAATTGATGATTGTACCCCGACTGTTTTAATCATTTCTGATAAGATGCAGTATTTAAAAGTAAAAAATATTATACCTAAAAAAAAATTTATAAAAAAAATAATTTTTTTCGATGCAATTGAAGAGTTTGGTCAAGAGCTTTATGTAAGTATTAATCAAATCTTTGCAAATAAAAGCTTTAGTTTGTTAAATTTTTCTGAATTAAAGATTCAAAGAAAAGATGTTGCTTGTATAATTTATACTTCTGGCACCCAAGGAAATCCAAAAGGAGTTGTATTAAGCCATGGTGGAATCTTAAACAATTGTGAAGGAGCACTTGGTTTGTTAAAAGAGTTTATTTCTAAAAATCCTAAATTTTTGACATGGTTACCCCTTTCTCATTCATACGAGCATACAGTACAATTTGTTCAAATAGTTGTGGGAGCACAGGTATTCTATGCTGAGAGTATAGAAAAACTTATAAAAAATATGGGAAATTGTTCCCCAGAGATAATGACGGCTGTTCCTAGATTTTATCAAAATTTACATCAAAAAATAAATACTAATTTTAGTAAAGCTACAGGAATAAAAAAATTCTTAATCAATCAAACTATTAAACTGGGAAATAAGAAATTAAATAGGGAGCCATTTTCATTAATAGAGAGTTTAACAAATTTTGTCTGTGATCTTTTGGTAAGAAAGAAAATCAAAGAACAATTTGGTGGAAATTTAAAGGCATTTATTTCAGGAGGAGGAGCACTAGATAAGGAAGTGGGTTGCTTTTTAAATGCAATTGGTCTCCCAACTTTACAAGGATATGGATTAACTGAAACATCTCCTGTGGTAAGCTGCAATTCTATTAATGAAATTAGAGTAGAAACTGTGGGCAAACCTTTTAGAGGAAATTTAGTTAAAATTACAAGTGATGGAGAGATTCTGGTTAAAGGAGAAAATGTTATGTTAGGTTACTGGAATAATGAAGAAGAAACAAATAAAGTTTTAAAAAATGGATGGTTATCTACAGGTGACATTGGAGAGTTCGATGGCGAGTTTTTAAAAATAACGGATAGAAAAAAAGATATAATTATAACTCCGGGTGGAGATAATATTTCTCCAGTCAAAATAGAGGGTGATTTAAATAAATCTAATTTCATAGAGCAAAGTTTAGTTTATGGCGATAACAAACCTTATCTAGTTTGTCTAATTGTTTTAAGCTCAGAATATAAAAATATAAAGAATGAAGAAATTCAAAGAGAAATAGAAAAAATAAATAAAAATTTAAGTAAAATAGAAAAAATAAAAAAATTTTTTATAATTAAAAATCAATTTACAATTGAAAATAATATGATGACACCTACTTTAAAATTAAAAAGATATAAAATTGTAAAAACTTATCAAAACGAGTTAGAAAAACTTTTTAATTAATTTTTATAAAAGACTTTATAAGTCGCATAAACGTTAATGTTTTTTACATAACAAAAAGATAAAAAAAACTTTTTTTTAAAAAATAAATTTAAAATTTGCCAATTAATTAATGAATTGACATCACTTGTATAAAAAAATAAAAATAAGTTAACAGCGAATCACTTTGATTCGTTTAACTTAAACAGGGAGCTAAAGATGGCTACAAGAAAAAAAGCAAAAAAAGCTAAAAAGAAAACTAAGAAAAAAGCTAAAAAAGCTAAAAAAGCGAAGAAAAGAAAAAGATAGTATCTTAGACTTTTCAAAAAACGCTTCTCATAATGTTATGTGTGAGAGGCGTTTTTTTTTGCCCTAATTTTTAATCTTCAGTATCGGTAATTGGCTCTGAATCAGTATCAGGTTCTTTAATCTTTGTTGGTGCAGCTATAGCTTTTGCTTGGCCTTCTAAATTTCTCTTTAATGCTTTATCTAATTTTTTCTGCGTATCTTCTAGTGATACACCCATCACTATTTGAAATTCTGATAAAATTCTTTCATACGCTTTTTCAAACAATTGTCTCTCACTGTATGATTGATCAACCATTAAGTCATCACCTTTATTTAAATCTCTAACAACTTCTGCAAGCTCATAGATTTTGCCTGAAGAAATCTTTGCTTCATATTCCTGTGCTCTTCTACTCCACATAGATCTTTTAATTTTTGGCTTGCTTTTTAAAATAGATATACATTTATTGACCTGATTTATTGTTGAAAGAGGTCTAAGATGAGATTGTTTATTCACGGGAACCATACCATTGGCTTTGTCTTTTTCAAATTTAAGAACATACGTCTCAACATCAATTCCACCAATATTAATTTTTTTAAACTCTGTAATTTGGCCAACACCATGTTTTGGGTAAACAACGTAATCTTTAACTTTATATTCTCTTTTTTCTGTTTCTTGTTTTTTAACTTTTTTAATCTCGGGTTTAACTTCATTACTTTTTGAAATTCTTAAATTATCAGTTTTTATTTCTACTTTTTCTGGAGCAGCTTTTTTAGAAACTGTTTTAAAATTCTTTTTAATTTTAGTGGCGGTTACTTTTG
The DNA here is from genome assembly GCF_047720245.1 of Candidatus Pelagibacter sp. Uisw_137. GTDB lineage: Bacteria > Pseudomonadota > Alphaproteobacteria > Pelagibacterales > Pelagibacteraceae > Pelagibacter. The sequence continues at coordinate 12,661 of NZ_CP159811.1, forward strand.
TTGCTTTAGTTTTTTTAACAGGAATATTTTTTTTAACAACTTTAGCTTTAGGGGGTGTAGACTTTTTAACTACCTTTGCTTTAGTTTTTTTATTTATTTTTTTCTCAGGAGTTTTTTTAAAGATTTTCGCTAAAATATTTGTCGTACTTGTTTTCTTCATTTTTATGTTTTTCATTATCCTTGGGAGGATCTTTTTTAATAGTTATATTTGGCCAAATTTCAGAATACTTTGTATTTAGTTCAAGCCATTTTTCGCTCCCAGACTCAGTATCTGCTACTATCGCATCTACTGGACATTCTGGCTCGCAAACGCCACAATCTATACACTCCTCCGGTTTAATTACAAGCATATTTTTGCCTTCATAAAAGCAATCAACAGGACAGACTTCAATGCAGTCCATTAGTTTACACTTAATACATTTGTCATTTACAACGTATGTCATTTTCCTAATTCACCTTTTACTTTTAATTTTAAGTCTCCCATTGTCTTGGCATCCATATATAGCAAGCCTGAGAGTCTTCTCATCAAGTTTGTTTCATAAATGTCTGCACTATCGTTTGAATAGATGATTTTCCACAATGATTCAATTATTTTAATCTTATCAGAATCTGGAACATTTTTTACCTCTTTAGTAAAATCTAATATTTGATTTGAATTTTCTTCAACAAGTATTGCTTCTGACATAATTTTATCAATTTCAGAGATTGGCGCACCTAAATCAATAAGTGTCTCTTTAATGATATCTTCTTCTTTTTTCTCATAAGCCTCATCTATTTTTGCCGCATGAATTAGTAAGGCAGCAATTTTGGAATAAGAATTGTCTTGAGGTTCATTTTTTTCTTTGTTTTTAAAAAAGCTAATCATTAATTTAAATTTAAATTTTTCAGTATTTTAAATGGGCTGTTTGAAGTGTCTATTTTTTTAAAAGTTTTTTTAATTTGTTTTTTTGGATTATATCTAAAGTACATATCATTGTCTTTTTCTAATGTTTTATAATTCATTTTTTCAATCAATTTTCTAAAGTTATCTTTACTGCATCCTAATAAATTAAGCATTTCTGGTACTAGTTTAATTTCTTTATCCTTTTCGGGGCTAGCGTTAATAATTAGCACAAACAACCTTTCTAGAATATCAATTCTAACAAAATAATTATCAAAATTTTCAAATCCACATAAAAGCATAAATTTTTTATTTTTTTTATTTTTGTCATCTAAAAAATTTAAACCAAACGTAGGTGGTGTTAATTCAAAATATTTTTGGTTAAAATTCTTCCATAATAAAGTTCTTAAAGAAACAGCTTCAGGTTTTAATAGTTTGAATAAAAAAACATGATAACGTCCAAATTTTACTCCCAAATCTCTTAAAATTTTTCTTTCATCTTGTCCAAGTTTTTTTAAGTATTCGGTAACCATCTCTCTTTTAATTACACCATTGTTTTCATACAATTGGTAAGCTAGAGCTTTAATAGATGAGTTACTTTCCTTTAAATTTCTTAGATCAATTAAACTTTTTAGTACTAAATTAATTTTTTCATTAATCCATTTTTCAATAAATTCTGATAATTTTTGTTTGTCATTATTTTCCAGAAGATCATCTACCATTAAAAGTATATCTGGATTTAAATAATTTTTTCCAGTTACTAATTTTGCGATAGGAAAATTTTTCCAGTAAATTTTAAAATCATCTTTTAATTCAATCAGACCTGTTTCTATGATTAACTGAACTCTTTTTTGAAGCTCGGGCCCCACAGTCTGCCTTGCTGCCTTTTTCAATGATTTAATATCAGTTTCTAAAGCTCCAACTTTTAAGTCCATTTCAAATTTTAAACCTTTTAAATCACCAATAAACTGTTGATCAATTGTTACCTTATCGTCTTCCATTATTTCAGTTTTAAAATCCATATCTTGGTTTAAGCCTCGTGCGAGTACACTGGCTCGTTTATCAATAAATGTTTTTGTAAGTTCTTCATGTAATCTATCTGATAATCTGTCTTCTAATAGTTTTGTTTTTTCTATCCAATAATCTTGGTTTTCAACCCAATTAATTTTATTGGTAACATATGACCAAGTTCTAACATTTGCAATTCTATTTGACAAAGAATCTACATTTCCTTCTAATTTATCTAATTTCATTAACTGTAATCTTATATAATCATTGGTAATTTTACCATCATTGCTATTTAAAAAACTGAATACCTTACCAACAACTTCAATATGATTTCCATATGTTTTTTTTACAAAGTCTGGAATTTGACAGCACTCCCAAAGCAATTCAAGTGTTTCTCTGTTATTTTCAATTTTGTTACCTTCCATATCTTTTAAAAAATATTTTAATACTTTTTCATCTCCACACTCGTATATTTTTCTTAACCAATCTTTATTAGGTTTTTCTTCAAGTGATTTAATTAAACTCAGAGCGTTATTAAAATTTAAATTAGAATTTCTCCAAAATAACATTCTAATTTCTTCAAATTTATGACTTTCAAGTAATTCTACTTCTTCAGCTGTAATGTCTTTGCAGTCTCCAGTAACTCCAAAATTACCATCATTTAAATATCTACCCGCTCGTCCAGCAATTTGCCCAATCTCAGACATGTTAAGACGTCTTAATTTTTTACCATCAAATTTTTTAAGATTTGAAAAATATATATTTTCTAAATCCATATTAATTCCCATACCAATTGCATCAGTTGCAACTAGAAAATCAACATCTCCTGATTGATATAATTCAACCTGAGCATTTCTTGTTTTCGGACTTAGAGAACCCATAACAATAGCTGCTCCACCTTTTTGTCTACGTACAAGTTCGGCAATTGCATAAACTTCTTCAGTTGAAAAAGCTATTATTGCAGTTTTTCTATTTATTCTTGAAATTTTTTTATGCCCTACGTAGGTAAGTTTAGAGAGTCTTTCTCTATTTATAAACTCAGTATCTTCATTCAACTTATTAACTATATTTTTAATAGTACTAGAGCCCATGAACATTGTTAGTTTTTCTCCACGAAGATTTAACAATCTATCAGTAAAAATATGACCTCTCTCATGGTCTGCACACATTTGTATTTCATCAATACCGACAAAATCTAAATGCTTATTGATTGGCATCGATTCTACTGTGCAAAGAAAATATTTAGCATTAGGAGGAATTATTTTTTCTTCACCAGTGATTAATGCAACTTTATCAGAACTTATTTTTTTTATAATTTTGTCATATACCTCTCGCGCAAGTAGACGTAATGGAAATCCAATCATTCCAGAATCAAATGAAAGCATAGTTTCTATTGCGAGATAGGTTTTGCCGGTATTTGTTGGACCAAGAACAGCTGTAATTTTATTTTTAGACATTTCTATTGATGGTACCCAAAATTTTTACTCCACCACATATTGTTGTCCCTAGAGAACAAAAATAGGCTAAAACATGACCGAATCGTAAGGATAAAAGTTCTCATTGTTCTTTATATACTAATTAATTTAACATAATAAAAAACAATTCTGTATTAGTATTTTGTAACAAAGTTATGAATAAAAAATTGTGGGAAGCATCAACTAGTCAGAAAAAAAAATCTCTTTTATCGAATTATGAGCAATTCATTTCAAAAAAATTCAATAAAAAATTTAATCAAAAATATGAAAGTATTTTAAAATGGAGCATTGAAAACCCAGGTAATTTTTGGAGTTCTATTTGGGATTTTTCTGAAATTAAAGGATTTAAGAGTAAAATTAAGATAAAAAAATCAAAAATATTTTATAAAAATAAATTTTTACCAAATTCAAAGTTAAACTTTGCTGAAAATTTATTATCAAAAAATAATAAGAATAAAGCAATAACATTTGTTAGCGAGAATGGTTTTCGAGAAGAAAGAAGCTGGTACGAACTAAACATTAATGTAAGTAAAATATCTAAATTTTTAAAAAGTATTAAAATTAAAAGAAAAGATAGGGTTGCAGCATATATGCCCAATACTATTGAGACTATTGAGGCATTTATAGCCTCCTCTTCTTTAGGAGCAATATGGTCCTCATGCTCACCAGATTTTGGTGTTAAAGGTGTAGTAGAACGTTTTTCACAAATTAGCCCTAAAGTTTTATTTGTAGTAGATAAGTATTTTTATAATGGGAAAATAATAAATATTTTGGAAAGAGTTCCTCTAATTTTAAAAGAGATACCTTCTATTGAATATGTTGTCATTGTTAATTACCCAGGAGAAAAATATTTAGAAAATAAATATACATCTAAAAAATCAAAAGTATTTAAATGGAGTGAGTTAATGAAACAAGAATCTGAAAGGATTCAATTTCCTAAATTTAATTTTGAGCAAGATCTTGCAATCTTATATTCAAGTGGAACTACAGGAAAACCAAAATGTATATGTCATAGGAGTGGAGGAGTTTTGCTTCAGCATAAAAAAGAACATCAGCTTCATTGTGATATTAAAGAAGGTGATAATGTTTTTTATTTTACTACTTGTGGATGGATGATGTGGAACTGGCTGGTAAGTGTCTTAGCCTCCAAAGCATCTATTGTTTTATTTGATGGATCGCCAATGTATAAAAAAGATGATTTACTATTAAAAATAGCTGAAAAAGAAAAAATTACTTTATTTGGTATTAGTGCAAAATATGTTGATGCTCTTCGTAAATCTAAGCCAAATTTAAAATATAAGTATAAATTATCAAAATTAAGAACAATTTGTTCTACTGGATCCCCTTTATCAAATGATGGGTTTAAATATATCTACGAGAACATAAAAAAAAATGTTCACTTGTCTTCTATCTCTGGGGGTACAGATATTGTTTCTTGTTTTGTCTTGGGAAATTTATACCAGCCAGTAATTCTAGGCGAAATACAAAATAAAGGTTTAGGTATGAATGTTGATGTTTTTAATGAAAAGGGTAAATCTTTAAAAAATAAAAAGGGAGAGCTAGTTTGTAAAAACCCTTTCCCATCAATGCCTTTAAAGTTTTGGAATGATAAAAATGATATTAAATTTAAAAAAGCATATTTTAATAATTTTTTAAACACATGGTATCATGGTGATTATGCGGAGATAAAGAAAGGTGGGGGCTTTATTATTCATGGTAGATCAGATACGACACTTAATCCTGGAGGAGTGAGACTCGGAACTGCTGAAATATACTCTGAGGTAGAAAAGTTTATAGAAATCAAAGAGTCCATTGTTGTTGGTCAAGCATGGGATAATGACGTCAGAATTATTTTGTTTATAGTTTTAAACCCCAAACACGTGTTGAACGAAGATTTATTAAAAAAAATTAGAATACAGATTAGAAAAAATGCATCTCCAAGACATGTTCCATCTAAAATTATAGTAGTTGGAGACATTCCAAGAACTAAAAATGGAAAAATAGTTGAACTAGCTGTAAAAAATACAATAGAAGGAAATGAAATTAAAAATAAAGAAGCGCTAGCAAATCCAAGAGTTTTAGATCAATATAAAAATTTAAAGGAATTAAATTATTAAATGTTAAAAAATATAGTTAAAGGTCTAGAACCATCCTCTACTTTAAAAATTAATGAAATCTCTAGAAAGCTAGAAGATAAAGGTGAAAAAATATTTAAATTTGGATTTGGCCAATCTCCATTCCAAATACCAACTGATATTGTTAATGCGTTAAAAAATAATGCCTATCAAAATAAATATTTACCAATGCAAGGTCTTAATGAGCTTAGAGATGCTGTTGCAAAATATACTTCAGTTAAAAAAGATTATAATTACAAAACTGAAAATGTAATTATAGGTCCTGGCTCAAAAGAATTGATGTTTTTACTGCACATTTTATTTGATGGAGAAATAATATTGCCAGCACCAAGTTGGGTTTCTTATGCCCCACAAGCAATTCTTGGAAGAAATAAAATTCAATCAATTCAAACAAAAAGAGAAAATAATTGGTTTCCTACTGCATCTGAAATTGAAGAAGTTATTTTAAGGGATAAAAATAAAAACTATCTATTATTTTTGAATTCACCAAATAATCCATCAGGGCAGATTTGTAAAAATCTAGAAGAAATTAGTGAGATTGCTAAAAAATATAATCTTATTATTTTATCAGATGAAATTTATTCTGAGTTGAGTTTTGATGAAGGGTTCAAATCTATTTCAAGTTTTTGTCCTGAAAAAACTATTATAAGCACAGGTTTAAGTAAATGGTGTGGTGCAGGTGGGTGGAGATTGGGTTATTTTGTAGTTCCAGACTCTTTAAATATTTTAAAAAATTCAATTAATGTTTTAGCTAGTGAAACTTTTTCTGCTGTCAGTGCGCCAATTCAATATGCTGCAATTACTGCTTATACAAATGATCATAGCAAATATATTGATAGTTCTAAAAATATTCTTAAAGCAGTTGGTAATTATGTTTATGAAAATCTAAAATCAAACAAGGTTTTAATTAATAAGCCCCAAGGTGGGTTTTATCTAATGCCAGAATTTTTAAATAAAAAATTTAATACATCATCAGAAATGTGTGACAATATTTTAAAGGAGACAGGTGTAGCGTTACTACCAGGATCAGATTTTGGTTTTGAGAAAAATCAAATGTTAGCAAGACTAAGCTTTACAGACTTTGATGGTCAAGAGTTTATGAAGCATACTCAAAACGGAAAAAAAATTGATGATGGTTTAATTTTAAAACTTGCTCCCAAAGTGGTAGAGGGTGTTGATAAGTTAAAAAAATGGTCAACATCAACATAACTACTTGGTATACATGCCCACTTAATTACTGTTAAATTTAATTAATAAAAATAACGATATAGAGGAGAAAATATGAAAAAAATAATAACATCTCTATCAAGTGCTCTACTAATTTTTGTTGCATCTTTATCTTTTACTGGTGTTGCAAAATCTGCAGAGTTCTTCACGATAGGAACAGGCGGACCAACTGGAGTATATTTCCAAACTGGTAACGCAATTTGCAAAATGTTGCACAAATCAGCAATTGCTAAAGAACACGGAAGAAAAAAAGGTATAGATAAAGCTTACAGATGTACTGCGCCTTCAACTGGTGGGTCGAATTATAATATTGGTCAAATCGCAGCTGGTGAATTTCAATTTGGTGTAGCTCAGTCTGACTGGCAATTTCATGCAGTAAATGGATCAAGCAAATGGGAAGGTAAACAGTACAGTGATTTAAGAGCTGTATTCTCAGTACACAATGAACCTTTTCAAATTTGGGCAAGAAAAAAAGCAAAAGTAAAAGATTTTGCTGGGCTTAAAGGAAAAGTTGTAAACATTGGTAACGCTGGTTCAGGTCAAAGAGGAACTATGGAAGTACTTATGGATGCAAAAGGAGTTAACAATAGCTTCTTTAAATCTACTACAGAGCTGACTTCATCTGAACAAGTAAAAGCATTATGTGATGGTAAGATTGATGCTTTTGGTTACTCGGTAGGGTTTCCGAATGGAGCTATGGAGAACGCTGCTTCTTGTGGAGCAAAAGCTTTACCCATCAACTTAACAGGTCCTGAAGTTCAAGGACTAATTGATGGTGCTGCTTATTATGCAAGTGCCGTAATACCAGCTGGCACTTATACGGGACAGAAAAAAGATGTAACTACTTTTGGTGTTAAAGCTACTGTAGTAACTTCGGCTAATGTTTCTGATGAACTTGTATACCTAGTTGTTAAAGCTGTGATGGAAAATTTTGATGATTTCAAAAAACAACACCCTGCTTTTGCTTCTTTAAAAAAAGAAGATATGATAGCTGCTGGTTTGTCAGCTCCATTACACCCAGGTGCAATTAAATATTATAAAGAAGCTGGATTAATGTAATCCAACTCCTTAATTAAATTAAAAGGCCTGATATATTTATCGGGCCTTTTTTTTGTTATAGAGTATCATTTTAAAAATGAATCAAAGCATTAACGGTAAAGTAGAAAGTAAGATTAGTGAGGAATTATCTCCAACTAGAAATCTTACTGGACTACATTTAAAAATTGTTGGAAGTATTGCAATCATTTGGTCATTATTCCAACTTTGGTATGCTTCTCCATTTCCTTTTATGTTCGATATTGGAATGTTTAAAGGACTTCCTGCTAGAGCTATTCATTTAGGTTTTGCTTTAACTTTAGCTTTTTTAATTTATCCAATTTCTAAAAAAAAAAAATTTCTATATTTGATATTCTAATTAGTTTTATTGCTGCATTTTGTTGTTTATATATTTATTTTTTTTATGATCAATTAGTTGACAGAGGGGGAATTCTTTTAACTGTTACAATTTGGGAAAAATTTAATTTACCAGTTGAGTTGATTATTGGAAGTTGTGGAATTTTAATATTAATTGAAGCAACCAGAAGAGTATTTGGATTACCTCTAGTTATTATTGCAGTTTGTTTTTTGCTCTTTTCATATTTTGGTAGATATGCACCAGAAATAATTTCTCATGGTGGGCTTTCATTAAATAGATTAGTTGGATTTCAGTGGCTTGATCAAGAAGCTATATTTGGAATTCCTATAGGTGTTTCTGTAGATTTCATTTTTTTATTTGTTTTATTTGGAGCGCTTCTAGAAACAGCTGGTGGAGGTAAATATTTTTTAGACCTAGCTTTTGCCATGGTTGGCAAAATGAGAGGAGGACCTGCAAAAGCAGCAATTTTAGGATCTGGAATGACCGGTCTAATCTCAGGATCTTCAATTGCAAACACAGTTACAACTGGAACTTTTACAATTCCAATTATGAAAAAAACTGGTTTTTCCAAAGAAAAAGCTGGTGCTATAGAGGTATCATCATCAGTTAATGGACAATTAATGCCACCTGTAATGGGAGCTGCAGCATTTGTAATGGCAAGTTTTTTAGGTGTTACTTATTTTGAGGTCGTTAAGCACGCATTTTTACCAGCAATTATTTCTTATGTGGCATTGTTTTATATTTCTCACCTTGAAGCTTTAAAATTAAATTTAAAAGGAATGGATGATGTCGATATCCCAAATTTAAAGAAAACATTTTTATCAGGATTACATTTTTTAATTCCTATTTTTGTTTTAGTGTACATGCTCGTTTATTTAAGATTTACCGCTTCATACTCAATATTTTTTGCAACGATTGCATTAATAATTGTAAACCTTGGTTACATATTATTTAAAAATTCTGATTTTAAATTAGCAATAAAAACTTGGTTTAATCAAACGATAGTTGGTTTTGAAAAAGGTGCTTTAAATATGGTTGGTGTTGGAATAGCAATAGCAACAGCTGGCATAATAGTTGGAGCTGTTGGTTCAACAGGGTTAAGTACAAATTTAATTATAGTTATAGAATTTATTGCAAAAGATAATGTTGTTATTTTGCTATTTTTAACAATAATTTTATGTCTAATACTTGGTATGGGTTTACCAACTACTGCAAATTATGTTGTAGTGGCTTCATTAATGGCAACAGTATTGGTTGATGTTGGAAACGCATCTGGATTTGTATTTCCACTTATAGCGGTTCACTTGTTTGTTTTTTATTTTGGCTTGATGGCTGACGTTACTCCTCCAGTTGGTCTTGCATCATATGCGGCAGCTGCTATTTCAGGAGGCGATCCACTTAAAACCGGTCTGCAAGCTTTTTGGTACAGTTTAAGAACAGGTATTTTACCTATTGTATTTTTATTTAATCATGAATTGTTATTGATAGGCATTGAAAATGTGTGGCATGGACTACTGGTAATCATCACTTCTTTGATAGGTATATTAGTTTTTACTTCTGCAACTCAAGCTTGGTTTATTAATAGATTAAGATGGTACGAGATAATAATTTTTTTATTAATCTCCATTTCACTCTTAGCCCCAGAATTTATTTTAAATAAATTTTATCCTAAATATAATTATATGGATATTAACAAAATTCATTTAATGAAGGTAGATTTCAATAAGGAGGCTAGATTTAAAGTAACACGTCCAAGTAATTATGGTGAAAGATACAAATTAATTGTAATCAAAAAAAATACTTTTGAAACCGAGTATAGTTTAGAGCAATATGGACTTAGTTTAATTAGAGAAGAAAACAGAGTTATTGTAGATACCCTGCAGTGGAATGGAAGAGCTAAAAAAAGTGGTTTTGAAACTGGTGATTATATAAGTGAATTTAAAATAGAAAATGCAGATAGACCAAATAAAGGAATTATTTACCCAATAGCTATTTTATTATTAATTATATTTGGTTATTTGAACTATAGAAGAAAAGAATAATTATCCACCAGGACCAAGATTAGATGGTTTAATTTTTAAGATTTTCCAAATACCTGATGCTGAGGTTATAATTTTATCATTACATTTCAGCTCACAAAATAAAAACACTAGTGTATTGGTCTTTTTAAGAATTCTTGTAAAGCCAGTAACTATATCACCTACTTTAGAGGCACCAATAAATTTTAGATCCAATGAAATAGTTACACAAGGTGCATTTCCAGATGCTCTATGTGCAGCAGTCCCCGCTCCTGCATCAATTAAAGCTGATAAATAACCACCGTGAGTTATCCCAGCAGCATTTAAATGATTTTCATTAATCGTAGTTTTGAATTCATATTCTGTTTCAGATACAGTTTTAAATAAAACTCCACCATTGTGTTTCATAAAACCAGGTTTAATACTTATTTGCTCAAATTCATTGCTCATAGCTCTTTATAGTACGAAAGTTAAAATTAATAAAATTATAAAAACAATTATAAAAAAATATATAACTGATTTTTGTAGTGATGATTTTAGTAGCCAATCTAACATTTTTATTTATCCTTTTTGGTGGACCGCCCAGAACTCGAATCTGGAATCTCCCGGTTCGTAGCCGAGCGCCTTATCCAATTTGGCCAGCGGTCCTTAATTAAATAATTCGTCCAACATATCAAAGTTTTTGATGTAATTTAAGTTATAAAATATTATGCTGTACTATCAATGAGCAAAAAATCAAATGATGTGGTTATTACAGCTGCATTAAGAACACCTATAGGCACATATAAAGGATCTTTAAAAGGTCTTAGTGCTGATAAACTAGGTGCACTAGCTATTAAAGAAGCTGTTTATAAATCAAAATTAAAATCAGACGATATTGATGAGGTGATTATGGGACACGTTCTCACTTCTGGATTAGGGCAAAACCCAGCAAGACAAGCTTCTATTCATGCTGGAATTCCAGTTTCAAAACCTGCACATATAATTAATCAAGTATGTGGATCTGGATTAAGATCTGTAATTTCAGGCTATCAATCTATTAAACTAGGTGAAAATAAAATTATAGTCGCTGGTGGACAAGAAAATATGTCTAGAGCACCACATACAATATTTTATCGAGAAGATAAAAAATTAAATGAAAATAAATTGGTTGATACAATGGTCAATGATGGACTGATAGACTCATTTAATAATTATCACATGGGCGTTACAGCAGAAAATGTAGCAGAAAAGTATCAAATTTCCAGAGATGAACAAGATATGTTCGCTTTAAATTCTCAAAAAAAAACACAAGATGCCATAAGTAATGATAAATTCAAAAACGAGTTAATTAAATTAAATATTAATACAGATAATAAAAATTTTATTTTTGAAAAAGATGAACATCCAAGAAGTAATTTAAACTTAGAGGATTTAAAAAAATTAAAAACTGTTTTTAAAGAAAATGGAACAGTTACGGCGGGTAATTCATCAGGAATAAATGATGGTGCGGCAGCAACTATTTTAATGTCTAGAGAAGAGGCGGAACTTAGAGGTATAGAACCTTTAGCAAAAGTGGTCTCCTGGGCAACTTGTGGTGTTGAGCCTTCATTGATGGGACTAGGTCCAATTATGGCTGTTAATATAGCTTTAGAAAAAGCAGGATGGAAAATTGAAGATATTGATTTATTTGAAGTCAATGAAGCATTTGCAGCTCAAAGTATTGCTGTGATTAGAGATCTTAAAATTCCTAAAAAGATTGTGAATGTTAATGGTGGAGCAATTGCATTAGGACATCCAATTGGAGCTTCCGGAACCAGAATTTTAGTAACCCTAATTCATGAAATGATAAAACAAAATAAAAACAAAGGTTGTGCTACTCTCTGCATTGGTGGTGGAATGGGTATAGCCATGTGTGTTGAAAGAAATTAATTTCTTATTTATTTGATAATTTTTAAAGTTTTTTGTTCAATAAAAATACAGGTTTGCATAAAAAAACTTATTATTGTGCTAAAATAACATGAGATATAGTTTTTTTTAGGTGTATAAATCGATTTAAATAATGAGTGAAAAATTACTTGTCCCAGATATTGGTGAATTTGAAAAAGTTGAGGTTATTGAACTTTTAGTAAAAGTTGGAGATAAAATAAACTTAAATGATCCTATTGTTACTATTGAGAGTGATAAATCTAGTGTTGAAATTCCATCAACAGTCACTGGTGAGGTAGAATCTGTAAATATTAAAGTGGGTGATAAAGTTTCTAAAGGGGATTTATTGTTAAGTGTTGAGTCTTCAAAAGAAAGCCCTTCAGAAAAGCCAATTCCCAAAGATACAGAAAGTATTATTAAACAAGCAGAATCAGTTTTAAAAAATGAAAAAAAAGAAGCGACCACTGAACAAAGCCCAGTTGTGGAAAAAAAACAAACAATAATTCAGGTTACAAATGACAATGATATTGATCCATTAGAAACTCAAGATTGGTTAGAGTCTTTATCTGCAGTTGTTGAAAAAGATGGAAATCAAAGAGCTCATTTTTTGATAAAAGAATTAATCAACAAAGCATATCGAGAAGGTGCAAATATTCCTTATACGCAGCACACTCCTTACATTAATACAATCCCACCAGAGGCAGAAGTTAAGTCTAATGGAGATCAGAATATTGAAAGAAGAATTAGATCTTTAATTAGATGGAATGCAGCAGCTATGGTTGTTAGAGCAAATAAAAAATTTCCTGAATTAGGTGGCCATATAGGTACATTTGCATCAGCAGCAACACTTTATGATGTAGGAATGAATCATTTTTGGAGAGCTAAGAATAATAAATTTGGTGGTGATTTAGTTTATTTTCAAGGTCATAGTGCACCAGGTGTCTATGCTAGAGCATTTCTAGAAGGTAGATTAAATGAAAAACAATTAGATAGTTTTAGACAAGAAGTAAAACCAGGTGGACTTTCTTCATATCCACATCCTTGGTTGATGCCAAAGTTTTGGCAGTTTCCAACTGTATCAATGGGACTAGGGCCTATGCTTGCAATTTATCAGGCAAGATACATGAAATATTTAATTAACAGAGGATTAATTAAAGATGAAGGTAGAAAAGTTTGGGCATTTCTTGGTGATGGAGAAATGGATGAACCTGAATCTTTAGGTGCAATAGGATTAGCAGCTAGGGAAAAACTGGATAACTTAATATTTGTTGTAAACTGCAATCTTCAAAGATTAGATGGACCTGTCAGAGGTAATGGAAAAATCATTCAAGAGCTAGAAGGAAGTTTTAGAGGAGCTGGTTGGAATGTAATTAAAGTAATTTGGGGTTCTTACTGGGACTCATTGATTGCTAATGATAAAACAGGTCACCTAGTTAAAACTATGAATGAAACTGTTGATGGTGAATACCAAGCAATGAAAGCTAGAGATGGAGCTTATGTTAGAGAAAAATTTTTTGGGAAATATCCAGAGACTCAAGAGCTAGTTTCTAGTTTATCAGATAAAGATATTTGGAGATTAAATAGAGGCGGTCATGATCCTCATAAAGTTTATGCAGCATACGACCGGGCATCAAAAAACCAAGGTAGCCCAACGGTTATAATCGCTAAAACCATTAAGGGTTATGGTATGGGAAAAACAGGTGAAAGTGTTAACACTACTCATCAAACTAAAAAATTAGATGTAGATGATTTGCTATATTATAGAGATCGTTTTGATGTTCCATTAACAGATGAACAAGTAAAAAATGTTGAGTATTTCAAGCCTGATGAAAAATCATTAGAGATTAAGTATATTAAAGAAAAGAGAATGAGACTTGGTGGTTTCTTACCTGAAAGAACAACATATTCAAAACCTATTAAAGCACCAGCAAAAGATATTTTTGATTTTATGAAAGTATCAACGGGTGAAAAAGAAATGTCTACAACCATGGCATTAGTTAGAATGTTTACAAATTTATTAAGAGACAAAAATATTTCACCCAGATTAGTTCCAATTATTCCTGATGAAGCAAGAACTTTTGGTATGGAAGGATTTTTTCAAAAAATAGGAATATATGCACACGAAGGTCAAAAGTATGAACCAGAAGATTCTGCTCAGTTAAGTTCTTACAGAGAAGAGAAAACTGGACAGGTTCTAGAAGAAGGAATTAATGAAGCTGGAGCAATGTCGTCATGGATTGCTGCTGCGACTTCCTACACTAATCATGATATTGAAATGATACCAATTTATATTTTTTATTCTATGTTTGGTTTTCAAAGAATAGGTGACCTTGCATGGGCAGGTGGAGATAGTCAGGCTAGAGGATTTTTAATTGGAGCAACAGCTGGAAGAACTACTTTAGCTGGTGAAGGATTACAACACCAGGATGGACACAGTCACTTGATAGCCTCAACAATACCAAACTGCGTGACATACGATCCAACTTTTCATTATGAGCTAGCTGTTATTTTTAGAGAAGGTTTGAGAAGAATGCATGAAAAAAATGAGAATGTTTTTTACTATATCACAACCATGAACGAAAATTATTCACATCCAAGCATACCAAAAGATAGGAATTGTGAAGAAGGAATTCTTAAAGGAATGTATAAAATTAAAGAGCTTAACAAATATAAAAAAACTAAAATTCAACTTTTAGGTTCAGGTACAATATTGAGAGAAATGATGGCTGCAGCAGAAATCCTTCAAAATGAATATCAGATAGATAGTGAAATCTGGAGTGTCACGAGTTTTAACGAGTTGAGAAAAGATGGTATGGAAGTTGAGAGGTATAATCTTTTAAATCCTGATAAAGAACAAAAAGTTTCATTTGTAGAGCAGTGTTTAGGGAAAACTGAAGGACCAATCTTGGCAGCTTCAGATTATATGAGAATGAATTCTGATCAAATCAGACCCTATACTAATAAAAGTTTTTATTCTTTAGGTACAGATGGTTATGGAAGAAGCGACACAAGAAAGAACCTTAGAAATTTTTTTGAAGTTGATAAAAAACATATCGTTACTTATGGACTTAGCGTACTAGCAAAAGAGCAACTAATATCCTCAAAATATGCTAAAGAAGCCATAAAGAAGTATAATATTGATGGCAGCAAACCAATGCCAACAAAACTATAAGATGTCAGATAAAGAGATTAAAGTACCAAATATTGGCGAATTTAAAGACGTTGAGGTAATCGAAGTATTAGTTTCAAATGGTCAGTCAGTATCTAAAAATGATCCACTCATTACAATTGAGAGTGACAAATCTAGTGTTGAAATACCAGCTTCTTTTGATGGAAAGGTAAAGTCTGTTAAAATTAAAGTAGGAGATAGGGTTTCAGAAGGTGATTTGATATTAACGATGGAGCAATCTGGAGAAGAAGAAAAGAGTATAGAGCAAAAAACTATTACAGAAGCAAAACCAGTTACAAATCAAAATCAAGAAGAAAAAGTTGAAAAAGTTATACAAACACAAAATTTAATAAAAAAAAACAATTCAGAAACTTCATCTGCAAGCCCAAAAGTACGTAAATTTGCTCGAGAGCTTGGGGTTAATATTAATGAGATAGTTGGCAGTGAAAGACAAGGAAGAATTATAGAAGATGATGTAAAAAATTTTATATCCTCTAAAATTAATAAAACTTTAGATAAGACTGAAGCTCAACCTAAAAAAATTATTAGTGAATTTTCCCATTCTGATTTTGGAGAAATTGAAGTTAAAGATATACCTAGGGTTAAAAAATTAGCCTCAACGTATTTAGTTAATTCTTGGACTACAATACCTCATGTAACAAATCATGATGAAGCAGATATAACTGAAATGGAAGATTTTAGAACTTCTCTTACTGATATGTACACAGGTGAAAGAAAAAAGATTACTCCCTTAGCTTTTATTGTTAAAGCTTTAGTTGCATCCTTAAAAAAGTTTCCTAGTTTCAACTCATCGATAGATGATATTGAAAATGGAAAAATAACAATGAAAAATTATTTTCATGTTGGAATTGCAGTTGATACTCCTCATGGTTTGATGGTGCCAAAAATTAGAAATGCTGACAATAAAAGTATTTCATATATTAGTAATGAATTGAAAACAGTAAGCGACCAATGTAGAAATTTAAAAATAGATAAGAAAGAATTCTTTGGAGGATCCATGACCATTACAAGCCTTGGAGGAATTGGAGGTTCATTTTTTACACCAATAATAAATTATCCTGAAGTTGCCATACTAGGAGTGGGTAAAGCACAAAAAAAACAAATTTTTTTCAATGGAAAATTTGAAACAAGAACAATGTTACCGCTTTCATTATCATATGATCATAGAATAATTGATGGAGCTGAAGCAGCTAGATTTAATAATGATCTAAAAGAAAATTTAGGCAAAAATTTTGCTTATAAATTAGCTGTATAAATTTTAATGTCAAAAACCTCATCATTATTTTGTGCATTACTTTGTACATTCATATGGGGAACAACTTTTATTGCTCAAGATACTGGAATGGATGACATTGGTCCTTTCACTTTTAATGCGGTTAGGTTTTTTGTAGGCTTTTTAGTAGTAGCCCCTTTAGCTTTTATTTTTGAAAGAAAAAATATCTCAAAATCAGTCCAAAGAAATCAAAAAGAATTTACCAACTTAGCTCTTTTAATAGGCCTATCTTTATTCTTAGGATCGGCACTTCAACAAGTGGCTTTACTCTATACTGATGTTGCTAATGCAGCGTTCTTTACTATTTTCTATGTACCGATGGTCCCGTTTATAATTTTTTTTATGTATAAAAAGCCAATTCACTGGAGTATTTGGCCTTCAGTTCTCCTTTGTGTGATGGGAGGTTATTTGCTAACTAATTTTTACAGTGCAACGGTTAGAACTGGTGATGCGCTTATAATAATGGGTGCATTTTTCTGGAGCACACACATTATCTTTACTGGTAAAATTATAGAAAACTACAATCTTCCATTAACAATTGGTGCAATTCAAACTTTAATTGTTGCCTCTTTATCATTAATTATAGGGTTAATTTTTGAAGACTTTATTTGGTCTAATATTCTTAAAGAAAAATTTCAAATCTTATATGCTGGAGTTTTGTCTGGAGGCCTTGCATTTGTTTTGCAAATATATGCACAAAAAAATATATCCCCTGCTCCATCAGCAATAATTTTTTCTTTAGAGGGTGTTTTTGCAACAATTGCTGCTTGGATTTTATTAGATCAAATTTTAGATATAAATAATCTATTTGGGTGTTTATTTATTTTATTTGGTGTTTTATTTTCACAATTAGCACCAATATTAAAAAAAAATTAATTATATATTATTATAAATAAAATTATTGAAATAATAATTCTATAAATTACAAAAATATTTAAAGAAAATTTGTTTATGTAGTCCAGAAAAAACTTAACTGTAAAATAAGAAAACAAAAAAGAAAGAGTAATTGATATTAGTATAAGGTAGTTAAATTCAAAGTTTTGGCCAATAGCATTTTTTAATTGCAGTACACTTGCTCCAGCTATTGCAGGTATAGCTAGTAAAAAAGAAATTTTGCTTGAATCAAATCTATTAAATCTAAAAAGCCTTGCAGCTGTTATTGTAATTCCTGCCCTACTCACACCTGGTATTAAAGCAAGTATTTGAAACAAACCGATAAATAGTATTGTTTTAAAATTTAGGTTGGAGGATATTTTTTTATCAAATTTACTTTTGTCTGCGAGATATAAAATAATTCCAAAAATTAATGTCGTCCAAGCAATTATCTTTAAATTATTTTCTAATAGACTAACTAGACCCGTGGAGCTGATTATGTACCCAGCTATTACAATTGGTATAGAGCCAATAATTAATAGAGATAATAATTTTTGATTATTTCTAAGGTCTAGTAGCTCTCTTCTAAAATAAAAGATTATTGCTAGTAAAGAGCCAAGATGGAGACTAACGTCAATCATTAGTGAGTTAGAATTAAACTCAAAGATTATTTCAACAATGTTTAAATGAGCCGATGAACTGATCGGCAAAAATTCTGATATGCCCTGAACTATTGATAGGATTATAATTTCAATAATATTTGAGAACATTTAAAGCTTCGTAGCTTAAATATTCGATGATTTAAACAATTCCATTTGAACATATTAGATATGCAAAAATTAAAATACAAAGAATTAACGGTACTTATTGTAAATTTAAGGTCATATATATTGACCTTGTTTGTCTTTTATTGCACAAAACCGTATTATATGCTCAGTTTATTAAAAGGTATATATGTCAGAAAAAATGCTTAAATTTGTTAAAATAGGTCAACAAACTCCACCTAAAAGAGAAGTTGGAAACAGAAAAGAAGATTTTAACGAAATTTACAAAGAGTTTATTAACGAAAAGGCAGGCGAACAATCTAGCAGATGCTCACAATGTGGAGTTCCTTTTTGTCAGGTACATTGTCCATTAAGTAATAATATTCCAGATTGGCTGAAATTAACTGCAGAGGGACGATTAAAAGAGGCTTACGAGTTATCTCAAAGCACTAACAACATGCCAGAGGTGTGTGGAAGAATATGTCCACAAGATAGATTGTGTGAAGGAAATTGTGTAATTGAACAATCAGGACATGGAACTGTAACCATAGGTTCAGTTGAAAAATATATTACTGATAATGCTTGGGAGCAAGGATGGGTCAATCCAATAAAAGTTAAAAATGAAAAGAGTCAAAGTATTGGAATTATAGGTGCTGGTCCAGCTGGTCTTGCTGCTGCAGAGCAGTTACGTAAGTTAGGTTATCAAATTACTGTATATGATCGATATGATAGAGCTGGTGGTTTAATGATTTATGGGATCCCAAATTTTAAATTGGAAAAATTTGTTGTAGAAAGAAGAACCAAATTATTAGAAGAGGGTGGAATTAAATTTGTTCAAAATTTTGAAGTTGGAAAAGATGCTACATTAGAGCAATTAAGAAAAAAACATGACTTCTCTTTTAATTGCAACTGGAGTTTATAAAGCTCGAGAAATAGATCTACCAGGAAAAGATTTAGGAAATATTTTTCCAGCTATGGAATTTTTAACAGCTTCAAATAAAAAAGGATTAGGAGATAAGGTAGAGTTATTTGATAATGGAACCTTAAATGCTGAAGGAAAAAATATTGTTGTAATTGGAGGAGGTGACACTGCAATGGACTGTGTTAGGACTTCAATCAGACAAAAAGCAAAATCAGTTAAATGCCTTTATAGAAGAGACAAAGAAAATATGCCTGGATCTGCTAGAGAGGTAGCTAATGCAGAGGAAGAGGGAGTAGAGTTTGTATGGTTATCTAGCCCTAAAGAATTTGTTGGAACAAATAAAGTTGAAGGTTTGATGGTAGATAAAATTAAACTTGGTGAACCTGATGACAGTGGTAGACGTAAACCAGAAATCCAGAACGATTCTCACTTTAATATTAAAGCAGATATAGTAATCAAGGCTCTTGGCTTTGATCCTGAAAATTTACCAAAACTATTTGGCTCTGAAGATCTACAAGTTACTAAATGGGGAACATTAAAAACTAATTTTGATACAATGGAGACAAATTTATCAGGTGTCTTTGCAGCAGGAGACATTATTAGAGGCGCATCTTTAGTTGTCTGGGCTATAAAAGACGGAAGAGACGTAGCAGTATCAATAAAAAATTTTTTAGAGAGTAAAGAATTCAGTAAAGAGAAGGTTGCTTAATGAAAAATTATAAAAAAAATCTTAAAATTCTTGAAGAAGGCCATGTTTATTCAAAAGAAATGGAGCATGACGCTTGTGGAGTAGGATTGATTGCTTCTACAGAGGGTAAAAAATCAAGGAAAGTAGTAGAATATGGAATTAATGCCTTAAAAGCGGTTTGGCACAGAGGAGCTGTAGATGCTGATGGAAAAACAGGTGATGGAGCTGGAATCCATTTGGAAATTCCTTCAGATTTCTTTGCTGAAAAAATAGAACTCACAGGTCACGACCATGATGGTTCAGAAATTTGTGTGGGTATGATTTTTTTACCTAGAAATAATTATCAATCACAAGAAAATGCAAGAACTTTAATTGAAAGTGAATTAACAAAAAGTAATTTTAGTATTTATGGATGGAGACAGGTTCCAGTAAACCCAAAAGTTTTAGGTGAAAAAGCAAATCTTACAAGACCAGAAATCACTCAAGTTCTATTCAAACATAATAATAAAGATTTAACAGAAAAAGAGTTAGAAAGAAAAATTTATGAATCCAGAAGAAAAATTGAAAAAGAAGCTATTAAAGATGCGATAGAAGGTTTTTATATTTGTTCGCTAAGTTCTAAGTCAGTTATTTATAAGGGAATGTTTTTAGCAGAGTCTATTGCAGACTTTTATTTAGATTTAAAAGATGAGAGATTTATATCTAGATTTGCAATATTTCATCAAAGGTTTTCAACAAACACTGCGCCAAGCTGGGACCTGGCACAACCTTTTAGAGCATTAGCTCATAATGGAGAAATAAATACATTCAAAGGAAATACAAACTGGATGAAAGTTCATGAGCAAGAAATGGACAGCCCTTTATTTGATAACATGGAAAATTTAAAACCAGTTATACAACCAGGATCATCAGACTCTGCTGCACTAGATAGTGTTTTTGAACTTTTAAATATTTCTGGCCAATCAGCGCCTCTTGCAAAGTTAATGTTAATTCCAGATGCATGGTCTAAAAAAAGTCAAACATTATCAAAAGATCATCAACAATTATTTAATTTTTTAAATAGTACAATGGAGCCATGGGATGGACCAGCTGCTATTGCAGCTACCGATAATGAATGGGCCATTGTAGCTGCTGATAGAAATGGGTTACGCCCAATGAGATATACTATTTCAAAAGACAAAATATTGTGTGCAGGATCAGAAACGGGAATGGTTGAAATTGATGAGAGGCAAATTCTTAAAAAAGGTAGATTAGGACCTGGAGAAATTCTTGGAGTTAGAATAGCCAAAGGCAAAGTATTTTCTAATGTTGAAATAAAAGATTATCTAGCAAAAGAATTTAAACATTTTAACAATCAAATAATTGATTTAGAAAAGAAATTTCCAATAAAAAATGAAAAATCTACTTTTTCAGGTGATGAACTAAAAAAAAGACAACATACATTTGGTTATAGTTTAGAAGATTTAGAACTTATTCTTCATCCCATGGCAGAAGACGCAAAAGAGGCGATTGGCTCTATGGGTGATGACACTCCACTTGCAGTATTGTCTGACCGTTATAGACCGCTTTACCATTTTTTTAGACAAAACTTTAGTCAAGTTACTAATCCACCAATTGATTCCTTAAGAGAAAACAAGGTTATGAGTTTAAAAACTCGTTTTGGTAATCTTGGAAACATTTTAGATTTTACTAATTTAACAGAAGAAAACATATATGTTTTAGACAGCCCCATATTATCAAATTCTCAATTAGAAAAATTTATTAATTTTTTTGGGCAAAAATCAATAACTATTGATTGCACTTTTGATAAAAGTGAAAACCTTGAAACCTCTATTGAGAGAATTAGAAAAGAATCTGAAATTGCAGTTAGACAAGGTCTTACTCAATTAATCTTAAGTGATAAAAATATTTCTAAAAAAAGATTACCAATTCCTATGCTGTTAAGTGTCGGTGCAATAAATACTTATCTTATTAAAAAAAAATTAAGAGGTTATGCATCAATCAATGCTCAAACTGGGGAAGCATTAGACACACATTCATTTGCAACACTTATAGGTGTTGGAGCTACAACTGTTAATCCTTATTTAGCACTGGATAGTTTATATCAGAGGTTTGAAAAAAAACTATTTGGAAAGTTTGGGTACGATGAATGCATAGAGAGATATATACAATCAGTAAATTATGGGCTTTTGAAAATAATGTCAAAAATGGGAATTTCGGTCATAAGTTCTTATAGAGGTGGATGTAATTTTGAAACAGTTGGTTTGAGCAGAACAGTAGCATCAGAGTATTTTCCAGGAATTTTATCAAAAATTTCAGGCATAGGTTTAAATGGAATAGAAAAAAAATTAAGAACTATTCACAAAGAAGCATTTGAAGGAACAGATACGGTTTTACCGATTGGGGGAATCTATAGATATAGAAAGAATGGTGAAACTCATCAATATCAAGGTAAGCTTATTCATCTTTTACAAAGTGCAGTTTCATCAAATTCTTTTGAAGCTTATAAAAAATATGCAGAAGGTATTTATAATCTTCCACCTATACATCTTAGAGACTTGATTGGATTTAGAGATAGAAATTTAAACCCATCTTTAGATATTTCAGAAGTAGAACCAATTGAAAATATTTTAACAAGATTTGGAAGTGGAAGCATGTCTCATGGTGCATTATCGAAAGAAGCACACGAAACTTTAGCCATAGGAATGAATAGAATTAAAGGAGCCTCTTGTAGTGGTGAAGGTGGCGAAGATGAAAAAAGATTTATTAAGATGGAAAACGGTGACAGTGCTAATTCTAGAGTTAAGCAAATAGCTTCAGCTAGATTTGGAGTAACACTTAAATATCTAAATAACTGTAACGAAATAGAGATTAAAATTGCACAAGGAGCAAAACCTGGTGAGGGAGGCCAATTACCAGGGTTTAAAGTCACAGAAGAAATTGCTAAATTAAGACATTCAACACCAGGTGTAACCTTAATATCACCACCACCTCACCACGACATTTATTCTATCGAGGATTTAGCTCAATTAATTTATGATCTTAAACAAGCTAATCCAAAAGCAAGAGTCGGTGTAAAATTAGTAGCATCATCTGGTATAGGAACAATCGCAGCTGGGGTAGCTAAAGCTAAAGCAGATATAATTTTAATTTCTGGACATAATGGAGGTACAGGAGCTACACCGCAAACAAGTGTTAAATATGTGGGGATACCTTGGGAGATGGGTTTAACTGAGGCTAATCAAGTTTTAACTTTAAATAATTTAAGACATAAAGTTACTCTAAGAACAGATGGAGGAATTAAAACAGGAAGAGATGTTGTTATTGCAGCCATGATGGGAGCAGAAGAATATGGAGTAGCAACTACAGCTTTAGTCGCTATGGGATGTATAATGGTTAGACAGTGTCACTCAAATACATGTCCAGTTGGAGTTTGTACTCAAGATGAAGAACTAAGAGAAAAATTTTCTGGTACACCAGAAAAAGTAGTTAACTTATTTAAATTCATAGCTGAGGAAGTAAGAGAAATTTTAGCACAAATAGGATTTAGATCATTGAATGAAATAATTGGTAGGACTGACTTACTAAGACAGGTAAGCAAAGCCTCACCAAACTTAGACGATTTAGATCTAAATCCTTTATTTGTTCAAACAGATGCTGGTGAGAATACGAGGTACTGTACAGTTCCAGAAATAAATTCTGTTCCAGATACTTTAGATCAAGAAATTTTACCTGAAATTAAAGAACAAATTGGAAAAGTAAAAATTATTGAAAAAGAATATATTATTAAAAATACTCATAGGACGGTTGGTACAAGAATTTCTAATCATCTTTATGAAAAATATGGATCTGAAAAACTAGAAGATGGCTTTTTATCTCTAAAGTTTAAGGGGTCAGCAGGACAGTCATTTGGTGCATTTGGAATAAAAGGGTTAAAACTTATTTTAAAAGGTGACGCTAATGATTATGTTGGCAAAGGTTTATCCGGAGCAACAGTGGTAGTTAAACTTCCAGATGAAAGTAATTTAGTCTCACATGAAAACACCATAATAGGAAATACAGTTTTGTATGGAGCAACATCTGGAAAACTTTTTGCATCAGGTCAAGCTGGAGAAAGGTATGCTGTAAGAAATTCAGGATCAATTTCGGTTATTGAAGGCTGCGACTCTAATGCTTGTGAATATATGACTGGTGGTACCGTTGTAGTTCTGGGTGATGTAGGAGACAATTTTGGAGCTGGAATGACTGGTGGAATGGCGTTTATTTATGATATAAATAAGAAATTCGACAAAAAAGTAAACCCAGAGACTGTAGTATGGCAAACACCAGAAACAGATTATTGGATAACTTATTTAAAAAATTTAGTTCAAGAGCATCACCAGGAGACAAACTCAGATTTTTCTAAAAAGATTATAGAAAATTTTGATAGGGAAATTTCTAATTTTATTCAAGTTTGTCCAAAAGAAATGATTAATAAGCTAAAAAACCCAATAAGTTTAAAGTCTATTATAAAAGAAGTTAGTTAAAATGAAGGATATAAATATTTTTTGTTTTGGTTTTGGCCAAGTAGCAAAAAATTTTATAAAAAAGCTTAATACTGAGCAATATAATATTAACTTATCAGCAACTTCTAGAAGTGAATCTTCAAAAAAAATATTCAATGGCATTAATTATAATAGCTACCTATTTAATAGTGAAAAATTTGATCAAAATTTAGTTGTAAAATTAAAAGAAGCAGATCATATCTTAGTTTCTATACCACCAGAAAATCAAGAAGACTTAGTTGTAAAAAATTTTTCTAAATTTTTAGAAAGTTCCAAGTTAAAATGGATAACGTACTTATCTGCCACCAGTATTTATGGTGACCATAAAGGAGAATGGGTTAATGAAAATAGCAAAACAAACCCAATCTCAAATAATGGTATTGCAAGATTAAAGGCTGAAAATGCATGGGTTTCTTTAGAAAAAAATAACAAAATACCAGTTCAGATATTTAGGCTATCTGGAATTTATTCTAATGAAAAAAATATTTTAATACGTCTAAAATTAGGAGAAGTGAAATTGATTAATAAAAAAAATCATTATTTTTCTAGAATTCATGTGGATGATATTTCAAACATATTATTTAAATCTTTATCAAAATTTAAGTCAGGAGAAATATATAATCTATCTGATGATAAACCTTCTACATCTGAAGATGTTACTTTATTTGGAGCAAAAATGTTAAATATTGAAAATATCGAAAAAATTGAAGTTAATCAAATTAAAAGTGAGATGTTAAAAAATTTATATAATGAGTCTAAAAAAGTTAGCAACGAAAAGATGAAAGGTTATTTTAACTATAATTTAAAATTTCCAAGCTATATCGAAGGATTAAACTATATTAGAAGTAATTTTCTCTAGCTCTAAGAGTATTCTTTTTAGACCTCGTTTACTTGATAGGCTATGATCACCATTTTTTATTATCACTAATTTTTTATTAGCTTTAGTAAATAACTTAAGAACCTTTCTGGAATAACTTGTTGGAACAACCTCATCTTTACTTCCATGAATCATAGTTACGTTGATACTGGATTTAATTTTTTTATTTAAGATTTTATTTTTTCTACCATCTTTTATTAATTGAAAGGTGATTGGATACTCATAATTACTATGTTTTAAATTATAAATTCCTTTCTTTATAGTTTCGTTCTTCATTTTTTTTGTAAACTTTTTCCAAATTAGGTTTTGTAAAAACTCTGGAGCTGAACCAATTCCCAAAAAACCCTTAATTTGATCTTTAAAATATTTAAATTGATTTAAGGAGAGCCAGGCACCCATACTCGAGCCAACTAAAATAAATTTATTTTTTTTAACTACTTTTTTTATTACTATTTCAACTTCTTTTGACCATTGAGTAATATTCCCTTTGATAAATTTTCCTGAAGATTTTCCATGACCAGAATATTCAAGAGCAAGAAAGCCAAGTTTATTTTTTTTAGCAAATTTTAATATGGCCTGAGGTTTTTCACCTTCAATGTTTGACATAAAACCATGTAAAAAAATAATATAGAGATTATCTTTATATTCCTTACTTAAGTATCTTATTTGCCTGTTATTAAGGACTTTAATGTATTTAAATTTATTCATAAAAGTTTATTAGAATTAATTCTTAATATATAGTTCTATCAAATGTCTTCAAAATTAAAAGTATTGCAAGTAATTCCTAAGCTTGGATATGGAGGTGCGGAAACAGGCTGTTACGATCTTGCACACTACTTACCAGAAAATAATTGTAGTTCTTACATAGCAACTAGTGGAGGAGAATTATTAAAATTTATTGATAGAAAAAAAGTAAAAGTAATAAAACTTCCCGTCCATAGTAAAAATCCATTTTTAATGCTCTTTAATTCAATAGCTTTGATTTTTATTATTTTACTAAATAATATATCTATTGTTCATGCAAGAAGTCGCGCTCCAGCTTGGTCTTGTTTGATAGCAACAAAAATTACAAGAAGAAAGTTTGTTACAACCTTTCACGGTACTTATAATTTTAAAAACCCACTTAAAAAATTTTATAATTCGGTAATGGTCAGATCAGATTTAATAATAGCAGGATCAAATTTTATTTTTACACATATTAATAGAAATTATTCAAAATATTTGGATTTAAAAAAAAAATTCTTAGTAATTTTTAGAGGTATTAATGTTGATTATTTTGACTCATCAACAACCTTGGATGTCGAAGAAAATAGACTTACCTCTGATTGGGAAGTTGATAAGAATAAAAAAATTATCTTAATGCCAGGTCGGTTAACTGCCTGGAAAGGACAAGAGACATTTATTGAGGCATTAAAGCTTGTTAATAAAGAACTGGGATATGAATCTTTTAATGCTGTTATTTTAGGTAGTGATCAAGGGAGAGACATTTATACAAAAAAAATTAAAAGATTGGCTGAGCAATATAGGTTAACTGGTCAGTTAAAATTTATAGAACATTATAAAAATATGCCGGTAGCCTACAAAATATCAGACATTGTTGTTTCGGTCTCAGTAGAACCTGAAGCTTTTGGAAGGGTAGCAGTTGAAGCTCAATCAATGGAAAAACCAATAATAGCAAGTGATATTGGGGGATCTAATGAAACTATTATTGATAATGTGACCGGTTTTTTATTTCAGTCTGGCAATGCAGAAGCTTTGAGCAAAAAAATAGTAGAAGTCATACAATTAGATGAATCTAGATTGAAATCTATTGGCATAGAAGGTAGAAAAAATATAATTAAAAAATTTAATGTTGAAAAAATGTGTTTTTCTACATATTCAGAATACAAAAAATTATTGAATTAAATGCCATTAATAACATTGCCAGACGGAAACACTATTGAATTTCCAAATAAAGTAACAGGACTTGAGGTTGCTGAAAAGATTAGCAAATCTTTATCAAAGCAGGCAACTATTATTAGTGTTAATGAAGAACTTAAAGATTTAAGTTTTGTTATAGATGAAGACTGCTCAATTAAAATTTTTACTTCAAAAGATAAAGAAGGTTTAGAAACTATCCGTCACGATACGGCTCATATAACTGCGATGGCTGTTCAAGAACTCTTTCCAGGAACACAAGTTACAATTGGTCCAATTATAGAAAATGGATTTTATTATGATTTTTCAAGGAAAGAACCCTTTACAGAGGATGATTTAAATAAAATTGAAAATAAAATGAAAGAAATTGTTGATAGAGACGTTCCAACTACAAGAGTAGTTTGGAAAAGAGATAAGGCCATATCTCATTTCAAGGATAAAGGAGAAATATACAAGGCTGAAATTATTGAAAGTATTCCACAAGGTGAAGATGTTTCTATATATTTTCATGGAGACTGGCATGATCTATGTAGAGGCCCTCATCTGCCTTCAACAGGAAAAATTGGTAAATACTTTAAGCTAACAAAGGTATCAGGAGCCTATTGGAGAGGTGACTCAAATAATGAAATGTTGCAAAGAATTTATGGAACAAGTTGGGCATCACAAAAAGATTTAGATGAATATTTAAAAAGAATAGAGGAAGCAGAAAAAAGAGATCACAGAAAACTTGGAAAAGAAATGGATTTATTTCACTTTAGGGAAGAAAGTCCAGGATCAGTATTTTGGCATGAAAAAGGTTGGAAGTTATTTCAAAAACTAGTTGCATATATGAGAGCTAGACAAGAAAAAGCTGGCTACAAAGAGGTAAATACTCCTGAAATTTTAGATAGATCTCTATGGGAAAAATCTGGCCACTGGGAAAAATATGGAGAGCACATGTATACTTCTCAGACACCAGATGAAAAAATATTTGCAATAAAACCAATGAATTGTCCAGGCCACGTACAAGTTTTTAATCAAGGTTTAAAAAGTTATCGAGATCTTCCTTTAAGAATTTCGGAATTTGGAAAAGTGCACAGGTATGAGCCTTCAGGCGCCTTACATGGACTGTTAAGAGTTAGAGCTTTTACTCAAGATGATGCCCATATTTTTTGCACAGAAGATCAAATTACATCAGAGTGTTTGATTGTTACAAATTTAATTTTAGATATTTATAAAGATCTTGGATTTAAAGATGTAATATTAAAATATTCAGATAGACCAGATTTAAGAGTTGGTGATGACAATGTTTGGGATAAAGCTGAAAAAGCTTTGTTAGATGCGGTAAAAGCTTCAAAGCTTAAATACACAATTAATAAAGGAGAAGGAGCATTCTATGGTCCAAAAATTGAATTTGTTTTAAGAGATGCCATCAGTAGAGATTGGCAATGTGGAACTTTACAAGTAGATCTTAATTTACCAGGAAGATTAGACGCTTCTTTTGTTGATAAAGATGGAACAAAAAAAATTCCAGTAATGCTTCATAGGGCGTTATTTGGGTCATTAGAAAGATTTATTGGAATTCTTATAGAAAACTACGCAGGTAAATTTCCATTTTGGATAGCTCCTTTACAAGCTGTTGTAATTCCAATTTCAGAAGAGTTTGATTCTTATGCAAAAGAAGTGAATGAAAAGATTAATAATGTAGGCATAAGCTCTGAGGTAGATTTAAAAAACCATAATTTGAATTATAAAATTAGAGAACATTCACTATCAAAAATACCACTTTTATTGATTTGTGGAAAAAAAGAAGTTGACAGTAACTCAGTAACGATTAGAAGATTGGATACGAATAAACAAGAAAATATGGAATTAAACTTATTCTTAGAAACTTTCTCAGCTTTAAACAAAGCACCCTCAAACTAAGTGGCAGATTTTAAACAAAATTATTTTCAAAGAAGAACTAAAGATAAAGGTCCAAGATCTAACAATAGAATTTCTTCACCCGAGGTACAAGTGATAGGAAGTGATGGTGAAAATATAGGAATTATAAATACAAATGAAGCCATATCAATGGCTAAAGAGCAAGGATTGGATTTAATTGAAATAGCTCCAAACGCAAAACCACCTGTATGTAAAATTATTGATATGGGTAAATTTAAATATGATGCTCAAAAAAAAGCAAATGTTGCTAAAAAGAAACAAAAAATTGTTTTATTAAAAGAAATTAAAATGAGACCAGTTACCGAAACTCATGATTATGATTTTAAGGTTAAAAATGCCAAAAAATTTATTGGAAAAGGTGACAAGGTAAAATTTACAATACGGTTTAAGGGTAGAGAACTTCAACACTCACACTTAGGTAGAGAGTTGATGGATAAAATAAAAGCTGATATGCAAGATATTGGCAAAGTCGAATTACACCCAAAGTTTGATGGGAAGCAAATGATCATGGTTATTCAGCCTTTATAAGGCTTAATAGAGGTTGTAAATCCATTCCAATATTTGTATAAGTCCGCAGAATTATGCCAAAATTAAAAACTAAAAGTTCAGCAAAGAAAAGATTTAAGATCTCAGCTACAGGAAAAGTTATGATGGCTCAAGCTGGAAAGAGACATGGCATGATAAAAAGAACAAATTCACAAATTAGAAAATTAAGAGGCACGACTACTATGTCAAAACAAGATGGCAAAATAGTTAAATCATACATGCCTTACAGTTTAAGAGGATAAAATGGCTAGAGTAAAAAGAGGCGTAACAAGTCACGCTAAACATAAAAAAGTTTTAAAGGCTGTCAAAGGTCAATGGGGCAGAAGAAAAAATACTATAAGAGTTGCAAAGCAAGCCATGGAAAAAGCTATGCAATATGCTTACAGAGACCGTAGAACTAAAAAAAGAGAATTCAAATCTTTATGGATACAAAGGATTAATGCAGGTGTTAGATCTGAAGGATTAACTTATTCAAAATTTATTAATGGCTTAACTAAATGTGGAATTAAGTTAGATAGAAAAATACTAGCTGAAATAGCATACGATAGCCCAGAAGCCTTTAAAACGATCGTACAAAAAGCTCAATCGGCACTAAATTAATCTTCACTATTGTTTTTCTTTGGTGAAGAAATAATCTCTCAATATGTCTGATATTAAAAAAATAAAAGATGAATTTCTTTTAAAGTTAAAAGAAAATTTAGATTTAAATCAAGTTAATCAAATCAAGACAGATCTATTTGGAAAAAATGGATTAATTAGTTCTCAATTTAAACAACTTGGAAAAGTAGCAGAACAAGAGAGAAAGAAATTTGCATCAGATTTAAATTCAGTAAAAGATGAGCTTCAAAATTTAATTACTACAAAAATTAATAATATTGAAACAAAAGAAATTAATCAAAAGTTAGAAAAAGAAAAAATAGATATAACTTTACCTGAGAGACCTTTTGTTCAAGGAAAAATTCATCCAGTGTCCCAAGTCATAGATGAAATTTCATCAATTTTTTCAGAAATTGGCTTTAGTGTAGAGGAAGGTCCTGATATTGAAAATGAATATAATAATTTTACAGCATTAAATACCCCCGATAACCATCCAGCAAGAGATATGCATGACACATTCTATCTAGATGATGCAAAAGAACTTCTTTTAAGAACACATACTTCTCCAGTTCAAATAAGAACTATGCTTAATAATAAACCACCATTTAAAATCATTGCACCAGGTAGAACATATCGATCAGATAGTGATCAAACCCATACTCCCATGTTTCATCAGGTTGAGGGTCTGCATATCGACAAAAATATTAATATGGGTCATCTAAAAGGCTGTTTGAATTATTTTATTAAGGAATTTTTTGAGGTTGATAAACTTAAAATGAGATTTAGACCAAGTCACTTTCCTTTTACGGAACCATCAGCTGAGGTGGATATTGGATATGAAATTAGAAATGGAAAAATAGTAATTGGTGAAGGAGATAAATGGCTTGAAATTTTGGGATGTGGAATGGTTCATCCAAACGTTTTAAAAAATGTAAAGGTAAATCCTAATGAATTCCAAGGCTATGCGTTTGGGATAGGTATAGATAGATTGGCAATGCTCAAGTATGGTATAAATGATTTAAGAGCATTTTTTGATTGTGATTATAGATGGTTAAACCACTTTGGCTTTGACCCTATAGACGTACCTACAAATTATAGGGGCCTAAGTAGATGAAGATTACAACAAATTGGTTAAAAGAACATCTAGAAACCAAGCTTAATGAAAATCAAATTATTGATAAACTTACAGATGTTGGTTTAGAAGTAGAGGGTGTTGATAGTCAATCAGGAGAGCTTGATGAATTTATAATTGCAAAAATTTTGAAGGCTGAAAAACATCCTGATGCAGATAGACTTAGAGTTTGTGATGTAGACATTGGGTCAGACAATCCTGTAAAAGTTGTTTGTGGTGCACCTAATGCAAAAGAGGGATTACTGACAATTTACGCACCACCAGGCGCTGTTGTACCTAAGAGTCAAATGAAATTAGTAGTAAGCAAAATAAGAGGTGTCACTTCATATGGAATGCTTTGCTCAGAGTCTGAACTTAATCTATCAAATGAAAGTGATGGGATTACAGAACTTTCTTCAAAAAAATATGAAAAAAAAATAGGTGAAAATTATTTTCCTAAAAGCAATGTAAACGTAATTGATATATCTATTACACCAAATAGAGCAGATTGTTTGGGGGTGAGAGGAATAGCTAGAGATTTAGCAACAGCAGGTTCTGGTACATTAAAAAAACTTAAAACAGAGAAGTTAGTTCAAAAAAATAAACAAAAAGTTGGTATAAAGATAATCAAAGAAAAAAATCAAGGATGCACGTCTTTTGGAAGCTGTTTAATTACTGGTGTAAAAAATACCGAAAGTCCAGACTGGCTAAAGAAAAAGATAATATCATTAGGTCAAAAACCTATCTCTGCAATAGTTGATATTACAAATTATGTAATGATTGATTTAAATAGACCGTTGCATGCTTATGATGCTGATAAAATAGATAAAGGAATAATTATAAGAAATTCTAAAAAAGGTGAAAAATTTAAAGCTTTAGATGAGAAAGATTATAATCTTGAAGATGGTATGTGTGTTATTACAGATGCTTCTGGGGTATTAGGTTTGGGGGGAATAATTGGAGGAACAAGATCTGGAACCGAACTAGATACAAAAAATGTATTAATTGAGTCAGCCTATTTTAATCCAAGATCAATTAGAAAAACGTCTAAAATTTTAAACATAGATACAGATGCAAAGTTTAGATTTGAAAGAGGAATTGATCCACTATCAATAGAACAAGGACTCCAGCGAGCTGCCGAGTTAATTAAAAAAATCTGTGGAGGGGAAATTAGCAAATTTGATATTCAAAAAATAGAAAATGTAAAAAATTGCTTTGTAAAATTTGACATTCAATTATTTGAAAAAATAACAGGTTTTAAAATTGATCAAAAAGAAATGATCAAAATACTAACTAATTTAGGCTTTGAAATAAAAAAACAAAAAAAACTATTACTATTAACAGTTCCAACATGGCGACCTGACATTTTACAAGAGGTAGATATAGTCGAAGAGTTAGTAAGAATTAAAGGTTATGACCAAATTAAGATGATTGAACCTGAGAAACTTAGAAACAAAGATACTTTAAACAAAACACAAAAATTATTTCATTTTTTACAGAGAGCTATTGCATCAAAAGGATATTTGGAGGCTATTACATGGTCTTTTACCGATAGTAAGATTAATCAATTATTTATTGAAAGTAATAAAGAGATAAAAATAGTTAATCCTATAAGTGCAGATTTAAATGTATTGAGAAGTTCTATTTTTTCAAATTTAATTATTAATATAATTAAGAATTTAGGTAGAGGGTTTAAAGATTTATCAATATTTGAAATAGGCCCAACTTTTTTTGGATCTAAACCAGGTCAGCAACAAACAGTAGTCAGTGGATTAAGAACTGGAAAACTATCAAGACAGAGTTGGACAGAGCAGGGAAGGTTAGTTGATGTTTTTGATATAAAAAGAGATGTTATTCAAAGCTTAGTTGAGGCTGGTTACAACAAGGATAAATTCTATATTGACGATGAAACACCAAGTTATTATCACCCTGGTAAATCTGGAAGAATATTTCTAAATAAGGGCAAAGAAAAAGTAGTAGCTTTTTTTGGTGATATTCATCCAAATATATTAAAAAAATTAGATATTAAAGTTGAAGCATTAGTAGGGTTTGAAATATTTTTAGATAATATAAAGCAGCCAAAAAAATCATTGAAAGATCAAAAAACCCAGTATAAATATTCAGATTTTCAAAAATCAGAAAGAGATTTTGCTTTTGTTTTAGATAAAAATTTTAAAGTTCAAGAATTAATAGAAACGATCTCTAATGTAGACAAAGAATTAATAAAATCTGTCAAAGTATTCGATGTTTATGAAGGAACCAATATTCCTGAGGGCAAAAAATCAATTGCATTAAATGTAATTATTCAATCTTTAGAAAAAACATTGACTGAAGATGATTTAAACAAAATTAATCAACTTATTATTTCTGCTGTTGAATCTAAAACTGGTGCGAAAATTAGATCATAATCATGACAAAAATTGATCACATCAGAAACTTTGCAATCATTGCGCATATTGATCACGGTAAATCAACAATCGCAGATAGGATAATTCATAGATGTGGTGGTCTAACAGAAAGAGAAATGAAGGCACAAGTTCTAGACTCAATGGATATTGAGAGAGAAAGGGGAATAACTATTAAGGCTCAAACTGTTAAACTTAATTATAAAGCAAAAGATGGAAAGGAGTACATTCTAAATATTATTGATACTCCTGGACACGTAGATTTTAGCTACGAAGTTAGTAGATCTCTATATGCATGTGAAGGATCTATTTTAATTGTTGATAGCACCCAAGGAGTAGAGGCTCAAACATTGGCTAATGTTTATCAAGCTTTAGACACCAAACATGAGATAGTACCTGTACTAAATAAAGTTGATTTACCAGCATCAGACTTAGAAAAAACAAAACAAGAAATAGAAGAAGTTATAGGTATTGATACTGAAAATGCTATACCTTGCTCTGGAAAAACAGGCGACGGCATAGAAGATATTTTAGAACAAATTATTGTGTCACTACCAGCTCCAGAAGGAGAAAAAGATGCTGATTTAAAATGCTTATTAGTTGACAGTTGGTATGACACTTATTTAGGAGTGGTTATTCTAGTTAGAGTTATTAACGGAAAAATTTCAAAAAATATGAAGATCAAAATGATGTCTACAAACCAAGAATATATAATTGAAAAAGTAGGTGTATTTACCCCAAAAGCAACTGATGTTAATGAATTAAATGCAGGAGAAATTGGTTTTATAATTACAGGAATAAAAATTTTATCAGAAACAAAAGTGGGTGATACTATTTGCGATGCAACCAAACCACTTCAAGAGGCACTTCCTGGATTTAAACCAAGTAAGCCAGTTGTATTTTGTGGATTGTTTCCTGTAGATAGCTCTGAATACCAAAAATTAAAAGATGGTTTAGGCAAACTTCAATTAAATGATGCCAGTTTTTCATATGAGGCAGAATCTTCATCGGCGTTAGGTCTTGGCTTTAGATGTGGTTTTTTAGGTCTCTTGCATTTAGAAATTATAACCGAAAGATTAGAAAGAGAATTTGACATAAATTTGTTAACTACAACACCTGGCGTAGTTTATAAAGTTCACATGAATAAAGGTCAAATAATAGAGTTGCAAAATCCTTCAAGTTTACCTGAGCCTACTCTAATCAAATTTATTGAAGAGCCCTGGATTAAAGCAACAATTATTACACCAGATGAATACCTTGGAGCAATTATAAAAGTTTGTCAGGATAAAAGAGGAGTACAAACAAACTTAAGTTATTCAGGTAATAGAGCAGTTTTAAATTATGAAATTCCTCTAAACGAAGTTGTTTTTGATTTTAATGATAGACTTAAATCAATGACTAGTGGTTATGCAAGTTTTGATTATGAAATTATTGGCCACAGAGAAGGAGATTTAGTAAAACTTGGAATTCTGGTTAACGCTGAGCCAGTTGATGCATTATCAATGATGGTTCATAAAGATTTTGCTCAAACAGTTGGAAGAGAAGTTTGTGAAAAACTAAGAGATCTAATCCCACGGCATAACTTTATGATTCCAGTACAAGCAGCAATAGGAGGAAAAATTATAGCAAGAGAAACTATTAAAGGTTTTAAAAAAGATGTTTTAACAAAAATTCATGGTGGTGGTGCTAGAGACAGAAAAAGAAAATTATTAGATAAACAGAAAAAAGGAAAAGCGAGAGGTAAGCAGTTTGGTAAAGTTGAGATACCGCAAGAAGCTTTTATTGGAGTCTTAAAAATAAATAAGGAGAAATAGTTTTATGAAATACTTAAGAGAATTAATTAGGACATTTAAATATAAATCTAAGTTTATTAGTAAAAACAAAGATACAAAATTAAATTACGTAGTAAATTCATCATCTAACCCAAGATTAACAGAACTAATGAACTCACATGGCAGTGATAAGGGAGGGAAAAACGACCATCATAATTATAGTGAATATTATTCTGAAATTTTTTTTAATAATAGAAAGCAAATAAAAAATTTTTTAGAAATTGGTCTAGGAACAAATAATGTAAAGCTTGCCAGCAATATGGGTGAGGATGGCACACCACTAGCATCATTAAGAGCTTGGAGGGATTATTTTGAAAACGCCAAAATTTATGGAGCTGATATAGATAAAGAGATATTAAAGAATGAAGATAGAATAAAAACTTTTTTTGTAGACCAAACAAATCCAGAAACAATCAAGACACTCTTTGAGAATATAGGTGTTGATGAATTTGATATAATACTTGAAGATGGCTTGCATGAATATAATGCGAACATTTGTTTTTTTGAAAATTCCATAAAACACCTTAGTAGTAATGGAATATATATTATCGAAGATGTTTATTATAAAGATAAGAAAAAGTTTATCAAATATTTTAAAAATACAGATTATAATTACGCTATTGTAGATATTTTTCATAAAAAAAATATAGCTAATAATTGTGTAATAATAGTTCGTAAAAATAATGCGTAAAAATAAAATATACGATTGCATAACTTTTTTTGATGAAAATTTATTAGTTAATGCAAGATTCGAAATTTTAAAAGATGTAGTTGATTTTTTCATAGTTTGTGAATCAAGGTATGACCATAAAGGGAAAAAAAAAGAAATTAACTTTAAATTAAAAAATAAAAGTTTTAGCAATAAGATAAGACACATAATTATCGAAGAAAATTTTCCAAATTTAAATGACGGATGGAAAATAGAATCATACCAAAGAGAAAAAATTATTGATGGTCTATATGATGCAAAAAATGAAGATTTTATATTATATTCTGATTCAGATGAAATTCCCAATCCGAGCTCTTTAAAGAATATCCAATTAGTAAAAAAATATGGAGTGTTTATGCAAAAATTTTTTGTTTACAAAATAAACATTTTTAATAAATATGAAAGTCCATGGGAAGGAACAAGAATTTGCAAAAAGAAAGACTTAAAAAGTATCACACATTTGAGAAAAAAAATATTAACTAAAAATTTAAAAAAAGCTTTTTGGAAAATTGGTTTAGAAAAAAATATTCAAATAATTGAAGAAGGAGGATGGCATTTTAATAACTTGTATATTCCTGAATTAATTTCCAAAAAATTAAAAACATTTCAGCATGAAGAATTTAGTATTGAAAAATATTCGTCGATAGATGTAATTAATAAAAAAATATCAAAGCTAGAAGATTTATTTGGACGTAATCAAAATTATCAGAAAGTTGAATTAGATAAAAGTTATCCTGATTACATCAGGAATAATTTAGTAGTATTTGATAAATTTATACTTTAATTTTAATAAGATTTTTAAACATTTCTAAAATTAAGTAAAAACATTATATTGACCGATGAATAATATCAAAATTTATTGTGTAACAGATAAAGAGGTTCCTTTTTTGGATAATCTTACCTATGAGATTGGATGGGTTGGAAAGACTGAAGCACCTAAAAATTATATTGAATGTAATAAAAAGGATAATATTTTTTTTAAAGAAAAATATTACTCAGAATTAACATTTCATTACTGGTATTGGAAAAACTTACAAGACTTGAATGCAAAGGAAGATTGGATTGGTTTTTGCCAAAAAAGAAGGTTTTGGGCTAATAATAAAACTAACAATATAAAAAATCATGACATCAGTTCCAGTAATCTTTTTTTAAGTGAAGCCCCTTTATCATGGAAAAATTATGATTCAATTATTTGCGACCCTATTGATTTAACCAATGTTAATATGATTAAAATTTTTAAAAGAGGCTTTAAATCTATTATTCGTGATCCTTTGATTTTATTTGATAAAAATAGACACACAATAAAATTACACTTCGATATGCACCATGGTTTTGGTAATTTAACTAAAGCAGCAGATCTTCTTGAAAAAGAAGATAGAGCTGACTTTATAGAATATATAAACGTTTCAACAAGTTTTCATCCACACATAATGTTTATTGCCAAACCTAATATCGTAAACCTTTGGTTTAGTGCGTTATTTCCTTGGTTGAATAGATGTGAAAAACTTTTTGGATTTGAAAATTTAAGTGGTTACGACACCCAAAGATTATATGCGTATCTTGCAGAAAGATATTTATCTTTTTGGTTTAAAAAACACACTAAAAGTTTAAGCTATCCTTGGATTTTTTTTGATACTCTATCGAATAACCTTAATGAAAAATAATTTAAAAAAAAAAGTATATCTATGTTCTTTTGCTAGCCATGACTTAGATCTAAGTGTTAAAAGATTCGTCACTCAAGCAAAAAATTTGCAGTTTTATGAAAATATTAAAGTATTTAGACCTAGTGATTTTTCAGAAGAATTAAAAAAAAGAATAAAGGAATTATTTAAAAAAGGTGGAAAAAATAGATATTATGGATTTGACTCTTGGAGGCCTGAAATAATCAAAAAACACTTAAAAGATTTACCAGAAGGAAGTATTATTCACTATTCAGATATCGGCAATCATCTTAATAAAAATGGAGTTCAGCGGTTAATTGACTATGTATCTATGACTGAAAAAAATAATATGATAGTTTTTGAATATGGAAATCCAGCAAAACAATTTAAAAATTATAAATATAAATTTCAAAAGTATATGGAATATCAATTTACAAAAAGTGATGTATTAAAGTATTTTAATTTATCAAAAAACTCAGAAATATTTAATAGTCCTCAAATCTGGGGGGGAACTTTTTTTCTTAAAAAATCAAATTTCTCTTCTATTTTTTTAAATCAATGGGAATTAGCTAACAAAAATACTAACTTGCTAGATGATAGTCCCTCTATATCAGAAAACCATAAGCAATTTGAAGGAATGCGAGGTTGCCAAAGTATTTTTTCTATAATCTGTAAGTTAAATAATGTTAATAGATTATCAGCTACTGAGTGTGAATGGGCAGAAAACAACTCACAAAGAATATGGAGTCATTTAAACAGCTATCCAATTCTTGCTAAAAGAGACAAAAAATTTAATATATTTAAAAGATTTTTTAACAGGCAAAAAAAAACCTTAAACAGATACTTAAAAAAAATTAAAATAGGAATTTAATTGGAGAGATGGCTGAGTGGTTTAAAGCGCACGCTTGGAAAGTGTGTGTACTATTAAAGGTACCCAGGGTTCGAATCCCTGTCTCTCCGCCATTAATTTGACCTTTTTCACGACCCAAAAAGATGTATATAAAACATAAAGAATAATATGAAAAAAATAGTTATTACAGGTGGGCTAGGGTATATCGGAACGGAGCTTTGCAAAATATATTCAGGGTATAGCTGGAATGATCAAATAACAGTCATAGATAATAGATTCATTTCTGAAAGAGTTAATCAAATAAGAAACTGGAATATGAGTTTTGTTCAGGGTGATATTTTAGATAAAGAAATAATAAAAAAACATTGCCATGATGCTGATATTATCCATCATTTAGCAGGCATAACTGCTGTACCACGAGTAAAAAGTGAAAGTAGTAAAGAAAATGATGAACTAATAAAAAAAATTGCAGAAGAAGGAACACAAAATATTTTAGATGTAATAAATGATAAGTGTAAAATTGTGGTCCCATCTACACATGTTGTTTATGAGGGGATGGAAAAAGTTAAAAATGATATTTATGAAGATGAAAAAACATCACCAGTATTAGCTTATGGTAAATCAAAAGACTTTAATGAAAAACAACTAAAGGCTTCTGGAAAAAATTATATTATCTTAAGACTGGGATCTGTTTATGGATACTCAACTGATACAGCTAGAATAGATATAATGGCTAATTTTTTTTCAAAGATGGCTTCACAAGATGGAACTTTAAGACTTTTTGCTGGTGGAAAACAGGTTAAAAGTTTAGTTCCATTAATTGATGTTGCGAGATGTTTTAAATTTATGGAAGAAAGAGAAGATTTATCATCTGATATTTTTAATTTAACCAAAGATGCTGTAACAGTCAAACAGGTTGCTGAAATATGCAAAAAATATAATCCAAAAGTAATTTTAAGAGAAACAAATGATGAAATTCCAAATATGGGTTTTTCACTATCTAATAAAAAAATTTTAAAAACTGGTTTTAAATTTTTATATGCACTTGACGAAAGTATTAAAGAAATGATTCTTAAATGGTCTAAGCAAGACTTAATAAAAAATTTAGAGCACGTAAGAGATGGAGACGATGAGTTTATTGATGATCGTGGAAAAATTAGCAATCATGAATTAACAGAGCCAATTAATTTAATTGGTTTGATTAACTCTAAAAAGGGAACAATTAGAGCAAATCATTATCATCCACAACAAGAGCAAAAATGTTTATTCACAAAAGGACAAATTATAGAAATTTTCCAAGATATACTTAACCCTAATTCACCAAAAATTACTCAAGTTGTTAATGAAGGACAGCTTTCAATCATCAAACCAAATGTAGCACACACGATGGTTTTTACAAAAGATACTACTTTTCTTAATTTAGTAAGAGGAGAAAGAGATCATGAAAATTATGGAATTTCACATACTATAAGACATTGGTTTGTAGATGAAGCTGAGAGAGACCTTCTAATGAGTAGTTATAAATTTGAATGCAGGTCTTGTGGAAATAGTAAATTAAAAAGAGTGGTTTCATTAGGTTATCAGCCATTAGCAAACAATTTACTAAATAAAAAGGATGAAAAATGTGAACTATATCCACTAGAGGTAAATTACTGTGATAATTGTCATAATTGCCAACTATCAGTAGCAGTAGATCCAAAAAAAATGTTTTCAAATTATTTATATACATCATCAACCACTGCTAGCTTTAGAGAGCACTTCATTGGTGCCGCTAAAGATTATGTAAAAGAATTTAAATTAAAACCAAAGAAATCTTATATAGTTGATATTGGAAGTAATGATGGAGTAGCCCTAAAACCATTTAAAGAGCTGGGCTTTAAGAATATTCTAGGTATTGAGCCAGCTAAAAACTTGGCAAAACTAGCTAATAAAAATAAAATAAAAACTTTTAATGGATTTTTAGATAAGAAAAATATTAAGAATATCAAAAAGAATGCTGATTTAATTTTAGCTTCAAATGTTTTTGCTCATTCAGATAATTTAAAAGAAATGGCTGAATGCATGATTAAGCTCTTAAGCAAAAAAGGTACAATAATTATTGAAGTTCAATACTTGATGAACACTCTTAAAGATTTAACTTTTGATAATATTTATCATGAGCATTATAATTATTGGTCATTAACATCTTTAATTAATTTCTTTAAACAATTTCAAGTAGAAATATTTAAAGCAGAAAAAATAAACACTCATGGTGGCTCTATTAGGATTTATATCAAAAAAGATAAAAATATAGAAATTGATAAAAATGTAAAGAAGATGTTAAAAGAAGAAGAAAAATTTGGAATTAAAAATTTTAAAACTTATCAAGATTTTGGAGAAAAAGTTTATAAGATTAGAGAAAATGTAATTAAAAACTTGAGAAAACTTAAAAAAAATAATGAAATAATAGTTGGTTATGGAGCACCTGCCAAAGCAACAACTGCTTTAAATTTTTTTGGAATAAGTAAGGAAATTGACTACATAGTTGAGGATAATAAAATGAAACATAAAAAATTTGTTCCTGGTGTAAAGATTCCAATTTATTCAAAAGAAAAAATTTCTAAAAAAAATCCACTATTTCTAGTTTTGGCTTGGAATTTTTATAATGAAATAAAAAAAAATAATTTAGACCTTTCTAAAAATTTTATAAATATCAAGGATTTGGAAAAATAAATTCAATAATTTAATATGTTTTTTGTGTATATCTATTTAGCATCATATAGGTTAGATGCAGGAGGGCTGTTTGCTCATCAAAAATTAAAAACCATTTAAAAAAGAGACTTATTCATCAATTTTTTGTGGATTTGTCTAATTAATTTACCTCTTTTTTTTATAAAAATGCTATAATCATAAGATTTTCCAATATAAAAATATGAAAAACAACTCAACGTATCAAGCAGACTCTATCAAAGTTTTAAAAGGTCTTGAAGCTGTTAGAAAAAGACCTGGAATGTATATTGGTGATACAGATGATGGAACAGGTTTGCATCATATGGTCTATGAGGTTGTTGATAACTCAATAGATGAAGCTTTAGCAGGACATTGTAAAAATATAGATGTTAAAATAAACTCTGATGGAACCATTACTGTTAGAGATGATGGTAGAGGAATACCCGTCGATATGCATAAGGGTGAAAAAATGTCTGCTGCAGAAGTTATTATGACTCAGCTTCATGCTGGAGGAAAATTTGATCACGACTCGTACAAAGTATCAGGTGGTTTACATGGTGTTGGAGTTTCAGTTGTAAATGCATTATCAGAAAAATTAAAGTTAGAAATAGATAGAGATGGAAATAGATATTTTATAGAATTTAAAGATGGGGCCTCAAAAGCACCTCTTAAAGTTATAGGAAAATCAAAAGAAACTGGAACACAAATAACATTTTTACCATCAAAAGAAATATTTTCTTCAATTAAATTTACTCCAAATATAATTATTAAAAGAATGCGTGAACTTGCATTTTTAA
The DNA here is from genome assembly GCF_047720245.1 of Candidatus Pelagibacter sp. Uisw_137. GTDB lineage: Bacteria > Pseudomonadota > Alphaproteobacteria > Pelagibacterales > Pelagibacteraceae > Pelagibacter. Next base: position 54,914 of record NZ_CP159811.1, read on the forward strand.
ACAAGGGAATAACAATAACGGTTAATGATTTAAATCAAAAAAAAGAAAAAATAATTGTATTTAAATTCGATGGGGGAGTTTTAGAATTTGTTGATTTTTTAGATGAAAGAAGAGAAAAACTTATAAATAAAACAGGCAATGACTTATTTAAGAAGCCAATTTATATTGAAGGAAAAAAAGACAATATAGAAATTGAATGTTCTTTGAAATGGAATGCAAGTTATGGAGAAGATATTTATCCATATACAAATAATATTTATCAAAAAGATGGTGGTACTCATTTACTAGGATTTAGGAGTGCTCTTACTAGAGTAATTAATAAATATGCTACAGAACATAATTTATTAAAAAAAAACAAATTAACGATCTCAGGTGATGATATTAAAGAAGGTCTTACATGTGTAATTTCAGCAAAGATACCTGATCCTAAATTTTCTTCTCAAACAAAAGATAAGCTTGTTTCATCAGAAGTTAGAATGATTGTGGAAAGCATTGTTAGTGAAAAACTTTCAATATGGTTTGATCAAAACCCAACTTTATCAAAGATTATTTTAGCTAAAGTAATGCAGGCAGCTCTAGCGAGAGATGTTGCTAGAAAAGCTAGAGAAAATGTTAGACGTAAAGGTGCTTTAGAATTAAGCGGATTGCCTGGAAAATTAGCAGATTGTCAAATAGGCAAACAAGAAGGAACAGAATTATTTATTGTTGAGGGAGATTCTGCTGGAGGTTCTGCTAAACAAGGAAGAAATAGGTCAAATCAGGCCGTTTTACCACTTAGAGGTAAAATTCTTAATACTTATGTGGAAGAGATTGTTCTTAAAAAAAATAGCAATAGAGATGGTAGCGAACATAGAACAAAATCTTTAGCAAAAATGATGTCATCTAATGAGGTTGTGACCTTAATTAATGCACTTGGCCTTGATCCAAAAGTTGAAGATATTGATTTGAAAGATTTAAGATATGGAAAAATTATTATCATGACCGATGCCGATGTTGATGGTTCTCATATACGAGCATTGTTACTAACATTCTTTAACAACAAACCATTTAATAAACTAATTGAAAATGGACATGTTTATCTTGCACAGCCACCTTTATTCAAGATCAATAAGGGAACAAAAGGAATTTATATAAAAGATGAAAAAGAGTTAGAAGATTATATTTTAAAGAACAACAAGGAATTGCAAAAAATTAAAAAAGGAACAAAAGAATTTATTAGGGCTTATGAAGATGAAAAATCTAGAATGAGCATTCAAAGGTTTAAGGGATTAGGAGAAATGAACCCAGAAGAGCTATGGAATACCACATTAGACCCTGAAACAAGAAATTTATTACAAGTTCAATACTCAAAAGATTTAAAAAAAGATCAAGATTTAATTCACACATTAATGGGTAATGATGTTGCATTAAGAAAAGATTTTATCGTTTCAAATGCAATTAATGTTCAAAATCTAGATATCTAATAATGAAGTTTTTTGAAGCTTCTAAGTATTTTTCATTAAAAAAATCGACTTATATCAATCTAAAGTGGATTGCTATTATTGGTCAACTAATAACAGTTCATCTTGTTTATTTTATTTTTGATTTTAAATCTAATTTAATTTTAGAAAATTCAATAATTTTGATTGGAGTGCTAAGTAATCTTTATTTAATCTACATTAATCAGAATACTCAACTATCAGATAAAATAGCATTTCTTTTTTTATCTATTGATATTTTACAACTAAGTTGTTTAATTTATTTAACAGGTGGAATTATAAACCCCTTTTCAATTTTTTTAATTATCCCAGCTATATTTTCATCATCTACTTTAGGTTTTAGAAGTAATTTATTGTTAGTCAGCTTTACAATTTTAATGATTATTTTTCTTACATTTTTTAACCAACCTTTACCTTCTCCAGTTAGTGATCATTTTCACGTAGACAGTTATTATTATTATTCAATTCCAATAGCATTAATCATTGCTTTAATTTTTTTAAATTATTTTGTTTTAACTTTTGGATTGGAATCTAGAATAAGGAAAGAGGCATTAAATAAAATGGAAGAAATTATGTCCAAAGAACATGAGTTATTGTCGTTAGGTGGACAAGCTGCTGCTGCTGCACATTCATTAGGCACACCATTTTCAACAATGAAGATTATCTCCACTGATTTACTCAAGCAATTCAAAGATAATGAAGATGTTAAAAAAGATATTGAGTTATTGTCTGGTCAAATAGAGAGATGTGCTCAGATTTTAAAAAAACTAACATTAAATCCAGTTATTGAAGATGATTTCATTGATGGCGATTTAACAATTGCAGACTACATGAATGAAATAATTAAATCATTCAAACAAACAAGTCAGAAAGAATTTATTGTTAATTATGATCAAAATTCAAACCCACTAAATATAACTAAATCAATTGAAATTATTTATGGGCTAAGGAATTTTATTGGTAATGCAAATAAGTTTTCTGTAAATAAAATTTTTATCAATATAAAAAGTGATAGTGATTTAACAGAAATCATGATTGAAGATGATGGAGAGGGATATCCAAAAGATGTTCTGAGTAAAATTGGAGAGCCTTATATTAAATCTGTTAAGTCTTCAATAAAATCAAAATCTGGATTAGGTCTTGGAATCTTTATAGGCAAAACTCTACTTGAAAAGAATTATGCAAATATTTTATGCAGAAATTCTCAAACAAGAGGTGGAGCTGAAGTCAGTATTAAATGGAAAAATGAAGATCTATTAAAGCTTTAGTGTAGTTTCTTTTTATTTTCAAATAAACCACTCAATTGAGAAACCATCACATCTCCAAGCTCATGTACATCTGTTATCTTAATAGCTTTATTATAATACCTAGAAACATCATGCCCAATACCGATAGCTAAAATTTCCACATCACTCTTAGTTTCTATAAATTTAACCATCTTCTTTAAATGTTTTTCTAAAAAATCTCCAGAATTAACTGATAATGTAGAGTCGTCAACTGGGGCACCATCTGAAATAACCATGAGTATTTTTCTTTCTTCTTTTCTTTTTTTAATTCTATTATAGGCCCATGAAATAGCTTCCCCGTCAATATTTTCTTTCAACAATCCTTCTTTAAGCATTAAACCTATATTATTCTTAGCCTGTCTCCACTGAGTGTCTGCTCCTTTATAAATTATGTGTCTTAAATCATTTAATCTCCCAGGATTTTTTGGCTTATCATTTTTAGTCCAAGCTTCTCTGCTCTTACCACCTTTCCAATTTTTTGTGGTAAAGCCCAAAACCTCTACTTTTACTGAACATCTTTCTAGGGTTCTAGATAGTATATCCGCACAAAGTGCTGCAATTGTTATTGGTCGACCCCTCATGGACCCAGAATTGTCTATTAATAGTGTTACGATTGTGTCTTTAAAATCAAGATCTTTCTCTTTCATAAAAGATAAAGAATTATAAGGATCCATAATTATTCTAGTTAATTTTGAGCTGTCCAATAAACCTTCTTCTAAATCAAATTCCCATGCCCTATTTTGTTTTGCAAGCAGTTGTCTTTGTAGTTTATTAGCAAGCTTAGTAATAAGATCTTGAAATCCTACAAGTTGCTGGTCTAAATTTTTTCTTAATTTTTGAGTTTCTTTTATATCTTCTAATATTTCAGCTTTTGCAATTTCATCAAATTCTGTGGTGAATACCTTATAATCTTGATCGATATTATTAATATTTGTTTTTTGTAAAACATTTTCTGTATTCTCTTTTAATAAATCCGAATCCTCTAATTGTTCTTCCATCTGTTGATCGCTAAGATCAAAACCAGCATCTAAACTAGTCTGACTATCACCCTGATTGTTTTCTTCTTCTCTATCATCAGACTGACTATCGTTATCGTTCTCAGATTTATTATCTTGCTCATTTTCTTGTTCATCATTTTCTTCATTATTCTCCTCATCATTTGAAGCAAAGACATCCATGTTCTCTAAGATTTCTGAAAATTTCAAACTATAATTATTTTGATCTTCTAAATTTTTGTTTAAAAAATCAAAATGTTCGTCAATTGATTCATCAAACTCTTTTTTCCAAAAATCTAGCATTTTTTCAGAGACATCGTTAAGCTTTAATTTAAAGAACTTATTTAACATATATAATTCAAAAGCTTCAGTCACAGGAACATCTTCTTTATTTTTCAATTGTTCTTTACGATTAGAGAATATTTTTTGGTTATAGTTTTCACTTAAATTTTTTCCAACTCCTTTGAGCATTTTGCCACCCAGAAGTTCATATCTAATTTTTTCAGCAATATTATATAAAGATTTACAAGAAGAATGTTTAGGTAGATTTTTGTTAAATATTTCTTTATTTGAAAACTTTTTTTTCAATGCACCAGAGTCAGTTTCTGCTCTTAGTCTGACAAAATCACTCTTATTTGATAAATTAGTTACATCAAAAAAACCAGTTTTCTTATTACTTAAATCTTTATCTAATTTTTTAACATCTAATTTATAATCTTCGGAAATTACTTTAGCAGTAGAAATTAAAGCTTGTTTAAATTGCTCTTTAAAATTATCTTCTTTTGAGCTCATTTATATCTGAATATTAACCATCGACTCTGGCAACTCTTCACCAAAACATCTCTGGTAATATTCAGCTATTATATTTTTTTCTATATCGTCACATTTATTTAAGAAAGTAACTCTAAAAGCATAACCTGTGTCTTTGAAAATTTCAGCATTTTCAGCCCAATGAAGTACCGTCCTTGGGCTCATTACCGTTGATATATCTCCTGCTATAAAGCCCTTTCTAGTCAAAGATGCAACTTTTATCATGTTAGATACTTTTTCTTTACCTTTTGGATTATTCAAATTTTTATTCTTGGCAAGAACGATTTCCATTTCTCTATCAAGACTAAGATAGTTTAAAGATGTTACAATATTCCATCTATCCATTTGTCCTTGGTTTATTTGTTGGGTACCATGGTACAATCCTGTTGTATCCCCTAAACCAACTGTATTTGAGGTTGCAAATAATCTAAAAAATTTATTTTGTTTTATAACTTTATTTTTATCTAAAAGAGTGAAATTTCCTTCAGCTTCCAACACTCTTTGAATAACAAACATCACATCTGGTCTTCCTGCATCATACTCATCAAAAACAAGTGCTACAGGGTTTTGAATAGACCAAGGTAAAATACCTTCTTTAAACTCAGTAATTTGTTTGCCATCTTTTACAACGATTGCATCTTTTCCAATAAGATCAATTCTACTTACATGACTGTCTAGGTTAACTCTAATACAAGGCCAGTTTAATCTAGCTGCAATTTGTTCAATATGGGTAGACTTTCCTGTGCCATGATACCCCTGAACCAGGACACGCTTATTAAATGCAAAACCTGATATGATCGCAAGAGTAGTGTCTCTATCAAATTTATAATTTTTATCTATTTCAGGAACGTATTCGCTTCTTTTAGAGAAAGCATCAACTTCCATATCTGAATCAATTCCAAAACTTTGCTTTAAAGACATCTTAATGTCTGGCTGTATATTTAAATTAGGTGTCAATTTTTTCCCTATATGTATTTTTTAGCTGAGTATAAGCCAAAGTAATTAATTTAAGTTTTTCTTCGTATTCTTTATTTCCCAAATTAATATCAGGGTGAAATTTTTTGACAAGAGTTTTGAATTTATCTTGTATTTGATGCCATTTTTGACCAACTGAAACACCTAGAATACTAAAAGCTTTAATGTCATTAGCATCAAATTTGAATTGATTCATGTGATTATATTCACCTCTAAGTTTAGTCTTATCAAACTCATCTTTTAAAGTATTGTTCCATAGAACTTTAAAAAAGTTATCTGAAGAGCTAAAGCTCTGAGTTGGTTTGTGCCAGGTCATATCAGACTTTAAAAAATCAAATACTTGTTCATCATCCATTCCCTTAAAATAATTCCAATTTTTATTGAATTCTTTAACATGAGCTAAGCAAAGCAACCTGTAGCGTTTGCTATTATCTTTCTCAATTGGTGCTTTATATTCACCAGTATCAAAGCAATTATTCCAATCACAAATATTTTTCATGCTGTATAGTAATAAATTATTATTTATGAATATAAACGAATTAATTAAAATTGTTAAAAGTAAAATTGAAGCAGAAATTGTTATACAAGATTTTAAAATAGAAGATAAAAGTTTTTTACATAAAAATCATAAAGGAAACCAAGAAGGAATGTTCCATTTAAAATTAATTATTAAATCTGATGAGCTGAAAAAATCAAATAAGATAGAATCAACCAAGAAAATCTATAATATTTTAGATCATGAGTTGAAAGAACACATACATTCCATTCAAATACTACTTAGTTAATTCTTTTTTTAAAAAGAGATTAATAGTTTTTTCATTAAGCTGTAATTTATAAACTGGAGAACCTATTTTTTTAAGCAAAACTAGATTAATTTTTTTTGTATTATTTTTTTTATCTTTTTTCATAAAGGATAAAATTGTATTTAAATTTTTTATTGAAAAGAATTTATTAATATCTCTTGGAAGACTTAGATCATTTAAATGATCGTTAATTAAGCTAAATTCTTTTTTATTCAAAATTTTATTTAATAAACTAAATTTTGTAGCAGTTTTAACACCAAGAATAACTGCTTCACCATGATTTAATCTTGCTGAATAACCTAGTGTTGCTTCAAAAGCATGGGCAAAGGTATGTCCAAAATTTAATATTTTTCTTATACCCAATTCTTTTTCGTCAGCCTCAACTACCTTTTTTTTAATCAAGCAGCTTTGATGAATAGCCTTTTGTATAAAGGGACTTTTTAATTCTAAAATTTTTTTCCCATTCTTATTTAAAAAATAAAAAAACTTTTTATCATCAATAAGGGAGTGTTTTAAAATTTCACCATACCCACACACAACTTCTCTTTTTGGTAAAGAGTTTAAAAAATCAATATCTGATATAACAAGACTGGGTTGGTAAAATGAGCCAATTAAGTTCTTGCCATACTTGGTGTTTATACCAGTTTTGCCTCCGATAGATGAGTCAACCTGCGAAAGTAGTGTTGTTGGTATATTAACAAACCTTAGCCCTCGTTTATAAGTACTTGCTGCAAAGCCTGACACATCACCAGTAATGCCTCCACCAATAGAAATTAAACAGTCATTTCTATTAAAATTTTTTTTTAAAAGAATCGATAGGATGTCATTGACACTTTTTTGATTCTTACTTTTTTCACTTGCATTAAAATAATGAATTGCAGCAGATCCTTTTGGTAAAGAATTTAAAGCATTTTTTACCAATTTTTTTGGAACATTTTTATCAATTACAAGTAGACATTGATTAAAATTAATTGAATTCTCTTTCAAAAATTTATTTATTTTGTTTAAGATATTGTTTCCAATAATAATTGAATATTTTTGACTGCTTGTACTAACTTTTAATTTAATTAAGCTCATATTTTTTTATTATTGTTTTAACTATTTCACTTTTTGTTAATTTATTACAGTTTATTTTAAAATTAGCCTTTGAATATATTTTTTTTCTTTTGTTAATCATGGCCTTAATTTCTTGCTCAGTTGATTTTGAAGCTAAGGGTCTTTTTTTACTTTCTTTAATTCTTTTAATTAAAACTAAATCATCCAAATTAAGCCAAAATGAAAGATGATTTGTTAAAACATCTTTCCTGATTTTGTCATTAATAAAACCACCACCACCTAAGGAAACAACAATATTTTTGTGTTTTAAGGATTTAATTGTTATTTTTTCCTCTAAATTTCTAAAGTAGTCCTCCCCATTTACTTCAAATATTTTTGAGACGGTCATCCCAGTGTGCTCTTCGATTAAATCGTCTATATCAATGAATGGAATATTTAATTTTTTTGAAACCATAGCTCCAATAGAGGATTTACCTGACCCCATCATACCTAAAAAAACAAGGTTTTTATTTGAATTCATAACCTTTCTTTATTGAAAAAACACAAATATGTCTTAATTTGAAATTACTAAAGAATATATGCAATTTTCAAAAAATACAAGCAATCGGAGTGGTAAAAGTCTATTAATCAAAATAGCATTGGTGCTAATTATTTTTATTGGAACCATAGTGCTACTTGAGAAAATTGAATTTCCATCTCCAAATAAAGATATTGAAAAAATCATCCCTAATGAAAAACTTAAAATTGTTAAGTAAGAACTATTTTTTAGTCATATCATTCTCTTTATTTTTTGGTTTTGTAACCAATTCACAAGAACCTGTTGATATTTGGGTATTAGGTGAAAAAAAACTTGAAGAAAACACAACCTCAATCAAAGATGGAGCTGAAAAAAATATTCCACAAAATAGCATTTATAAAATGCAGTCCCAAAAAAAAGGAGAATTAGGTATAGAAGAAACACAAACTTTAATTTCAAAAGAAACAAAATTAGTTGGAATTTATGACCCGGCAGAAAATGGCTTAGATATTAATATGTGGTCTAATTCTAACGGGGATCAAATTTTAAATATCTTTAAAAGAATAAATAAATTAGAGCTTTCAACAGATGCTGCAGAGATTTTGGATATTTTATTATTAACAAATGCATATTATCCAAAAATAAATATTTCAAAAGAACAGTTTTTAGAAATCAAATCAAAATGGCTTATTAAACATTCAAACTTTGACTTAATTGAAAAATATTTATTAAATAATAAGATAATTAATGAGCAACCAAAGCTTACGAAGTATTTAGTGGATCATTATCTGTCTCAATCAAAAGTGAAAAAAGCTTGTGAGATTTTTTCTGAAATTAAAGAACCGATACAAGACTTGTATTTATCTAAATTCAATATTTATTGTTTAGTTAATAATAACAAAAGAGATGAAGCTCAATTGCTCATTGATCTTCAGTCAGAATTAGGTGTTTCGGATAAGTTTTTTATTAAAAAAATTGATTATTTGATGGGTTATAATTTGGAGCCAGCAACAGAAGTTTCAGAAAAAACAATTTTAGATTTTCACTTATCTCACAGAACAAATCCAGAATTTAAATTTGAACCAAAAAATACTACATCTAGGCAAATATGGAAATATTTATCAACTTCAAATCTGTTAGATAATATTAGTGATATTGATCTTACAGATATAGAAAAAATCAGAAGTGTTGAAAAAGCAACTCATGAGGGAAATTATACAGAAAAAGAATTATTTGAACTTTATAAGAGATTTCAATTTAATATTAACCAATTATTAAATATTAAAGAATCAACTAAAGTGCTTTCAACTGTAGAGACAAGAGCACTAATTTACCAAGGAATCTTAATTACTACTGAAATTGAGAATAAATTTCAGTTAATGAATGCTCTCAAAAATTCTTTTAAGAATGACGGTATTGAGAATGCATTTAACATAGAGTTAAAAGTTTTTTTAAAAAATATAGATGAAGATAAGATTCCTTCAAATTTTACAACATTTTATCAAAATAATTTAGATGATGAGGAAACGGAACAAGCAAATATTAAAATAAATAATAAAATTTTGCACCAATCAAAATTGATAAATTATTTAAAACCAGAAAAATCCAAAAATGATCCTACGAAAGATATAAATAATTTTTTAAAAAAAATTAAAAAAGACAAAAAATATTATTTTTCTAAAAAAGATGTAATTTTAGTTGAAGCTTTTAAGTCTGATGGTATCAAGATTTTAGAAAAGTATAGTGATTTATATCAAATAAATGATTCGGAGATACCATCTGATATTCAAATATTTATTAACAGTGGTGATGTAGCTGTTGCATTGCTTAGAATTGTTGAGGTTATAGGGCAGGACAACATAAAAAATATTGATGAGGACACATTATACTTTATTATTAGCACACTTAATCAGTTAAATGCGGATCCACTTAGAAACAGGATACTCTTTAAAGTTCTTCCTTTAAAAGTTTAAAATTTATACTAAAATAGTTAGTTATTATGTCAGTTAAATCAATTTTAACAGAACCAAACAAACTATTAAGACAGATTTCGAAAACAGTTGAAAGTGTTGGCGATGAAGAAAGACGACTTATGGATGATATGCTGGACACTATGTATGCAGCACCTGGAATAGGTCTTGCAGCAATTCAAATAGGCGTTCCAAAAAGAATTATAGTGATGGATATAAGTAGAGATGAAGATAAAAAAGAACCAAGATATTTGGTTAACCCAGTAATTAAAAATAAAAATAATGAAACATCAAAATATGAAGAGGGCTGTTTATCTGTCCCAGATCAGTTTGCTGAAATAGAAAGACCAAATGAATGTGAAGTTGAATATTTAGATTACAATGGAAAAAAACAATTATTAAAAGCAAATGGATTATTAGCAACTTGCATTCAGCATGAAATGGATCATTTAGAAGGAGTTTTATTTATAGATTATTTATCTAAATTAAAAAAATCTATGATAATTAAGAAACTTTCTAAAGTTAAGTCGAATAGAATAATCGTTTAAAATGACAAAAAAAATTGTCTTCATGGGTACGCCATTATTTGCTGTACAAATCTTAAAACCTCTGTATGAAAAAAACTATATAATACCTGCCGTATACACACAGCCACCAAAAAAATCTCAAAGAGGCCAAAAAATAAACAAGTCACCAATAGAAACTGCAGCAGAAGATTATAATATACACTGTAGAACACCAGTCACTTTAAAAGAAAATAAAGAAGAATATGAATATTTAAAACAACTAGATCTAGATTTGGTAATTGTTGTGGCTTACGGTCAAATAATACCTAAAGAATTTTTAAATCTTGCTAAAAAAGGTTTTATAAATGTTCACGCCTCTCTCCTACCTAAGTGGAGAGGAGCAGCACCCATTCAACGATCTATTATGAATTTAGAAAAAGAAACAGGAATTAGTATTATGAGAATAGGAGAAAAACTTGATTCGGGTCCAGTCTGCAACAGCTATAAAATAGAAATTAATGATAGTGATAATGCAGAAATGATATCAAATAAGCTTTCAATTTTAGCTTCAGAAAAAATCATAGAAAATGTAGACAGTATATTTGAAGATAAATTAATATTTAAAGAACAAGACGACACAAAAGCAACCTACGCTTCTAAAATTGAAAAGTCAGAGGGTGAGATTCAGTGGAATGATAATGCAGAAAGTATTATTGGAAAAATAAATGGATTATACCCAAGCCCTGGGGCCTTTTTTATTTTTAAAGAAGAAAGATACAAAATTTTAAAAGCAGAATTAGGCACTAAAAGTGGTGAGATAGGTGAAGTAATGACTAGTGATTTAGAAATTAGTTGTGGAGATCAAAAATCTATAAAAATTATTGACATTCAAAGACAAGGAAAAAAGCCTCAAAACATTAATGAATTTGTTCTTGGTTCTCAAATAACAAAAGGCTCAAAATTAACAAATGTTTAGATATCAATTTTTAATAGAGTATATAGGAACTAGTTTTGTTGGTTGGCAAATACAATCTAAAGGAAAATCAATTCAAAAAGAAATACAAGTTAAGTTATCAAAACTTTTGAAAGAAAAAGTGGTCTTGATAGGGTCTGGAAGAACTGACGCTGGTGTCCATGCAAAAGAACAGTCAGCCCATTTTGACTGCAAAAAAGAAATTCAAAATTTAGATAAGTTATTAAGATCAATTAATCATTTTATAAATGATAAAGGCATTTCTATCTTAGTAATTAAAAAAAGAAGTCTAAAATTTCATGCAAGATATTCTGCTAAACAAAGAATTTATAAATATATAATTTTTAATAGATTAAGTAAGCCTTCTCTTGAAAAAGAAAGAGGTTGGCATATAATTAAAAAATTAGATATTGAGTTGATGAAAAAGGGTGCAAAAAAACTTTTAGGTACTAAAGATTTTTCTACTTTTAGGGCATCAAGTTGTAATGCAAACAGTCCAATTAAAACTATGAAATCTATTAAGATTAAATCAAATGCTGGAAGAATTGAAATACAATTTAAATCACAATCATTTTTACAACAACAAGTACGATCAATGGTAGGCAGTTTAAAATATCTGGCTGAAAATAAATGGAATTTAAAAAAATTTGAATTTGTTATTAAATCAAAAAAAAGAATTCTTTGTGCACCACCAGCACCTGCTGGAGGATTATTTTTAGAAAAAGTTATTTACTAGCTTTTTGTTGGCTGATACTAAATTTTTTATTAATTCTCCATCTAGACTCTGATCGAACAATATAGCCACAACAATTCTTCGACTTACATTTACAGGCGAATTGTTTATAATCTTCATCATAACCAAAACCATAATCAGCTGTTATCTCTTCACCTTTTTGAATATCTTTTATAGCAACCACCCATAATTTTAAACCTGTTCCGTTATAATCACAATTATTAGAACAAGAATGGTTTATCAAACGTGCAGTGTTCCAAGAAACATCTCCATCCATGTCGTATTTTTTATTTAAATTGAACAAGTAGATGGGTTTTGCATTATCAAATTTTTGTGATTCTTCTGTTTGTTTCTTAGTAATAATTTTGCCAACATAATCAATAATTCTAGTACCTTCTTTGATATCCTTTGTGGCATATAAGCCACGACCCTTTTTATCAATGTTAGACTTTTTAATTTTATAAAGTTTCATTGTGAGTTCTTTAATGCGTATTGAGAAATTATCAATTAAATTCTAGTAAAGCTTTTACATGCATCTCAGTACTTTCTTGAAGTGCTAATAGATCGTATCCACCTTCTAAAATTGATACTACTTTTCCATCACAGTATTGTTTTGATAGCTCTAGTGTTCTTTTGGTAATGTTATAAAAGTCTTTTGACTCTAATTGAAGTTGTGCCAATGGATCATCTTTATGGGCGTCAAACCCTGCAGAAAGTAAGATAAATTCAGGTTTAAATTCTTTAATTTTCTTAAGTACAAATTCATAGGCATTTAAATATTCTTCAGAGGTTGTTCCTGCTGGCAAAGGAATATTTAATATGTTGTTATGTTTTCCTTTTTCATCATTAGTACCTGACCCTGGGTAGTAAGGGTATTGATGAGTGGAAATATATAAAACTTTTTCATTATCATAAAAAATATCTTGAGTGCCATTTCCATGATGCACATCAAAATCAATAATTGCTATTTTATTAAGTTTGTATTTATTTATAAGATAATTGGCTCCAACAGCCACATTGTTATAAATACAAAAACCCATCGCTTTATTTTTCTCTGCATGATGCCCTGGAGGTCTGACAGCACAAAAAGCATTTTTAAAATCTTTATTTTGAACACCATCAATGGCTGTAATAATTGAACCTACGGCATCTGACGTGGCATCCTTACTTCCTGGAGAGACAATTGTATCTCCATCTAAAAATGATAATCCTTTTTCAGGAAAAGATTTTTCTACAAAATTTATATAATCAGAATTGTGAGTTATTTCTAAAAGTGACCGGTCAAATTTTGAAGGTTTTTTCCAAACTAAATCTTTATTATCTAACTTTTTAAAGTTATTGATAACAACTGTAACTCTATCAATTTTCTCTGGATGACCGTCGCCCGTATTATGATTTTGATAAGTATCAGAGGTTATTAATCCAGTTTTCATTTAAGATAGATATTCTTGATAAATAGTTTCTCGTTCTACTTTTGGCATTCCTTTAGTTCTTTCTACAAACTCGTTACGCTGTTCTCTATTCTTAAAAGTAAAAAAACAAACTGTATCTTTAGAGTGATAAATAGCTTTTAATTCATCATCAATATCATTCAGTTCTTTAGGAATATCTGTTTTAATGCAAATCATTAAAAATAATTTTTAAGAATTTCAGAATATATCTTTGTTAACCTTTTTAAGTCTGAAATAGATACTGCCTCATCTACTTTATGCATTGTTTTACCTACTAAACCAAATTCTAAACATGGAGCAATTTTTCTAATAAATCTTGCGTCTGAAGTTCCACCCGTTGTAGACAATTGAGGTTTAATTTTTGTAATTTTTTTTATTACATCTTGAATCATATAAGTTGTTTTATTAGGCTTAGTTAAAAAGGCTTCACCTGATACACGATATTTTACTTTAAAATTAGATTTATCTTTTTTAGTAATTTTTTTGAAAATTTTATTTAATCTATTCTTTAAGCTAGAAGATGTATGTTTATTATTAAATCTTATGTTAAAGGTAGCTCTTGCAAGTCCTGGAATAACATTATCAGCTGTATTATTTATATTAATTTTAGTTACTTCTAAATTTGTTGGCTGAAAGTCTTTTGTTCCTTTATCAAATTTTATTTCTTTTATTTCATTTAGTATTTTGATCAATGAAGTCGATGGATTTTTAGCACGATGAGGATATGCAACATGACCTTGAGTTCCAATTATAGTTAATTCAGCATTGATACTTCCTCTTCTACCAATTTTAATCATTTCACCAAGTTTATTAGGGTTTGTTGGCTCACCAACTAAGCAAAAATCTATTTTTTCTTTTTTCCTTTTTAAGTAATCGACTACTTTTTTAGTACCATTAATTGCAACACCTTCTTCATCACCGGTAATTAATAAACTAATTGATCCGTTAATTTTCTTATTATTTGATACAAAGTTATTAACAGCAACAACCCAGCTTGCAATTGCACTTTTCATGTCATTAGCGCCTCTACCAATAAGATGATTTTTTTTAATAGCTGGACTAAAAGGTTTAATTGTCCAATCTTTTATATTTCCTGGAGGAACCACATCCAAATGACCAGCAAACATAAAGTTTGGTTGAGTATTACCAAATCTTGCATATAGGTTTTTAACTGGTTTAGAGTTTTTATCTTTAAAGTCTAAAATCTTACATTTAAATCCAATAGCAGTTAATCTTTTAGCTAAGAATTTCATTACCCCAGCATCAATTGGTGTAATGCTTGGAAATCTTATTAGCTCTTTAGCTAATGTGATTTCATTATAAGTTGGCATTTAGTCTCTTAATAAGTCGTTAATAGAAGTTTTAGATCTAGTTTTTTCATCAACTTGTTTAATAATTACCGCACAATATAAAGCAGGACCTTTACCGTCTTTACTTGGAAGGCTGCCTGGTACTATTACTGAGTACGGTGGAATTTTTCCATAGATTACTTCACCAGTTTCTCGATAAACAATTTTTGTAGATTGACCAATAAATACGCCCATAGATAATACAGATCCTTCTCCAACAATTACTCCTTCAACTATTTCTGAACGAGCTCCAATAAAGCAGTTGTCTTCGATGATAGTAGGGTTAGCTTGCATTGGCTCTAATACACCTCCAATTCCAGCACCACCTGATATGTGACAGTTCTTTCCTATTTGTGCACATGATCCTACAGAAGCCCAAGTATCCACCATAGTTCCTTCATCTACATAAGCTCCAATATTTACAAAGCAAGGCATAAGCACTGCATTCTTTCCAATAAAAGACCCTTTTCTAACTGGAGAATTCGGAACCATTCTAAAGCCAGCTTTTATATGATCTTCTTTAGTCCAACCTGATGTTTTCCCTTTTAGTAAATGAGATTTGTCATACCAACTGCTATATGGGCCACTCAATGAATCCATATCATGGGTTCTAAAACTTAACATTATTGCTTTTTTAACCCACTGATTAACTACCCACTTATTACCATTTTTTTCAGCAACTCTTAGCTCACCTTTATCAACCAGTTCAATCGTTTGGTTGATGGCATCTAATATAGACTTATCAGATTGACCATTAATGGAGTCTTTATTTTCCCAAGCTGTATTGATAATGTTTTCAAATTCTTTCATAGTTTTATTTTATCGTTAGTAGGTTAGTTTTATTGTGCTTTTAATATATTAATTTCTTGAAGAAAAGAAGGCAAGTTCTTAATCTTATAATCAATATATGGTTTATCAGCATCTTTTTTTGCAAATACTTCATCATTCTCAAGCCAGCAAGTTTTCATCCCTAAGTTTTTAGCTTGTTCTAAATTATGAGCAATATCTTCAATCAATATTGATTTTGTTGGATCAAGATCAAATTTTTCTACTAACTTTTTATAAGGTTCAATTTTTGGTTTTGGAATAAAATTAGCATCAACAATATCAAATGCTCCATCAAACAACCCATCTATACCTAGTTGTTTAGTTACATTTTCTACATGCGCATGAGAACCATTGGTAAAGATATATTTTTTTTCTTTAATTTTAATTAATTCTTCTCGTAAAAATTCATCTTTAGGAAGCCAGCTAATATCAATATCATGAACAAATTCTAAAAATTCATGTGGATCAATTTTGTCATGATTCATTAATCCAGATAATGTCGTTCCATATTCATAGAAGTATTCTTTTTGAATTTCTCTTGCTTTAATTAAATCGACATTAAATTTCTTTGAAATAAAAGAAGACATCTTTTTATCAACTTCAGAAAAAACCTTAGTTTGTCCAGAATACAAAGTGTTATCTAGGTCGAATAGCCAGTATTTAGTATCAATTAAATTTTTCATTCTCTAATTAAAGTTCCTGAACCTTTATCAGATAATAGTTCAAAAAGTAGTGAGTGATTTTTTCTTCCATCAATTATTACAACTGCCTTAACCCCATTACTTGCAACATCTAGACAATTCTTAATTTTAGGTATCATTCCACCAGAAATTACTTCTTGATCAATTAATTCATTGGCTTTTTTAGAATTAATTTCAGGGATTAGTTTTTTTTCACTGTCTAATACGCCCTCAACATCACTAATAATCATTAATCTTCTAGCTTTTAGTTCAATTGCAATCGATCCTGCAGCAGTATCTGCATTGATATTAAAAGTTTGATTTTTTTCATCTAACCCTAATGGTGCAACAACAGGTACTTCATTAACTTTAATAATTTCTTTTAAAACATTAGTTTTAATGTAAGTGGGAGTACCTACAAAACCTAATTTGTCACTTTCAGGTTTTACAGTTATGATATTGTATTCTTTTGAAGTAACTCTTCTTGTTTCACAAGATTGATCCTTTAAAGCATTGACAATTTCCTTATTAAATTCAATCAATACATCTTCAACTATATTAATAGTATTTTTATCTGTAACTCTTAGTCCATTAATAAAATCACTTTTAATGTTAAGTTCACCTAGTTTGTTGTTTATCCTTTTTCCACCACCGTGGATAACTATGGGATTAAAACCAAGTTTTTTTAAAACAGCAACATCTTCAATAAAAATTTTAAATAATTTTGGATCAACTAAAACACTACCCCCACATTTAATGACAATAAATTCATCATTATATTTTTCTAAATATTTTTTTACTTCTTCAACTGTTGGGCCGTCTTTAGGTAGGATGTTTGTTAATTCTTCTTCTTTTAACGATGACATTTATGTTGTTTTGATAGTCATTTTTCTTTGAACAATATATTGTTGAATCATTGTGAAGATGTTGTTGAAGCTCCAGTAGATAACAAGACCTGCAGGAAATGGTGCAAGAATTACAGTTAAAAAAACTGGAAAAAACATAAATATTTTAGCCTGTATAGGATCTGGTGGAGTAGGGTTAAGCTTTTGTTGTATAAACATCGTGATACCCATAATGATCGGCCATGCACCTATTAATAAGAAAGAAGGTGGATCCCAAGGAAGTAAACCAAAAACATTAAACAAAGATGTTGGATCTCTATCACTTAAGTCATGTATCCATCCATAAAATGGCATATGTCTCATTTCAATGGTTACAAATAATACTTTATATAGTGCAAAGAAAACTGGAATTTGAACCAGGATAGGGAGACAACCACTCATAGGATTAACTTTTTCTTTCTTATAAAGAGCCATCATCGCTTGTTGCAATTTCATTTTATCATCCTTGTGCAATTCTTTCAGACGAGCCATTTCTGGCGCTAATAACTTCATTTTTCCCATGGATTTAAAACTAAAGTTGGCAAGAGGAAAGAAGGCTAATCTAATACAGATGGTAACAGCAATAATAGCTAAACCGTAATTTCCAAGTAATTTAAAAAAGTAGTCTAATACAAAAAATAAAGGCTTTGTAATGAAGTACATAAAACCCCAATCAATTGCTAGATCAAATTTATTGATATCTAAATTTTCAGCATAACCATCAATGACGTTTACTCTTTTAGCAGCAACTATAATCTGAATTTTTTCTTCAATAGAACTGTTTGCTTTAACCTCAATACCTTTAGTTGATATATAGTTAGCTCTGAATTTATTTTTATAGTCAAAAGTTGTTTTAAACTCCTTACCCTTTGGTGGTATAACTGATGTAACCCAAAATTTATCTGAGATAGCAACAAATCCTTCTTGTGCAATTTGAGTAAACTTCTTTTCCTGAATATCGTCATAATCTTCTTCAATTAATTGATCATCAAGTACAGACAAAAACCCTTCATGCAAAATATAGAAACCAGATATTTCTGGTAATTCGTTTCTAATTATTTGACCGTACGAGTAAAAATTATAAGATTTATCTGATGAGTTAATTATTTTTTCTCTGACAGTAAACAAAAATTGATCATCTAGACTTATATGTTTCTCAAATGCAATGCCTTGAGCGTTACTCCAAGTTAGTTTTACAGGATTATTATTAGTTAATCTTTTATTTCCAGAAACTTCCCAGACAGTAGAAGCATCAGGTATATCTATATTTTTATTAGTGCTTACAAAGCCACTTTCAATTAAATAACCATCTTCAACATTTCTTGGGCTTAATAAGGTTATTTTTTCATTTCTATTAAGTTCAATATTATATTCTTTAAAAGTTAAATCATCTATTGTGGCACCTTTTAAAGAAATTGATCCAACAACACTTTCATTTTCAAATTGAATTCTATCATTTTCTTTTAAAGCATCTGCTCTTGAAAGTTTTGAAAAATCTTCATTTTTATCTAAGCTTGGTGTGTCTGTATTGTTTTCAATTTTTTTTTGTTCAGCTAGATTTTGTTTAATAGTTGCAGGGTCAGGCTGAAAAAAAAGAGAATATAAAATAATAACAGCTGCTGATAAAGATATTGCTGCAATTACATTTTTAGTATCCATTATTTTTTAGCCTTTAATTCTTTATTTACTGGATCAAATCCTTCACTGCCACCCAACATTTTAATGGGGTGACATGAAAATATTCTTTTAGTACTTTTTGATATCCCTTTAACAAGCCCATATGTTCTTAAGCATTCAATTGTGTATTCTGAGCAGGTTGGAAGATATCTACACGAGGGAGTTAAGTAAGGGCTAATAACCATTTTATAAAATTTGATTAGGCCAATTAAAATGTTTGATATAATGTTCATTACTTAATCTTTTCTATGTCTTGAAATAAAGTATCTTTTATTATCGCATATTCATTGTTTAGCATAGTTATTTTCGCAATCACAAGGTATGAATAATTAAAGTTCATTGATATTTTTTTTACAGCTTCATTCATTATATTTCTTAATCTTCTTTTAATTTTGTTTCTCTTTATGGCACCACGGATAAGTTTTTTTTTAGCTACAAAACTAATGTTTAGTTTTTTATTGTCTTTATCTTTAAGAGGACCAAAAAAGAGGGTGATATATTTGTTTGAAACTTTTTTCTTCTTAAGTAGATTTTTGAAATCTTCGTTTTTAGAAAGAGCAACAATTTTGCTTTTCATTTAGATTAGCTTATTTACCTTGTGGCTTTTTTTGAGTGGATGATACTGTAAGGTTTTTTCGTCCTTTATCACGTCTTCTCTTAATAAGTTTTTTTCCACCTTTAGTTGCCATCTTTGATCTGAAGCCATGCTTCTTAAGACGCTTTCCAACTTTAGGCTGATATGTTCGTTTCATAGGATTTATTAAAGTTTTTTTAAATTTCGCCCTTTATAGTAATTATATGTATAAATAGCAAATAGAAGATTTTATAATACCACTAGTAAATTATGGAAAAATCAAAAAAAGTTAAGTTAACTTTGGGTTTATTTTATCTTATAGTTGTTTCATCATTTTTATACTTTTTTTTATCAAAATTTACATTTGAAGAATTAACGAGCTATGAGTTTATTAAAAATAATAGAGATTATTTTTTTGATTTGAAGAGAGCCAATCTTTTTTTATTAACTTTAATTTTTTTATTTTTAACAATTATTTGGATCATAATGGCAGGATTTGCCGCACCCTTTGCATTATTGGCTGGATTTATTTTTGGTAAATGGTTAGGAACTTTTATTTTAGTTATTGGAATGTCAATTGGTGCAACTTTTTTATATATTTTTGGGAATTATTTTTTAAAAGAAATTATTAAAGAAAAATTTTTAGTTAAATTTAAAGATTTAGAAATAAAATTTAAAAAATCTGAATTTGTTTATCTTTTAGTTTATCGGTTCATTGGAGGAATTCCGTTTGCTCTTTCAAATGTATTACCATGTATTTTTAATGTTAAAATAAAAAATTTTTTTTTGGCAACAATAATTGGAATTATTCCTCAAGTATTTTTAATGGTTTCAATTGGAAGTGGGCTTGAAAAAATTATCAAACAAAACCTAGAGGCGCCACGTGTTAGAGATCTAATTCTTTCTCCAGATATATATGTCCCATTAACATGTTTTTTCTTATTAATAATACTTACAATTATTTTAAAAAAATTTTTTTATAAAAAAAAATTATTTTAAGATTGAGTTTACCTTATTGCAAATAAATTTTATTTGATTGGACTTAATATCAAGACTTGAGGGTAGATATAAGCCATACTTAGATATGTATTCAGAATTTTTATATTTTCCACTTGTATTTATTTTGTATTTTTCTTTAAAAACTTTTTGTTTATGCATCGGCCAGAAAAATGGCCTAGTTTGAATTCCATACTTCAATAACATTTTCATCAATTTTTTTCCATCAATCTTTAAGTTTTTGTTCGTTATAACGAATGCAATTACCCAGTAAATATTTTTTGCATAACTTCTTGTAGTTTCAGGAATATAAATATTTTTATTATCTTTTAATTTTTGGAAATATTCATTTCCCACTCTATGTCTTCTTCCAACAATAGACCTTATCCTCTTTAATTGACTAACACCTAAACTGGCTTGAAGATTAGTCATTCTGTAATTCCAACCAATATCTTCATGGTTAAACCTGTCTTGTTTACCAAAGCATAAATTTCTTAGACTTTTTGATTGTTTGTATAGTTTTTTACTATTTGTGGTTATCATTCCACCTTCGCCAGTAGTTATTTGCTTATTTGCATAAAAACTAAATATGCTAATGTCTCCATAACTGCCACATAGTTTGTTATTCAGTTTTTGACCTATTACTTCAGCGGCATCTTCAACAAGTATAATTTTATTTTTCCTACAAATTTTTTTTAAAATATCAACTCTTAATGGGAAATTATAAATATGAGTAGCTATAATTGCTTTTGTTTTTTTTGTAATTTTTTTTTCAATTTCAATAATATCCATATTCCAGTCCTTAATGTTGCAATCAACTAATTTGATATTTAGTCCCTCCTTAAGAACTGCCATAGCATTAGATATAATTGTAAAATTTGGAATAATAACTTCATCACCTTTTTTTAATTTTAATGATTTTATTGCTATTTCTAACGCAGCTGTACCACTAGATACAGCAACTGAATATTTATTACCTATGAAATTTGAAAAATTATTCTCAAATCTTTTAACCTCTGGACCCTCAGATGATACCCAACCTTTTGATATTGACTTATTTAAGTAGTTTAAATCTTCGCTTGTAATCAAGGGTTTATTTACAGGTATAAAATTATATTTTTTTGATTTTAATTCTTTTTTCATCAATCTTATCAAATTTTATTTTATCTTTGTTGTTCACATATGGACCCTGTTTTATTTCAAGCATTTTTACAGGTTCTAATATCTTAAAACCGTGACCACCATGAACCAACATAATGATTTGATTTTTTTTTACTACAATGCTAAATAAATATTTTTTCTTTGTATCGTAAAAATCAACTCTTAGTTTCCCTTTTTGTAAAATAATCACCTCACTGGTAATGAATATTTTTGTTTCTCTTTTTTGATGATTATGAGGCTTGATAAAATAATTTTTTGGATGGTTCATAAAACCAATTTGTTGGTTAGCATTATTTTTTGTAAAAAAAGAAATGCCTTTTTTTTTCTGATATGTTTCTTTAATAATTAGTGCGTACAATTTTTTTTTATGGATAATTTCTTTAATCATGTATAATAGGTAACAAAATAATTAATTTTTTCTTATTTTCGATACTAGTATTCTAATCATATAATCAAAACCTAATTTAAAGAATCTAATTATATTTGTTGCAGTTTTACTCATTCCCTCATGATCTGGGGGGTGTGTATAAGGAATTTCACTAATTTTTATACCTTTTTTCTTTAATTTAAATAAAAATTCTATAAAAAATTCACCATGTCCGTAACATATTGGAACAGCCATAGATAATTTCTCTCTTTTCATTAAAAAAATACCGCTAGTATAATCTTTAATACCACTACCCAAAATAATTCTACAAACTAAATTTATAGTTTTGCTAGATAGAACTCTTAATTTTGATCTTTGATCATTCCCACCAGGCACATACCTAGAGAGAAGAACTAAATCATTTTTATCAAGTTCAGAAATCATTTCAGAAGTTTTTTGAAGTAATTCAGGCATATTTGAATCAAACCACCCAATAATATCACCTTTGGTGTTTATTAAACCTAGTAGAAAAGCAGATGCAAGACCTCTATCTTGTCTTGAAAATAATTTTACTCTAGGGTCATTAAATTTTTTAATTTTATCACAAGTTCCGTCTGTTGAAGAGTCATCAACTATAATAACTTCTACGTCTGTTAAATTTGCAAATATTGATTTCAAAGTTTCCTTAATGATATATCCCTCATTGTAAGTAGATAAAATTATTGAAATTTTAGGTTCCATTAACTTTATTCAATTCTGAATCCATCATAATTTTAATTAACTGGTCTAAACTTGTTTTTTTTTTATTAAATTTAAAGAATTTTTCTGCCTTTAAGGTATTTCCTTTCAAAGAACTTGTTTGAGCTTTTCTAATTAACTTTGGGTCTATTTTTACATATTTTTTATAGTCCAGTCCTACGTAAGAAAAACATTTTTTTACAAAATATTCGACAGTATAATTTGTTCCAGATGCTATTATAAAAAAATCTGGTTTTTTTAATTGCATAATTTTCCATGATGCCTCAACGTAGTCTTTTGCGTATCCCCAGTCTATTTTTGCACTTAAGTCTCCCAATAAAATATCTTTTTTGTTTTTTTTATAAATTTGACAAACATTGTGAACTATTTTTTGGGTGACGTATTCTTTAGCTCTTCTCGGTGATTCATGATTATAAAATATAGCACCGCAGTTATGCATTTTAAAGATTCTATTATACATTTGACAAGCTTGATAAGCCGTAGTTTTTCCAAGTGCATAAACACTATTAGGATTTAATCTTGAGTTTTCATTTTGCTTCTTTTCGTCGTTTAACCCAAAAATATTTGATGAAATTGGCTGAAAATATTTAATTTTTTTACTTTTTAGAGCTTCCAATATTTCAATTACTGCTAGTGCAGTAACTTTAAATGAGTAAGATGGAATATTAAAACTCCAAGTAACATGATCTTGATCTGCAAAATTGTAAATTTCTGATGGGTTAATTTCGTTAATTAAATTTATTATAGATCCTAGATCTAACAAATCCCCCTTATGTAAAAAAAAATTTTTATTAAATACATTTTTATTATCTATTAGGTGATTTATATTTCTAGTATTACCTGTTGCGGATTTTCTTATTAAGCCATGTACTTGATAGTTTTTGCTTAATAAAAACTCAATCATGTAAGAGCCATCTTGACCTGTTGATCCTAATACAAGAGCTTTTTTTTTCATTATTTATTTTACTATTTTAAATGATGGATAGGGTAATAAAAATTTACCACCAGACTTAAGCCATTTTTTTTCTCTTTTTACAAATTCTTTAATAAAACCATATGGCATAACAAAAAAATAGTCAGGCTTGAGTTTTCTAGCCTTCTCTTCTGACAATATTTTTACACCAGATCCTATCGTATATTTACCCCATTTTGTTTTTGTTCTTTCAGCAGCAAATGGAATTTCTTTATTAGTCAAACCGTAATACTGTAATAATGTATTACCTTTTGTAGAAGCTCCGTAAATAAATATTTTTTTTCCACGTTTGACATTTTCTTTTATAAAGTTCACAGTTTTTTCTTTATTTTGTTTTACTCTTTTAACAAATTTAATTATTTCACTATAATTGGCTTGTTCTTTATATTTAATGGATTTTTTAATATTTTTTTTACAGTAAATTCTGTATGAGCCACCATTTATTTTATTTTCAGTCATTTTAAATATTTTTAGTCCATTTTTTTCAAATAAATATTTAAGCGAATTATAAGAATAATATTCTAGATGTTCATGACAAATATTGCCTAGATCATTTGTTTTAAACATGGAATGAGAGCACATTAATTGAGCCACAAAAATACCATCATCATCTAGGGCATCTGCAGCATGTTTAATAAACTCAGATGGATCCTCTAAATCATAGAACATACCTATAGCTGAAACAACTTTTAATTTTTGGTGTTTAGCTGGAATTTTTTTCATATGTTTTGTGTGCCAAAAATCATTAATCATATAGTCACAATTTTTTTTTAATTCATTTTTTAAATTATTGGCTGGTTCACATCCGATTGTAATTATTTTATCTTTCTTAAAATATTTTAAAAAAGTTCCATCGTTAGCTCCTATGTCAAGTATGACATCACCAGCTTTTATTTTACAATTTTTTTTAATATCTTGATAAAGTTCTTTTAATCCATCTCTCATGGTTTGAGTGATGCCTGACTTATACCAGTAAAATTTTTTATACATTATTTCTTGAGGAGCAGTATGTTCAAGTTGTAGTAATTTACAATTACTACAATAAACTAGATTTAATGGTGCCTTAACACCTTTTGTTATCGACGCTTTGTTAACAAAGTTGCTTACAAAATGATTTCCAAAATTATAGATTTGTTTAAGTTTTCTGTTTTTACAAAGTCTGCATTTCTTAATTTTAGTAGTTTTTGGTATTTTCATATAAGATAAATAATTAATTAAATCTTTTGAATAAATATAATAAATAAAAATATAATTCTATAATAAAATAAATTTTTTCTATATTTGTAATTAAAGCTGTCTTATTTTTATAAATCTCGACACAAAAAATAGAAAGTGCAATCTGTAACTTAAATTTAATTGATTTATTTGTAGTATCAAAAAATAGAAATATTCTTTTTTATCCTTTTATATAAAATATAAATAGTTGTGGTGCCCCCACCAAGAATCGAACTTGAAATTTATCCTTACCATGGACATGTTATGCCATTTAACTATAGGGGCTAATTTGTTATTTTATTGAAGTATTTCACAATAAATCATTTTTTCAAAAAATTGCCTTAATTTTTTTCATATAATGATTTATACCTAGTGGAGGAAATTTTATGGGCATTCATTACGATTATAAATCTACTAAAGGCAATAAGCTTATGGAAAAGCAAGCTAAGAGAGAAAAAAAGCTTGCTGAAAAAAAAGCAAAACGTGAGGCTAAAGAGGGACCAAAAGTTCAAGAAGAACCAGAGAAAACTTTAGATGCCTCAAAGCCTATCACTTTAGATTTTTTAACTAATCCAGATAAATAATGAATGATAAAAAAAAAAATGAGAAGTTAAGTCTGGCTCTTAAAAAAAATTTAAAAAAAAGAAAAATATTTCAAAAAAAGAACAAGAAGAAAAGTAAATAATGTCAGTGCTTTCCGATAAATCTATAAGAAAGTTAGCAGTTGAGGAATCAATGATTTCTCCTTTTGTAGATAAGCAAGTGAGAGATGGTAAGATTTCTTATGGACTTAGTTCATTTGGCTATGATGCAAGAGTAGGAGATGAATTTAAGATATTTCATAATGTTAATTCTTCTATCGTTGATCCTAAAGAATTTAGTTCAGATAATTTTGTAACCAAAAAAAGCTCTGAATATATTATCATTCCTCCTAATTCTTTTGCCCTTGGAACTACTATCGAGGTCTTCAAAATACCAAGAGATATTATGTGTATCGTTGTTGGTAAGAGTACATATGCAAGAACAGGAATTATAGTGAATGTAACTCCAATTGAATCTGAGTTTTTTGGAACAGTTACTCTTGAATTTTCTAATACCACACCATTACCTGCAAAAATTTATTCAAATGAGGGTGTTGCTCAATTTTTATTTTTAAAAGGAGATCAGTCTCCCGAAACTTCATACGCTGACCGTAAAGGAAAATATATGGGTCAAACTGGAGTAACTTTACCAAAAGTATAATCATGAAAAAACTGGAAGTCTTTGGGGCAGCAAAGCTTAAGGGACACATTAGAATTTCAGGTTCTAAAAATGCATCTCTCCCCATTCTAGCTGCAACTTTATTATCAAATAAAAAAATATCTCTAACAAACCTTCCAGAGGTAAAAGACATTGAAACAATGATACTTTTATTAAAGTCATTAGGTTCAGCTGTTGATGATAATAAAAAAAGATTAATTATCAAAAATACCAAGCAAACAAAAACTTTTGCAGCTTATAGTTTGGTTAAAACTATGAGAGCAGGAATATTAGTTTTAGGACCACTACTTGCTAAATTTGGCAAAGCAAAAGTTTCATTACCTGGTGGTTGTGCGATAGGGACAAGACCTGTCGATATCCATTTGCAAGCTCTATCAAAACTTGGAGTTAAATATAAAATTATCCAAGGTTATGTTCATGCTAATGCTCCTAAAGGGTTAATAGGAGCAAATATAATATTTCCTAAAGTTTCAGTTGGTGCCACAGAAAATTTAATTATAGCCGCATGTTTAGCTAAAGGAAAAACAGTTTTATCAAATTGTGCTATTGAACCTGAAATTAAAGATCTAGTTAATTTTTTAATAAATATGGGCTGTAATATTAAGTGGACTGCAAAGAGAACGGTTAGAATCGAAGGAGTGAACAATCTTAAAGAATTAAATTATAAAGTCATGCCAGATAGAATAGAGGCTGGAACTTATTTAATAGCTGCAGCATTAACGGAAGGAAATTTGAAAATTACTGGAATTGATCCCAAGATAATAAGTACAGAAATTAATATCTTAAAAACAGTAGGATCAAAAATTAACTTAAGAAAAAATGAAATACTTATTCAAGGAAGCAAAAAGATTAAAAGCATAAATATTAAAACATCGCCTTATCCAGGGTTTCCAACAGATTTACAGGCGCAAATGATGGTCTTATTGTGTAAAGCTAATAAAAAATCTCATATTAAAGAAGAAATATTTGAAAATAGATTTATGCACGTTGCAGAGCTAAATAGAATGGGAGCTAAGATTTCTATTAATGGAAATAAAGCAACCATAGAAGGAAATATCAAATTTGAAGCAGCAGAATTAATGGCTACAGATTTAAGAGCCTCTGTATCTTTAATCCTTGCAGCACTTGCTGCTAAAGGAAAATCAGTAATTAATAGAATTTATCACCTTGATAGAGGTTATGAGGATATAGAGAAGAAATTAAAAAAAGTAGGAGCTAAAATTAAGAGAATTAACTAATGAATAAAAAATATTTATCAAAAATTATAGCTACAGACAATGAGGGATTACAAGTGATCTCAGCATGTTGCTCTGGAGCTGAAGTTAAAGTTGATGAAATTAAATATCTTCAATCAAACAAGGTTTTTTTATTATCATTAAATAGATCTAAAGTAGAAACAGATGAAAAAGATAAAAAAGTTACTAGTATTTGCAAATTCGAATTTGTAGATAAAGTTAAATCTAAAAATATTAAACAAAACGATCCTGAAGAAAAATTAGAGTTAATTGGGATGGATTATTTAAAAAATAATGACAATTATGAGATAAACTTAATGTTTACAAATAATGCATATATTACATTATCGACAGAAATAATTGAAGTAACTTTAGATGACCAAAATAAAGCTGATTAATGATTAAGATACTAGATAGTAAAAACAAAAACTTTGATAAAACTTTAGATGCATTACTGTCTAAACGAAAAAATAAAGTTCAACTTAATTCAGTTTCAGTTATTAAAATTATTAAAGATGTTAAGAAAAATAGTGATAAAGCTATCTTAAAGTATGAAAAGAGATTTAATAAAAATACTGTTATTACTCCAAGTGTAAAACAAGTAAATAAAACTATTCAATCTTTAGATCCAAAGGTTAAAAAAGCAATCGACCTTGCTTATGATAGAATTTATAAATTCCACTCGTTGCAAAAATTCAAAAATATTTCTTATACAGATAAACTAAAAAATAAATTAGAGTATAAATACGTTCCTATTGAATCGGTTGCAATTTATGTGCCTGGTTCAACAGCCTCATACCCTTCAAGCGTTTTAATGAATGCAGTACCTGCAATTGTTGCTGGGGTGAAAAGACTAGTTATGGTTAATCCAGGTCAAAAAGGTAAACAAAATCCGGCTGTATTATATGCTGCAAAGAAATGTAAGATTAAAGAGATTTATTCAATTGGAGGACCATCTGCTATTGCAGCTGTTGCATATGGTACTAAGAAAATTAAAAAAGTTGATAAAATTGTAGGCCCTGGAAATTCGTACGTAGCTGCAGCAAAAAAAGAAGTTTTTGGAGACGTTGGAATTGAAGGAATGATTGCAGGCCCCTCTGAAGTAACAATTGTTTGTGATAAATTTTCAAATCCTGAATGGATAGCAAGTGATCTAATAGGTCAAGCAGAACACGATAATCTTGCTCAATGTATTTTAATTTCAAAAGATAAATCAATTATTAAAAAAGTTAATGATGAAATTATTAATCAATTAAAAGAGCTGCCTAGAGCAGTAATTGCAAAAAATAGTCTACTCAATAATGGAATTTTAATTCATATGCCGTCTGACCAAAAAATTATTGATACAGTAAATAAAATTGCTCCTGAGCACTTAGAACTTAATACCAAGAATTATAAAAAAGTAGTGGGTAAGATTAAAAATGCAGGATCTATCTGTTTAGGAAAATATGCTGTAATGGCAATGACAGATTATAATGTTGGTTCTAACCATGTATTACCAACTAATTCTTCTGCAAGATATTCAAGTGGAGTTAGTGTTAATGAATTTTACAAAAGAATTTCATATATAAACCTATCAAAAAAAGGGATTGAAACCCTTGGTCCATCAGTTATAACACTTGCAAACTATGAGGGTTTAGCGGGACACGCTAAGTCGGTAGAAAAAAGAATTAGGAGAAAATAAATTTGTCAAAACAAGAAATGCTGTCGTTCTCAGGAATTGTTGAGGATTTATTACCGAATGCAATGTTCAGAGTTAAATTAGAAAACGGTCATATTGTTACAGCGCATGCTGCAGGCAAATTACGTAAGAACAGAATTCGAGTACTTCAAGGTGATAAGGTTCAAGTCGAAATGACACCTTACGATTTGACCAAAGGTCGTATCACTTTTAGAGGTTAATATGGGGCCCTGTAGCTCAGTTGGTAGAGCATCGGATTGAAAATCCGTGTGTCACTGGTTCGAGTCCAGTTGGGGCCACCACCACCTCCCTTAAAAATCCAAAAAATTATTGAAAAAATAAAAGAAATAAAATAACTTTTTTATATAAATAATAAAAAAATGAGTAAAAATGAGTACACTAAAAGGAACAGTTAAGTGGTTTAATAGTAAAAAAGGCTTTGGCTTTATTGAAAGAGAAGATAAAGAAAAAGATGCATTCGTTCACGCATCAGCAGTAAAAACTGCAGGCATGCGTTTTTTAAACGAAGGTGATAAACTAGAATTTGAGATGAAGGATGGTCCAAAAGGTCCTTCAGCTATAAATTTAAAAAAAATAGACTAGTTCTTAAACTTCAAAAATCTAAAAGGGCGTTTTACCTTTAAAAATAAAATTAACGTCCTTTTTATATTTAGGTGTTGAAAATTATTCTTAATTGTCTAAAAGACTGATCATGATTATAAATATTACATACAGAGAGAATTCAAGAAGTACTTACAGACTTTGTTTCCATAGCCTTTAGGCTATTTATTTATAATATAATTTTAAATCCACACAAAAATAATATAAACACAAGGAATGCCTGCGTAGTATAACGGTTAGTACGATAGTTTGTGGAACTATAGGATTTGGTTCAATTCCAAGCGCGGGTACCAAAAAGATGAATAAAGAAAAAAAACTAATTCCTGGGTTACCCTCAGGATTTGAAGATCGATGGGGAAAGAAATTAATTCTCAAGAAAAAGTTAATTAATATTATTGAAGCTAATTTTGTAAAATTTGGCTTTGGCGCCCTTGAAACTCCTTCATTTGAAATTTCAGAGAACATAGGATCATTTCTTGCAGATGATGACAGCAATCCTATGTCTGATGTGTTCTCATTTAAAGATGGTGAGAAAAATATTACTCTTAGATATGATTTATCAAGTCCGTTAGCTAGATTTGTTGCTCAAAATAATCAAGAATTACCCTTACCTTATAAAAGATATCAAATGGGTGATGTCTGGAGAAATGAAAAAGCGGGTAATGCTCGTTATAGAAGCTTTTTACAATGTGATGCAGATATAGTCGGTAACGTTAATCCAGCTCAAGCAAATGCTGAACTTTGTAACTTAATTGCAAGTACACTTCTTGCCTGTGGTTTAAAAAAAGATCAGTTCGTTGTTAACATTAGTAATAGAAAAATTGTTCAAGGTGTAATTGAAGACCTTAAAATATCTGATGATAAGAAGATAAAGGTTATGAGAGCAATAGATAAATTGGATAAGCCTGGATTTGGTTTAAGAGGAGTTGAAGATTTATTAAAAAAAGAAAGAGTAGATGTAAGTGGAGCAGTTACAAAAGGTGCTGACTTAACTGATGATCAAGCTTCACAAATAATCAACTTCTTAAAAGTAAAAGATTTAAAAGAATTAAAAGAAAATTTAAAAAATCCTTTATCTCAAGAAGGAATTAAAGAATTAGAAGATTTATTAGAAATAGCAAGTTATGGAGATTATTTAGATCAAATAAAGACAAACTTTACAATTGTAAGAGGGCTTGCTTATTATGATGGGTTTTGTGTTGAAACCAATTTAAATTTCAAAGCAAAAAACAGCAAAGGTAAAGAAGTTGATATAGGAAGTATTTGTTCAGGTGGACAATATAATAAATTAATTTCAAGATTTAAGGGAGTTGATATTCCAGGAACTGGAATGAGTTTTGGTGTTGACCGATTATTATTTGCAATGATGCAACTTGATCAAATTGAAGTGGATGAGAAAAAACCAGTCATTATTTGTGTAATGGACGAAAAGTATTTAAAAAATTATTATGAGATTTTAAAAGTATTAAGAGATAATAATATTAACTCTGAAATATTTTTAGATAGTAAGAAAAATCTAGGCAAACAATTAACGTACGCAAATAAAAAACAATATCAGGTAGCTATTATTTGTGGTGAAAATGAATTTAAAGATAATACGATTACTTTAAAAAACCTTTTAGGAGTTAAAGGTGAAAACAATCAAGTAACGTTCTCAAAAGAAAATTTAATTGATGAAATCAAAAAATTTATCTGAAAAAATCCTTAAATCAGTCAAATCTAAAGGGTTTAAATATATTGATTTACCTTCAGTAATTGAAGCTAATCATATTGTTCAACGATCTGGAGAGAATTTTAGAAAATTTATTTTTT
Organism: Candidatus Pelagibacter sp. Uisw_137; assembly: GCF_047720245.1. Taxonomy (GTDB): domain Bacteria; phylum Pseudomonadota; class Alphaproteobacteria; order Pelagibacterales; family Pelagibacteraceae; genus Pelagibacter. Next base: position 86,539 of record NZ_CP159811.1, read on the forward strand.
CTTTCACTGATCAAAATGGAAGTGAGCTTTGTCTTAGACCCGATCTAACTATTGCATCATGTTTAAGATACCTAGAAAACAATTTTAAAGGAAAAGAAAAAATATTTTATAGCGGTCAGGCCTATAGAAAATCAAATAATAAAAGAGATTCTATTATTAGAGACCAAGTTGGCTTTGAGATTATTGGCTCTAAAGATGAAAAGAAAGATGATAAGGAAATTATTAATACAGCCTTAAAATCTCTATCTAATTTACAATATTCATCAGGAACTTTAAAAATTGGTAACGTTGAGATTTTCAATTTATTGATTTCAAAGCTAGATATCCCAAAAAGATGGAAATTAAGACTTTCAAGACATTTTTGGAGAGAAGAATACTTCAATGATTTATTAAAAAGGTTAGAGACAAACTCTGATGTAGACCCAACAATTGTTGAAGTTGATAAAAAAAGATATTTAAAAATGTTAAAAGATAATCAGCAAACAGTAGTTGCAGGTAGATTAATTGAAGAAATCTTAAAGAGATTTAATAATAAGATTAAAGATCCTAGAAGAGCTAGTAGAGGTAAAAACGTTTCAAAAATTATTAAAGAGTTTTTAAAGATTAACTGCCCAATAGGACAAGCAGCTGAAAAACTTAATATCTTTTTTAAAAAGAATAAGATCAATTTAGTTGTGGATCAAAAATATTTTCCAACCTCATTAAACAAAATTCAAAAATTAAATGTAGAGTTTTCAGCATCTTTTGGGCGTCAATTAGAATATTATACAGGTATGGTATTTAAAATTGATATTAGATCTAAATCTAAAAATATTAACGTTATTAATGGTGGACGATACGACAAACTAATTTCAGACCTTGGATCTAAAAAACAAGTTCCAGCAGTAGGAGCTGCTTTAAATTTAAATTACTAATGACAAAAAATATTATTAATATTGGAATTCCCAGTAAAGGGCGCCTTAGAAAAGATATTTTAAAAATATTTAAAAAAAATAAATTAAATTTAGTCACAGAAAGAGGTGAAAGAGATTTATTAGGATTTATTAAAAACTTAAATAATGTTAAAGTATTATATCTTCATGCAAGAGAGATAGTCGAAAGACTTGGAGATGGCTCTTTAGATCTTGGCTTTTCTGGATATGATTTATTGAAAGAGAGTGAAGTTAATATTCAAAAGAAGATAAGTGTTGTTAAGAATTATGGATTCGGCAAAGCAACATTAGTTGTTGCTATTCCAGATCCCTGGATTGATGTTCAAACAGTTGCTGATGTAGAGGAAATTGCTTTTGAATTTAAAGATATAAAGAAAAAAAGATTAAGAGTAGCAACAAAATATCCTAATCTAACAAGAGAGTTTTTGTTTTCAAAAGGAGTTACGCAATTTAAGTTGGTTAGTAGTTTAGGTGCAACTGAAGCATATCCTTTTACGGGGTCATCTGAAATTATAACTGATATTACTTCATCTGGTGAAACTCTAAGAGCGAATAATCTTCGAATTCTCAAAGATGGTGAAATTTTAAAGTCAGAAGCCTGTATGATGGCTTCAAAATTTTCTCTAAAAAATAGTCTGGTTAAAAAATTAGTTAAGTTACTTTCTAAGTAAAGTATCCTTAAGGTAAATTAAAATAATCTTAATAATATCAAGGTTTCTAAGGACTGCATAAGCTGCAAGAATAGCTCCTATAATAAGTAGTATTTTTAATACTAAGATTGATTCCATAGAGACAGTTTTAAATAATTACATATATAAATCAAATTTTTACTATAAAATATCTCATAGAATCATGGACATAATTTTATTAACAGTTTTAATCTTATTACTCGGAGTTGCTTTAGCAATCCTTTATCTAAACTTAAGATCTAAGCCAAAAGATGAGAGCGAAAATAAAGAAGCTGAAGAGATGGCCAATTTAAAGACAGAAATTACTTCATTAAAAGATACCTTAAATACTACTATTAATACCTCACTTGGTTCAATGTCGACTTCATTTACCGCTCTATCAACTGGAGTGACTAAAGATATGACAGAGGCCTTAACAAAGGTTGATGAAAAAGTAGGAAACTTTAATAGTCAGGTCGAATTATTAAATAAAAGCCAAGAAGGTATAACAAAAATTTTAGCTGGAGTTAAAAAATATGGAACTCTTGCAGAGTTTTCATTGGATGCTTTAATCAAAGACTTATTACCTGCCTCTCAATTCATGACCAACGTTAAGATGAAAGAGGATACAGGTGAAAATGTAGAATTTGCAATCAAACTTCAGGGTGATGTAATGGTGCCTGTAGACTCACATTTTCCAGTAGAAAAATTTAAAGCAATTACCGATGGCTATGATGCTGATGATAAAAAAGCTGTTGCAGATGCAAGAGCAAAATTAGCTGCTGCATTTAAAGCAAAAGCTAAAAGTGTTAATGAAAAATACATAGTACCACCAAAAACTACTGATTTCGCAATTGTTTATGCCCCAACTGAAAGTTTATATAAAGAATTAACTGAATACCAAGATCCAACTACTAAAGAATTATTAACTCAAGAATTAATGAAAAAATATAAAATTGTAATCTGTGGTCCTAATACTCTTTCAGCTTACTTACAATCTTTACACATGGGCTTTCAATCTTTAAAAGTTCAAAAGGGCGCCACAGAAATCTATGATCACTTAAAAACAATTAGCTCAAGATTTGGAAAACACTTTGATAATATAGTTTCTCTTAGAAAAAAATTAGAAGAAGCAATGATCGTTGTTGATAAGTTTGGAACAGATGCAAGATCGATTAGCAGAAGCCTAGAAAATATTAAAGATCCTGAACAAGTTGATAAAGCTGTTCAAACAGAAAACGTAGAAAAATTTGTTGACCATTCAAAACAAGCAAAAAATTAATTTCTTTTTTCCCTCAATACCGCTTATAACAAACTATATGCAGTGGAATAATAAATTTACTTATCCAAAATCCATGAGATCAATGGTTAGCGGTTCAAGAATGTATGCTGTAAATCAACAAAAACTTCCATCAGTAACTTCCATATTACAAGCAACACAAAGTGATGAAAAAAAAGCATCTCTTGCAAATTGGAAAGCAAGAGTAGGAGCTGCTGAAGCAAATAGAATTAAAAATGATGCTTCAAGTAGAGGCACATCAATGCACTCTCATTTAGAAAAATATCTATTAGGTCAATTAAATTTAGAATTATTAGAAGAAGAAAATAAATCTAAAAAAATGGCAGACGAAATAATTGAACAAGGAATTAAAAATAAATTGTCGGAGATTTGGGGAACTGAAGCCACATTGTACTATCCAGGAAAATATGCTGGAACGTGTGATGCTTGCGGAGTGTATGAGGGACAAGAAACTATCATTGATTTTAAACAGTCCAACAAACCGAAAAAAGAAGAGTGGATTGAGGACTATTATCTTCAATTAGGGGCTTATTCATTAGCTCATAACGTTGTTTACAATTCAAATATCACCCAAGGAATTGTCCTGTTATGTACGGTTGATAATTTATTTCAAGATTTTAGAATTCATGGTGTTAAACTAGAAGAATATCAAAATAAGTTTTTAGAAAAAGTCGAACAATACTATCATCAAAGGAATACCAACTAATATGAATTTAGCAATATGGGATATTGAATCTAGTAGCGCCAATACTTCATGGGGAAGCATTATTGAAGTAGGTGGCATTTTAGTTGATCCAAATTTTAAAGAATTAGATCGTTTTAATTTTAGATGTAGATTGCCAGAAGGAGAGGTACCTCAAGCAATGGCTTTAATAGTTAACAAAACTAGCGTTAATTTATTAACTAAAGGAAATTTAAGTCACTACCAAATGTTATCTCAGCTAGAAGCAACATTTAAAAAATGGAGCCCAGCATTGTTCATGGGTTGGTCAAACATTGGCTTTGATGACGAGATGATAAGAAACGAATTCTTTAGAGGTATTAGATATCCATATATTACAAATGCAACTCCCAACAAAAGACATGATGGTTTAAATATTGCAAGAGGTGCTCATGCAGTTGATGAAAGCGTTGTAAAAACAGAAATAAATGCAAAAGGTAATGCGGTCATGAAATTAGAGTCGTTAGCTAGAATGAATGGATTTGAATCTAGTGGAGCTCACTCAGCTTTATTTGATGCAGAGTTAACTGTTAAGGTTTTAGGATTGATTAAAAAAAATCAACCTCAAACTTGGGATACATTTTTAAGAACAGCAAACAAGAGTGATACTGAAACGATATTTAAAACTGAAAAAATGTTTACACTAGCTGAATATCATTTTGGTAAAAATTATAGATTTGTAGTTGCACCACTTCATCCAAAACATTGTATTCACCCAATCTATCAGTGGGGCCAAGCTTTTGATCTTAAAGTTGATCCGATCCCATTATTTGATATGTCAATTTCTGAACTTAAAAGTGCTATTAAAAAATTAAAGTTTTTAAGAACTATACGATCAAACAAAGCTCCTATAATTTTAGATGCAAGTTATGGATTACAAGTTGAGCCATATAGCAAACTTGATCCTGATTTAATTAAAGAGCGTGCAAAATTAGTAAATAGTAATGAAAAATTTTCCCAAAATGTTTTAACAGCATTAAGAGAGACTGCTGAAGAAAAAGCTCAATTTGATTCACAGGTTGATTTATTAGCAGAAGAGACAATTTATAAAAAATTTACACCTCAAAAAGATACAGCTTTATTTCCAAAATGGCACGCAGCCTCTTGGAAGGATAAATTAATTTTATTAGATAAATTTGAAGATGAGAGAATGGTAAGCTTTGGAAAAAAGATAATATATCAAGAATCACCAGATACACTACCTGCTGATATCTTTAAGACTATTAAACGTGGAATAGCTGAAAGAATATTAAGCGATGAAAAAGAAAAATGGTGGACATGCAAAGAATTTTATTTTGAGTGTGATAATTTAAGAGATAGATATACCAACGAAAAAGATGAGAAAAAACTCAAGTTTTTAGACGAAATTAACGAGTTTGTTGAAGGCATTCAAAAAAAATACGAGCAGGCATAATTAACCTCTGTTAATTAACTAAAAAAATCCCTTTTTACATATTGAATAAAAAAAATAAAAATTTATATAAGAAGTATGCTTATAGATTTTAAAGACGAAGAATTTGAAACAAAAATTAAGAATGAAGACATCTCTGTAGTTCAATTTTCTGCAGAATGGTGTGCTCCATGCAAGAGCCTTAAACCCATCATGGATAAGTTTTCAGATAGCTACAAAGATAAAGCTAGCTTTTATTATGCTGATATTGAAAATGGTGGAATTAACACCGGTTCAGCTGCTGGCGTAAGAGGTGTACCAACTGTTATTGTTTACAAAAAAGGTGTTGAAGTAGACAGAAAAGTTGGTGGAGTTGCCGAGAGCCAAATGAAAGAATTTCTAGATAAGAATATCTAGTTTAAATTTAAAACTTCTCCCGCAAGATACAAAGACCCTGTAATTAAAATAATATCATTTTCTTGAAGATCAATTGAGTTAATTGCTTGTTCAACAGAATTTTTATAATTGATATTTTCAAAATTTTTAATTTTCTTTTTAAGTTCATTTCCCTTAATAGCATTAGGTTGATTGGGAATATCAATTGTTGTTAATGATTTAATATCTTTAAAGTAACTCATATATTCATTGTGGTTTTTGTTAGCCATCATTCCTAAAATAATATGTTTGTTACAATTTAGACTTTGAAGATATTCATTTAATACCTTTGCACCAAGTGGGTTATGAGACCCATCTACAAATAACAAGTTATTAGTAGTTAAATCTTTTAATTTTCCAGATTTTAACTCTTGAAGACGCGCGATACTTTCTATTTTAATAATACCATTCTTAATATGTTCGTCAGTTATTTTATAATCCGTTAATTGCCTAGCAGTTGTAATTGCAGTAGAGATATTTTCTAATTGAAATTCTCCAGGTAGATTAGGTTTTGGAAGTTTAAGAGCACCAAATTCATCTTCAAAATAAAAAAAATCATTTTCTTTTAATATAAAATTATAATCTTTATTAAAGATTATTTTTTTAGAAGAATTATCTTTAATTGTATCTTCAATACTTTTACTAATTTCATTTGTACTTTGTTTTGCAACAATGATTTTAGAGTTTAATAAAGAGGATGTTTTTTCAAATATTATTTTGTTAACTGTTTGCTCTTCTTTTGGGAGCCAGTCTAAGTGATCAAGACCAATTGCTGTTACAATGCTAGCTAAATTTTTCTTTAAAATATTGGTAGCATCAAATCTATGAAATAGACCTGACTCAATTAAGTTAATGTTTTCAGGGTATTTCTTTGCATAATGAAGGTAAGCAACAGTTAAAATTTCAAAGAAAGTAATTTGTGTTTGATTATTAGCTTCTTCTATTTCAGAAAAAAGATTGGCCAATTTATCATCTGTTAAAGGCTTATTGTTAAAGACAAATCTTTCGTTAATCTTTTGAATGTGAGGGCTAGTATAAATATTACATTTATAATTTGCTTCTTTTAAAATTGCATAAAGTGCTTGGATGGTTGAAAACTTTCCGTTTGTTCCAACAACGGAAATGCAATTAATTTGGTCTTGGGGATTGCCTAATTTTTCTAAAAGATTTCTAGTTCGATCTAGGCTTAGATCGATCTCTTTAGGATGCAGCTTTTGTAAGCGTTCTACTATCTTCTGAAGTTTCATTTTCTGATGAATTTATAGCAGAATTTTTATTTAACAATATTGATAATAATGAGCCAATTTTTTCTCTTAGATCTTTTCTCTCGACAATCATATCGATAAATCCTGATTTCTGAACATACTCACTTCTTTGAAAGCCTTCTGGCAACTCTTCTCTTACAGTTCCTTGAATTACTCTAGCTCCTGCAAAAGCTATAAGAGCTCCTGGTTCTGCTAAGTGTAGATCGCCTAACATTGCATATGAGGCTGTAATACCACCAGCGGTTGGATCAGTCAGCACAACAATGTAGGGTAAATTATTTTTCTTTAGTTCGTTAATTGCCAGTGTCGTTCTTGTCATTTGGCTTAATGATATAAGACTTTCCATCATCCTCATTCCACCACCAGAAGTAAACACTACAAAAGGTTGTTCATTTTCTATTGCATGTTGAATTCCGTATAAAAAAGCTTCACCTTCAGCAGCACCAATTGAGCCACCTACAAAATCAAAATCAGATGCAATTGCTGTAATTTTTAAATTTAGAATATTAGTATTAACAACCATCATTCCACAATCCATACCAGTTTTTTTTCTAGCAGCTTTTAGTCTATCTTTATAAGGTTTTGCATCATTCCAATTTAAAGGGTCGTCTTGAGGAATGGGAGTTTTTAAAACTTCATAATTGTTTTTGCCAAATATAATATCAAATCTTTGACTTGGGCTTATTCTGTGGTGTTTGTTACAAGATGGGCAAACCCACAAGTTTTCTTCTAAATCTTTTTTTAAGATAGGCCCCTTACAACATGAGGTCCAATCACTATTAGCTATTTCAGTCTTAGTTGCACGTGCTTTAATGATGGTTTTTATTTTCTCACCAAATCTTAAAGTTTTTTTAATCCAATTCATGCTATTTTTTTTCTTAACTTTAACACAATATTAGTTACATTTGTGACAGGATTTTGGCGTTTTTTAATAGAATTTGATATTTCTTTACACAAAGCACTACCAACCACTAATCCATCAGCTTTTCTTAAAGATGCTATAGTTTTTTCAGTTATCCCAAAGCCTATTACAATATTCTTATTCTTATTAAGTTTTTTAATCTTACTGTATCGCTCTAATATTTTTTTAGGTGAAACCTTTAGTTTGCCACCAGTTGTTGAGAGCATACTGATATAATAAACCATATCATGCGAGTCTTTTATAATCTTTTTCATTCTACTCGGAGACGTAGTAGGAGATACTAACTGAATAAAACTAATACCTTTTTTCTTACATTTTTTTGCAAATTCTTTATTTTCTGGATAAGGAAGATCGACAACAATTAATCCATCTACACCTACTTTTTTGCAAATATTTATAAAGTTATTATCACCATATTGATAAATCATATTATAATAACCCATCAATATTACAGGTTTTGATTGTTTTGATTTTTTAAAATCTTTGACTATTGAAAAAACATCTTTAATTTTAATACCATTTTTTAAAGCTCTATAAGCACTTGATTGAATCTGGCCACCATCTGCAATTGGAGTATTGTGAGGAAATCCTATCTCACAAATATCAGCATATTTTGCAATTGATTTTAATATCTCAAGAGATTTCTTTTTAGTATTATCTCCAGCTACTGTGTAAGTTAGTAATGCAGGTCTTTTTTCAGTTTTTACTTTTTTAAATGCTAAGTTAATTAATGACATTTTAGTTAATTTTTCCTAATCTTTCTTTTAAAATATCACGATCTTTTTTAGCATCACCACAAGAGTTTACTATAATGATAGTATCTTTACTTAATTTTAGAGCAATTTTTATAGCTTCTGCAAAAGCATGACATGGCTCAAGACTTGGGTTTATTTTTTCAAGTTTTGTAACTAGCTTGTATGCGTTTAAAGCTGCCTCATCAGTTGCGGACGTATATCTTGCTCTCTTAACATCTTTTAAGAAGCAGTGAATAGGTGACACTCCAGGATAATCCAATCCAGCAGAAATAGAAGCGGTATCATTAATTTGTCCTTCATTATTTTGACAAACATAAGCTGCTGCTCCATGTAATATTCCAAGTCTAGCATCATTAGTTAGAGGTGCCGCATGTAGTTTTGAATTTTTTGGCCCACCAGCTTCAACACCGATTAATTCAATTTGTTTCTTATCATAATCAATAAACTCACTCCAGAATCCGTATGCCGAAGAACCACCTCCTATACAATTCAAGAGTTTAATTTTTTTAGGCATCTTTTTAAATTCAGACTGAATTTGTATCTTTAGTTCTCTTGAAATTTGAGCTGTACTCCAACCACAAATTTTAACAAATATATTAGGACCAACTGTTGATCCAACACACATATGAGTGTTATCACAATTTGAAACCCAGTAACGCATACACTCGCTAACAGCATCTACTAATGTTTGGCTTCCTGAATAAACGGGCACAATTTCAGCACCATTCTTTTTCATTGCATCTACATTAGGCTTTTGCCTTTTTATATCCTTTGCACCCATGAATATTTTACATTTGAGGCCGAACTTTTTAGCAGCCATACTCAGCATCTTTCCAGCATAACCAGCACCCGTATCACCAACGACATATTTTTTTCCTGCTTTTTTAGCAATAAGGCAATGAACTGTTGCATTATAAATTTTATGAGCTCCTCCGTTCGCCTCCGACACCATTTTGGCATATATTTGAGCTCCACCTAAGTGATCTGATAGATTTTGAAGTTTAATAAATGAAGTAGGAGAACCTATATAGTTCTTAAAATAATAATCTCTTTGTTTAAGAAATTTCTTATCATATCTAAGTTTTTCAAAAAGTTCAGTTAAGTCCTCAATGGGTTTTTTTAAAGTTTCAGGTATAAAATTACCACCAAACTTACCACCCCAAAATCCACTCTTATTGTGCTGATCAATTAAAGGAATTTTTTTTTTAAGTTTCATTATTAATTAGTTTAATTTTGTTTAAAAAAATATTTATTTTTGAAATATCTTTTAATCCAGATGTTTCTAGACCTCCAGAAATATCTATAATGTCTGCTATTTCATTATAATTTTCAAGGTTATCTTCAATTTGAATATTCCCAGCTAGCATTAATTCTTTATTAATTTTAATGTTTTTAATTAATTGATGATCGAAGGACATACTTTTTTCATAACCTTTGCTATCAAATAGTATTATGTCTGCAAGCTCATTATATTCTAAATATTTAACAGTATCATTTTGATCCTTTATAGTTATTGCAACAATGATCTTTTTATTATATTTTTCCTTAATTGATTTAACATCAGAGGGGTTGCAATCGTAAAGTTGATAATAATCGAATGGTAAATCCTTTATTCTTTCTAAAATGTTTTCAGTAGGTTTAACCAATACAGCAACATATTCTGATTTTCTTTTATCAACTTTTAATAGTTCTTTAAGCTTATCATGTTCAACAAATCTTTTTGATTTAGGCCAATTACAAATAAACCCTATCATCTTAGGTGGAGTAGGATGGGCAGTTAAAAATTCTAAAGTTTTAAAGTCAGAGATCCCACAAATTTTGCAGGATAGGGTCATTGATTTAAATGATTAATTAATCTTCTAATGTTATTTTTGATATTACCTTTTACTAATGATCTTCCCATTACAATACCAGAAACTTTGTTTTTAAAAGCATCATTGGGAGTCATTACTCTAGATTGATCATTTGCATCATCTCCAGGCAATCTTATTCCCGGTGTCACAATAAATAAGTTTTTATATTTTTTTCTAACTATCTTTGCCTCTTGTGCAGAGCATACAATTCCAGCTGCGCCTGATTTTTTTATAAGACCAGCTTGTTTTAATACTAATTGTTCTACTGTTTTGGTGTGACCAATTTCTTTAAGAGACTTGTTGTTAAGGCTTGTTAAAATTGTAACTCCTAATACTTTTAAATTTTTATTAATTATTTTAGCTTTTTTTGTAATAGCTTTAAGCATTGTAAGGCCACCGTTTGCATGAACTGTAATATATCTACATCTTTTTAAATCTTTTAAACTATCCATTGCAGATAAAGCAGTTTGTGGAATATCGTTTATTTTTAAATCTAAGAAATAATCTTTTTTAAAGTTTTGAAGAAAGGCCCTTCCATTTTTTGAATAAAAAAACTGTAAGCCAAATTTTGGTATTATTTGAAGTTTATTAGTTTTTGTATGGCTAATTATTTTTTTTATCTCTTTTAAATTTGATGTATCACAAGCAGCAAAAACAATTTTATTCGTCATTATTTAATTTTTTAAACATTTCCTTGGACATTTTAAAGTGAATTGTTTTTTTTTGAGGTGTATTTACTTTCTCTCCTGTTTTTGGATTTCTTGATATTCTTGCTTTTTGAATATTAGTAGAGAACATGCCAAAACCTCTTAATTCAACACGATCTCCTCGTTTAAGGGCCTGCTTTATTTCAGTAAGAATAATATCGGTAAACTTTTCTAGGTCTTTTTTTAAAAAATTTGGGTAGTTATTAGCGAGTTGTTTTAGAAGCTTTGATTTTACAATAGCCAATTTTTATTCGTCTTCTTTTTTCTTTTTCTCTAAATCATCAGATAATGATGAGAAAGGTAAGTTTTTACCACTTGCTTCAGAACCATAAGTATCTAATGCAACTTTACGCTCAATTTCTTCTAAAAGTTTAATACTTAGTGTTGCTTTTCTTTTATCCAAATCTAATTCTTGAATAGCACAATCAATTCTTTCTCCACCTGTAAATCTAGCAGGTCTTGCATCAGCAGCATTAATAGCTATTGCAGATTTTTTAATAATGAAATCCATTTCACAACCTTCGGGTCTTACAACAAGGCCTTTATTGTCAGTTGAAATAATTTTAACCGTAATAGCTTGCTTAATTTTTTTATCATTAAACCAATCAAAAGGGTCTGGTTGAGTTTGACGTAAGCCAACTCTAACTTTTTGTTCTGCAGCTTTTACTTCTAAAACTTTAACTTTTAATTTATCCCCAATTTTATATTTAGCTAATTCTTCTTCACCATTATTTAAGTAAGTTAAATCATTACAATGTAAGAAAGCATCTATATCTAATCCATCAACTTTTAAGAAAATAGAGTATTCATTTTTACTTGCAACTTCACCCTCAACTTCAGACCCAATTGGATAAGTTTTTTCAAAAGTTTCAAAAGGGTTATCAATTGTTAAACGGTGAGATATTGCTACTCTTCTTTTTTCTTTATCAATTTCAGTGATTACACAATCAATTTCATCACCAACTTTAAACATTTTTTTTGCAGAAATATTTTTTTTAGTCCAACTTAATTCACTTGAGTGCAATAAAGTTGATAATCCTTTTTCAAGCTCACAAAAAGCTCCAAAATCCATAAGCTTAACTACTTTTACTTTATAGATTTTGTTTAGTTCGTAATTTGAAATGTTTTCAAAAGGGTCTGGCGTAAGTTGTTTTACTGAACAGCCAACCTGAAGCTTTTCAAGATCAACACTGATTACTTTAAGGTCATGTTTTTCACCGATTGTAAAAACTTCATCAGGGTGATTAACTCTTGAATAAGAAATCTCTTGTAAGTGAACCAAAACATCAAGCTCATCGTTAACACTAAAGAAACAACCAAATGAACTGTAGCCTTTTACTACAGCACTTTTAATTAAATCTCCAACTTTGAATTTTTCAACAATCTTAATTTTATCTTCTTTTTTAAATGAAGAAATTATTTCTCTTCTAGAAACACATGCGTTTCCTCTAACCTTATCTAATTTTATTAGTGCAAATTTTTGAGGCTCATTCATTAAATGACTTATGTCTTTTAATGGCTTGTCTGAAATTTGAGACCCAGGTAAAAACATTAAAGAACCAGTATCGATGTGTTCAACTATACATCCACCCTTAACACGTCCAGTAATTTTACCCATGATAGGTTCATTTTTTTCATAAGCTTCAACAAGCCTATCCCAACCTTGAATTTTTTGAGCTTTTGAAGCTGATACTAGTACTTCACCTTTTTTATCTTCTAATCTTTCAAGAAGAACAGAAATTTTTTCACCTACTTTTGCTTTATCAAGCATGCCCATGCTTTTTAATTCATTGATATCCAAGATAGGCTCTGATTTTAAACCAGGCACTTCAAGAAATACGAAGTTATCAGTAACTTTATTTACTACACCAGTAATGATTTTTCCTTCTTCAAGATTTGCTGTTTTAGTAAACTGTGAATTTAGTAGTTGCTCGAACTCTTTAGAGGCGGGGTTTGAAAGGTCTTTATAAATTTCCATTAAGCTTTTAGTTTCCTATCTATAATTTGTTTAATTTTTAAAAAGCATGATCTTTTAGTTAAATTTGTAGTATTAATCAAGATCGAATCTCGAGTTCTTATAAGAGGTGAGACTTTTCTATTATAGTCACTTTTGTCTCGGTTTTTGATACTTTTTAGGACCTGATTAAAAGATATTTTCTTATTTAGTCCTTTTAACTCTTTATACCTTCTTAAAGCTCTAGTCTCAGTATTTGCCGTTATAAAAAATTTAAAATCAGCATCAGGAATTATCTTATAAGTTATGTCTCTTCCATCTAAACAAGATCCATTATACTTTTTATGAGGATGATAAGCACTTTTAATTTGAAACGCATGAACAAGTTTTCTTATTTTTTTATCTTTTGATATAATTGATGCCATTGTTCCAACTTCATCTGATAATAATTTTTTATTTTGCAAATCTTTCATAGTTAATTTGAGCATCTTTTTTTTTATCAGGCCATGACCATACTTGTTTGGTTGAGTAAGTTTAATATTTGCAATTAATCTATAAATTTTTCCTGTATCTAAATAAAATAAGTTAAAATGTTTAGAAATTAATTTTGCTTGAGTACCAGCACCTGCAGCAGCAGGAGAATCTATTGCAACCTTAATTCTATTTTTTAATTTCATAAAGATTTACCGCTTATATTTTTGACTATCTTTAAAAATGAAGGAAAGGATGTGTTTATAGAATCTTTATCATGAATCTTCCATTGCCCACCACAAGTTAAAGCTGCGATAGTGCTCATCATAAAAATTCTGTGATCTTTTAGATAATCTTTAATAATAATCTGTTTAGTGATTTTTAAATTTGGCTGTCCATAAATTTTTATTGAGTTTTTAGTTAGCTCTGTTTTTACACCCATCATATTTAAAATTTTAGATCCCAAGTTTAATCTGGGACTCTCTTTTTGATTAAGTTCAGATATATCTTTAAAGTAAGAAATTCCTTTTGCTTTTGCTGCAGCTATAAAAATAATTAAGAACTCATCTATAGCACTGGTATTTAATTCGGACGGACAATTTATACCTCTAAGGTTTTTTGAGCTCTGTATTAAAATGTTAGAAATTTTTTCACCTTTATAATTTCTTTTATTTTTTAAATAAATTTCCGCCCCCATTTTTTTTAAGATTGTAATAACTCCTACTCTCGAAGGATTAATATTTATATTTTTAATTAAAAGTTTTGAATTTTTGGTTAGCATTGTAAGTACTATAAAAAATGCACTAGAGCTTATATCTCCGGGAATATTATAATTAAAGGCACAAATTTTATTGGGTTTTTTAATTTCTATAAAATCATATTTTTTAGTTTTTTTAATTTTAATAGGTACTTTTAGATATTTAAAAAGTAATTCTGAATGATTTCTTGATTTTTTTGCTTTAATATATGTTGTGCCTGATGAATTAAGCGCCGCTAACATAACACTGCTTTTGCATTGAGCAGACCCTTTATTTTCTATGTAATTAATACCTTTGGATGTTTGAGATCCTAGAATTGTTAAAGGAAGTTTATTTTTTACTTTATAATTAAATTTAGCACCAAATTTTTTTAATGGCACAGTAACTCTTGAAAAATCTCTCTTGGAAAGACTTTTATCACCTATTATTTTTATTTTATTTGGTGATTTTATTAATAGTCCTAAGATTAATCTTCCAAGAGTTCCAGAATTTTTAGCATCTATTATTATACCTTTTTTGTATTTAAAACTGTTGATCCCGTTTCCAAAAATTTCATAATGACTATTACGCGCTATTACTTTTATTCCTAGTTTTCTTATTGCTTTTATTGCAGCCAATACATCCTCAGACATTAGTAGATTGTAGGCTCTTGATTTTCCAATTGCTTGAGAGGCTAAAAGGACCCATCTTATACTTAAACTTTTGTCACCACTAACTTCTATTTCTTTTTTGAATGAATTAATTTTTTTTTTAATTACAAGTATTTTTGCCATTTTAATTAAATTTAAAGGCGTCACCAAAATAGGCATTTTTTGCTTCAACATTATTAACTAAATCATTAGGTGAGCCTTGAGCCACAATTTTACAATTAGACAGAATCAAAGCAACATCCACACAGGACAGCAAATCTCTTGCTTGATGATCACAGATACAGATTGTTATATTATTTTCTGTTTGTAAGTTAACTATAATTTCTTGAAGCATTTTGATTGTAAGAACATCTAGTGCTGCAAAACACTCATCAAGCAATAAAATTTTGGGATCACTTAATAAAGCTAATGCAATTACTAATTTTTTTTTTTGACCACCAGACAAATATTTTGCTTTAGTGTCTCTAATGGCGTCAAGTTCAAATTTAGCAATTAATTGATCAATTTTATTTTTAATCAATTCTTTTTCTAATATTACTATTTCAGCAATTGCTTTTAAATTTTCTAATAATGTAAGATCACCAAAATATCCTCCGTACTGAGGAACATAGCCAACTTTAAATTTTGCAGTCCTTAAATATATTGGGTAGTCATTAACAACAGTACCGTTAAAATTAATTTTGCCATAGTCTGGCTTTATTAAACCTGTAATTAAATTAAAAATAGTTGATTTTCCAACTCCATTAGGTCCCAACATTCCAAGAATTTGTCCATGATTTATTTTGAAGCTCACGTTATCTAAAATTTTTCTATTTCCAAATGATAAAGATATATTATCCAGTGATATTATAGGCTTAGGATCTTTAAATGATTTAATTCTAAATTTTTTTATAAGAGCCATATTAATTTATTTCCTCAATTATAACTTTTTTAGACTGATCAAGCATAAAAATTTTAGTATCATTATTTGTAAGATTCACCTCCACTTTATCAGCAAACATTTTTGTCTTACTACCAACATAAACAATATTAGTTGAGAAAATACCAATATTATTTACAAAAGAAAAATCTAATAACTCACCTGTTATTTTATGCTCAGGATAAGTTGCTATAACATTTTTTGAAAAAATAGTGTCATAATTTTTTGAGTTATATTTAGCAAAATCTGAAGTTACTTTAATTATGTTAGAGTTTTTAAGGGTTATAAAAGCAGCTACATTTTCTAAAAACATCATATCAGGTTCATTTATTTTAATTTTTGTTCTATCAGCTATAATTTCATATTTGTTTTCACCAATTTTAGAAATGTAACTAATATTTTCTATATAATTACTGGTTTCGTCTTCAATGTTTTCAGCCTTTAAGGTTTTTATTTTAATTGCCAAATCCTCAGAGTCTTTGACAAAATAATTTAAATACATAGCTGATGAAATTAAAATTATTATTAGAACTATTATTAACTGAATTAAACTTTTTTGACCCATCTAATTGATGTTAGTCTCTAATATTTTATGAATATGTAATATTCCAACAGTTCTTTTTAAGTTTTTTTTGCTGTGAACGCATAAAGAGGTGATCTTTTTGCTGTTCATGATAGATAAAGCCTTTTCTACTAAGGTTTCTTTATCAATACTGATGGGGCTTAAGGTCATAACTTCTTTAACGGTTAAACTTTGTAGATTATTATTTAACTCATTAAATCTTCTAATTTGACCATCTGTAATAACTCCTATTGTAATCCCTTTGCTATTCCTAACCACCAATATTCCAAGTTTTTTATTTGATATTATTTGTAAAGCTTTTTTCATTATTAAATTACCATTTACAAAGGGAATTTTATTTCCAATTATCATTATTTCCTCTACCGTTCTTAGTTTGGCCCCAAGACTTCCTGAAGGATGAAATTTTTTAAAATCTTTTTTACTAATTTTTTTTTGATTTAGAGTTGATATTGCTAATGCATCACCAATACTTAATTGATTTATAGTGCTTGAAGTTGGAACAATACCAAGGCCTGCCTCAGCTACCTCCGGTATAAGTAACTTAATATCTGATGCTTTATATAGTATAGAGTCTTTTTTAGACATTATGCCTATTAAAGTAACTTTATTTCTGTTGGCATATTTTATTATATTCTTTAATTCTTCTGTAGATCCTGAATAACTTATTAAAATTAAAATATCTTTTTTTGAAATGCTACCAAGATCACCATGCGAACAGTTGTTTGCAGATAGTGAAAACGAAGGTGTTCCAACAGAAGAAAGTGTTCCTGAGATTTTTGCTGCTATTAATCCGCTTTTGCCAACACCACATAGTATTACTTTAGATTGACATTTTGATATTGCGTCAACAGCGTCATTAAATGAATTATTAATTGAATTTTTTAATTTTTTTAGAGCTTTGATTTCAAGATCAATTACACTTTTTGCAATTTTTTTATAATTTTTTTTTTTCATTTAATGAGACCATATATCATCTTTAAATAAAGCCAAATCAAGATCAACTCTAGTTTTTAAAAATGTTAAACAGCTCTTATATAAATTAACTCGTTTTTCTCTTACGAGAATTTTATTTAATTCTTCATGAATTTTATGCAAATAAATAACATCATTGGCACAATATTTTAATTGTGCTGGAGATAGTTCCCCTCCAAAATCTGAACTTTGAAATTGTTTACTTACATCTACGTTCATAAATTCTTTAATTAATGTTTTTAGGGAGTGACTATCAGAATAGGATCTAGCTAATTTTGAAGCAATTTTTGTATCGAGAATATTATTGGTCTCTGTCTTTAAATAATGTTTTATGTGAGCCATGTCCGCTCTTCCATAGTGAAATATTTTTGTAATAGATTTGTCAGAAAGAACTCTATTTAAATTCGGAGCGTCGTATTTCTCCCTGTCAAGTTGGACGATATGAGTATCAGAATTACCAGTTGATATTTGAATAAGACATAAAGGATCACGCTTAACATTGAGTCCCATAAATTCTCCATCAACTGCTATAATATTGCCTAAATCTAAATCTTCTGGTAGATCACTCTTGTGAAGTTTAATATCAATATTCATTTTTAAATATATATATATGAAAGCAAAAAATTGTCTAATTTTTGGCGGTAGCGGTCAAATAGGTCGTCATTTAATAAGAAAGCTTACTAAAAATAATTATAAAGTAACTGTAGTTACTAGAAACCTTCATCAAAAAGGATATGCAATAAAGACTCAAGCTAATGCAGGTTACATAGACATTGTTGAAGCTAATATCTTTGATGAAAAAAAAATTAGAAAGCTTTTCTCCCAAACTGATATTTGTATAAATTTAATTGGTATTTTATATGAAGGTGGCAAGGGTAATACTTTCAAAAACATTCACTCTATTTTTCCTTCTATTTTAGCTAAACTTTGTAAAGAATATAAAGTTCAGCAATTTATTCATTTGTCAGCATTAGGGATAAATAATGCGCTAGATTCAGAGTACGCAAAAAGTAAATTAGATGGTGAACTTAATATTCAAAAAAATTTTCCTTTAGCTACAATATTAAGGCCTTCAGTAGTTTATTCAGTTGATGATAATTTTACTACGTCTTTTATGACTTTACTAAGTAGGCTTCCGTTTTTTCCACTTTATTATAATGGATCGACTAAATTTACTCCGATACATTGTTCAGATTTAACAGATACTATTTATCATGTTGTCTCTAAAAATATTTACTCTAAAATTGTAGAGTGTGTTGGACCTGACGTCTTATCTTTAAAAGAAATTTTAAAAAAATTATTATATTTAATAGGTAAAAAAAGATTATTAGTTCCATTACCTCTTTTTGCAGCAACTATGTCTGCTAAAGTATTTCAATTATTTCCAAAACCACTTCTAACAATAGATCAGCTTACACTTTTAAAATATGACAATGTTCTCTCAGGCAAGTATCAAACTAATACTGATATTGGAGTTCCAAGTACGAGAGTATTTGATAGTGAAGTGGAAAAATATAGCTATATGTGGAGAGAAGGTGGACAATTTTCTACAAAAAAATATAACCCTGCTAATTCGTAATAGAATTCCCTGTACTAAAATTGTATGATTATTTATGATAATTAATATTATTTATTTTTTGATATTCTCAATTTTTTCTTTCCTAATTTATCTAATCATAAAATCTCTGATCAGAGGGTTTAAAGGAAAGAATACGAAATAAAAAATTAAAATTAATTAAATTTAAAAATTATTAAGCAGTATTGATTTTCTTATCAATATACTGAGGTGCCTCTTCATCTTTGTCAGCTACAGGTTCTTCTTTTCTTCCTTTTGGCTGATAGGCGTATAACAAATGAAGTTTACAATATGAAAAATCTTTCAGAGATGATCGTCCACAAAAATAAAATGACTGTTCTTCAGGATGTCCTATAGGCCATTTACAAGAGCTCTCATCTAGTTCCTCTAATTTCTTAGGGTTTTCTGGCTCAAAGTCTTTTTCAATAATTAAGGATTGAAACTTGCTTTTTCTGCCTCTTTTTTGTTTAGCAGAGTTTTCTTCCGAACTATTATCAAAATTTTGACTTGAAGATGCATTTCTAGTTTTAATTTTTGAAGACAAATTTAATCTATGAGCTTTGCCAATTACTGCATTTCTGCTAATACCACCAATTATTTCAGCGATTTGGCTTGCAGTGCTTCCTTTACCCCAAAGTTTTTTTAATTTTTCTACTTTTTCTTCGTTCCAGCTCATATTCTATATTTAGTATGTTAATTAGTTTTTATAACTATATACAGATCACACAAGATTAAAAAAAAGACAATGAATTTTTCTGTTTTATACACATCTTTTTTTAAAATTTATATATGATTACTTATGGTTGAATTGAATAAAAAATATCATATCGGAGTTAAAAAGTTTGGCTTTGTAAATTGGATTGGATTTAAAAGTCTATGGCTTAAAGAGTGCAATCGGTTCATGGTAGTTTGGCAACAAACATTGCTATCTCCACTTGTATCAAGTCTATTATTTTTATCAGTTTTATCCCTAGCTTTAGGCAATAATAGAGGGGATGTACTTGGTTATTCTTTTATAAGTTTTTTAGCACCTGGCTTAATTGCAATGAGTATTTTGGGCCAATCATTCAGTCATTCAGTTTCTTCATTGATGATTGGAAAAATTCAAGGGAATATTGTTGATATGTTTTATGCTCCATTATCGGCACTTGAAGTTTCAATGGCAATAATACTAGCAGCCTTAACAAGAAGTTTTTTAATAGCCATAATTTCAATAGGTGTTTTTTCTTTAATAGTTGAAATACCAATACATAATATTTTATATATTTTTGTCTTTGGTTTTCTAGGAGCATTTATTTTGGGAAGCTTAGGTTTTATTACAGGTCTTTGGGCTGAAAAGTTTGATCATACGGCAACGGTCACTAATTTTGTTATTACACCCCTAAGTTTTTTATCTGGAGTATTCTATTCAATAGATAAGCTTCCACAATTTTTTCAAACGATAAGTCATATTAATCCATTTTTTTATATGATTGATGGTTTTAGATATGGCTTTTTAGGTAAGTCAGATGGTTCAATAAATATAGGATTGATATATTTATCAATACTAAGTTTTTTAATTTGGTATGCAGCTTTTTTTCTTTACAAAAAAGGTTATAAAATTAAATCTTAGTTAATGAGCGCTTTAGCAAAAAATTATAATAGAAGACCAATTTCCTTTAAGTATGGCAAGGGAAGTTTTTTATATTCTACTAATGGAAAAAAATATTTAGACTTTGTTCAGGGAATAGCAGTTAATTCCTTGGGGCATGCAAACCCATATTTGGTAAAAGCAGTTAATAAGCAATCTAGAAAACTTTGGCATGTTTCTAATGCGTTTATCATTCCGGAGGGAGAAGAATTAGCTAAAAGATTAGCCAAAAAAACTTTTGCAGATTTTGTTATTTTTCAAAATAGTGGAGCAGAAGCTACAGAGGCTGCTATTAAAGTTGCCAGAAGATATTTTTATTCGATAGGGCAACCTTCAAAAAATAGAATTCTTTGTGTTAAAAATTCATTTCATGGAAGAACATTAGCTACAATTTATGCTAGTGGATCAAAGAAGATGACGGAGGGTTTTGGACCAAAAGTTGATGGATTTGACCATTTTGAATTTGGAAATCATAAAGATTTTAAAAAAAGAATAACAAAAAAAACGGCTGCTATTATGGTTGAAACTGTGATGGGAGAAGGAGGAATTAAAGCTATACCCAATTGGTGTTTAAAAGAATTAAGAAAAATTTGTGATAAGAAAAAAATTTTATTAATTTTAGATGAAGTTCAGTGTGGAATTGGAAGAAGTGGAAATTTTTTTGCATTTGAAGACGCAAAGATCAAGCCTGATATTGCACCAATAGCAAAAGGTATTGGAGGTGGGTTTCCGTTGGGTGCAGTCTTAATGAATAAAAAAGTAGCATCAGGAATGACAGCTGGAACTCATGGGTCAACATTTGGTGGCAACCCACTGGCTATGTCTGTTGGAAATGCTGTCTTAGATCAAATATTAAAAAAAGGATTTCTTTCAAATGTTAAAAAATTATCAAAATACTTTCATTCAGAATTAAATAAATTGAGAAAAGAATTTCCTGAAGTAATCAGAGAAGTAAGAGGCGTTGGTTTACTAATAGGACTACAACTTCATAATGATCAAACAAAATTTATACAGAAACTAATGGATAATAAATTATTAACGATTAGAGCAGCTGAAAATGTTATTAGAATACTACCTCCTCTAAATGTCAAAAAAGAAGAAATAAATATAGCAATAAATATTATTAAAAAAGTGTGCTCTACCTATAAATAAAAATGAAACATTTCATCAACCTTAAAGATATACCTTCAGCAGACCTTAAAAAGATCATCGCTGATGCAAAAAAAAGAAAACAAAAAAGAAAAAATTATAACACTCTAGAAGTAGATAAAGACAAACCTTTAAAAGGTAAATTACTTATTCAAATGTTTGAAAAGGCAAGTTTGAGAACACGATTAAGTTTTTATCTTGTAATAAAACAATTAGGAGGGGGAACCATCACACTTAGAGCTAATGAATTGCACTTAGGAAAAGGTGGGGAAAGCCTAGCAGATACAGCCAAAATATTATCAACTTATGGAGATGGCTTTATGTTGAGAACTGATAGTGATGAAAAAATAGCAAAATTTAGTAAATATTTAAAGATACCGGTAATAAATGGTTTAAGCCCATCATCTCATCCAACACAAGTGCTATCAGATATTTTTACTGTGGAAGAAATTAAAAAAAAATCTATTTCCAAATTAAATATTTGTTGGATTGGAGATTCAAATAATGTTCTAAATAGCCTGATTGCTGCTTCAGTTAAATTTTCTTTCAACTTAAGCGTTGGCTGTCCTAAGAATTATGAGCCTAAAAAATTTGTATTAGATTGGGCTAAAAAAAATAAAAGAAAAATTAATATTTTTAACAATGCTAAAAAAGCAGTTAAAAATGCTGATGTAATTTTTTCAGATAAAGTAATTTCATTGAATGATAAAGTTAACAAAAATAAAAAAATTAAAGATTTTAAAAACTTCCAAATTAATTCAAAATTAATGAGTTTTGCTAAAAAAGACACAACCTTTTTACACTGTCTTCCAAGAGGAGAAGAGGTTACGGGAGATGTTTTTTTGGGAAAAAATTCTGAAGTATGGTTACAGGCTCTGAATAGAGTGCATGTTCAAAAAAGTATTTTATTGTATTGTTTCGGGAAATTAAGGTAGCTGTTTAGGGCTATCACTGCTTTGATTTAAATATTTAATTACAGAAGCTCTGTCTTTCTCTTTTCTTAAACCAGCATATGACATTTTAGTTCCCTTTAAATAAGAAGCAGGTTTTTTTAAAAATCCATTTAATTCTTCAAATGACCATTCTTTACCATATGAAGCTAAAGCTTTAGAATACTTATAATCATCTACTCCGCCAACTGCTCTACCAACAACATTGTATAATGCGGGGCCAATCTTATTTTTTCCACCTTTATTTATTGAGTGGCATGCTGCACATTTTTTAAAAATTTTTTCACCAGAAGCAACATCGCCTAGCGCCATTATAGCTGCAATATCTACTTTTTGCTCAACTTCAGCAACTTGAGATGTTGTAGAGGCTAGTTGTCCTTCTACTTCAACTTTATAGCCAGGGTTTTCTGGTTTATTTACATGAAAGACACCATCTGCAATTTTTCCTAAACCGATTACAAGCAGTGCAACCATTAAAATTGCGGCAATAATTTTATTAAGCTCGAACGAATCCATATAGTTATTATTATTTTCCAGATATAACATGATAATTAAAAAAATACTTAATTTTTAATTTTTAATTTTGCGTCTGTTAGACGCACAAATGGGTAAATTTATAATGGCTAAAACGTTAATATTAATTCCATCGAGAATGTCGGCAACTCGATTGCCGGGTAAACCACTTTTAAAAATTAATAATTTATCAATAATTTCTCATGTTTTTAAAAAGGCAGAGGAAGCAAAAATTGGTGAAGTCGTAGTAGCAACAGAAGATAAAGAAATACTTGATGATGTTAAAAAAAATGGAGGCAGAGCCATTTTAACTGGTAGCACTCACAAGACTGGTACTGATAGAATTTTTGAGGCTTATGAAAAACTCAACATCAAGGACATTGATTTTATACTAAACCTACAAGGAGATGAGCCAAATATCGA
Organism: Candidatus Pelagibacter sp. Uisw_137; assembly: GCF_047720245.1. Lineage (GTDB taxonomy): Bacteria > Pseudomonadota > Alphaproteobacteria > Pelagibacterales > Pelagibacteraceae > Pelagibacter. The sequence continues at coordinate 110,035 of NZ_CP159811.1, forward strand.
CAAAAATGATATTATAAATTTAAATAACTTCATGATTGATAACAATTCTGAAATTGGAACACTAGCAGCAGAAATTAAAAGTGATAAAATGTTAAATGATCAAAATGTAGTTAAGGTTATTACAAAGTCAAAACTTGAAAAAGATAATTTTCCAATAGCATTAAATTTTACTAGAGATAGTTTTTCAAAAAATAATAAAAATATTTATCATCATATTGGAATCTATTCATACAAAACAAGTATATTGAAAAAATTTGTTAGTCTGGATCAAACATCAAGTGAAAAGCAAAATAGATTAGAGCAGCTAAGAGCATTAGATAATAATTTGACAATCAGTGTTGCTTTGGCAAATTTTTCTCCTATAGGCGTAGATACAAAAGAAGATTATCTGGCTATAAAAAAAATTATGGAATATAAATCATCAAAATGAGCAAAATTTATTTTCAGGGTACATTCGGTGCATATTCACATCTTGCAGCGCTAGAAATAGATCCTAAGGCAGAGGTAATTCCATGTAAAACATTTGATGAATGTTTTTTAAAAACATCTCAAGATAAAAACTCGAGAATGGTAATTCCTGAATCAAATCGAATTACAGGAAATATTGGAATTGAATATCTTATTTTTAAGTATAGGCTGAGTATCTATGCTGAGCATTTTCATAAAATTGAACATAATTTATTAGGACAACCAGACAGTAATTTAAGTGATATAAAAGATGTCTATTCTCACTCACAAGGCTTATCACAATGCTCTAAATTTATTAAAAAAAATAATTTAGTTGAACATATTCGTGCTGACACTGCTGGTTCAGCTGAGACAATTTCAAAAACTAAAATTAAAACTGAAGCAGCAATTGCCTCTTCTTTGAGTGCGGAAATTTATGATCTAAAAATACTTTCAAAAAATATTGAGAATGAAAAGGGTAATGCCACAAGGTTTTTGGTAATGGGCAATGAAGTTTTACAGCCTGATTTTGGTGAAAAGAAATACATAACTTCTTTTTTATTTAAACTTAAAAGTAAGCCTGCAGCTCTGTATCAATCATTAAGTGGTTTTGCTATTAATGGAGTTAATCTTACAAAGCTTCAAAGTTATCCAGAACAAAATTCATTTGAGTCATACTTTTTCTTATGTGATTTAGATGGCCACATAGATGATCCAAAAGTTCAAAAATCTTTGGAAGAATTAGGACTTCATTGTCAAGATTTTCACGTACTAGGTGTTTTTGAGGCTGATAAATTTAGAGAAAAATAATCCAGAAACTTTTCTTGTAGATTAGAAAACATTACTGTTATAATAGTTTTGGAGGCTAGAGGTGAATGCTGCTTGAACCCGACCAGATCTTAACGGAAGCAGTCGTAGAGACAGTTATTTAGGTTCTAGTCTCCTTTATATAAAATGAATAAAAATACAAAAGTTTTAGCTTTAAAGTACAGACCTCAGACATTTAGTGACCTTATAGGGCAAGATGTTGTTACAGAAACAATTTTTAATTCTATTAAGGCTAATAAAGTGCCTAATGCCTATCTTTTTACTGGAATTAGAGGAATAGGAAAAACTACTACAGCAAGGATTGTTGCAAAATCTTTAAATTGTTCAAATGAAATAGATAATTTGTGTAAAGAAGAGCTTTGTGAAAATTGTAATGCTATTTCTAACTCAAATCATATTGATGTATTGGAAATGGATGCAGCAAGCAAAACAGGAGTAGACGATGTAAGAGACCTTATTGAATTTTCTAGATATGGCCCAACTACTGCTAAATATAAGATATTTATAATTGATGAAGTGCATATGCTTAGCAAACAAGCATTCAATGCATTATTAAAAACTTTAGAGGAGCCACCAGAATATTTAAAATTTATCTTTGCAACAACAGAAATAAAAAAAATCCCAATTACAGTGGTTTCACGTTGTCAAAGATTTGATTTATCTAGAATTAAATCTTTAGAATTGTTTGATTTTATCAAGAAAATTAAAGAAAAAGAAAATGGCAATGCATCAGATGATGCTCTTAAATTAATTGTTAAAATTTCTGAGGGTTCAGTTAGGGATGCGCTATCGTTACTTGATAGGGCTCTACTTACTTTGGATAAAGACAAAGAATTAGACCTTGTAACAGCACAAAAAATATTTGGTTATTTTGATAAGTCTCAATTAATTGATTTATTTGAATTGATATTTGAGGGTAAAGAAACTGAAGTTCTCAAAACTTATAGAGAAATATATAACCAGGGTGTTGAACCAAAAATTTTTATTAATGATTTTTTAGAACTTTTGTATTATTTTAAAAATATCGAGTCACTAAATTTAGATAGTAATAATTTTTTATTGAATGATGAAGAGTTTAATAAAATTAAAGATCTTTCAGAAAAAGTTAACAATGAAACCTTAATATTGTTTTGGCAATTTACTATTAAAACACTTGAGGAGCTTGATATTGTGTCTAATCAACATTTATCAATGGAAATGTTCTTAATTAGACTAATTCATTTAAAAAGCATTAAACAAGATAGTGATGATTATAACAAAGATAGTAGGCCAATATCTGAAAGTGAAAATCAAACATCTTTTTCGCCAAAAAAAACAAACGAAGATATATTTGGAATAAAAGATAAAGCAGAAACAATAGGGCAAATGAAAAATATTGTTCAAGAAAAAGATATCAAAGAAAAAGAAAATAATAACGTTAAAACAAATATCAGTCTTATAAATTCATTTGATGATCTATTAAAAGCATGCTCTTCTAAAAAAGAGATTAAATTAAAATATGAATTAGAAAAAAATGTTAACCTTGTAAGTTTTGAAAACAAAAGAATTGAAATTTCATTTAATGAAGATTTAGATAAAGATTTTATTAAATATCTTTCAACAAAACTTTTTGAATGGACCAATGAAAGATGGATTATAAGTCTAAGCAAAACCAAAGGACAGCCATCTAAAAAAGAAGAAGAAATTAACCAAAAAAAAGAACTGATAGAAAGTGTAAAAAATTCTTCAATTTATAAAGATATTTTAAAAAGTTTCCCTGACGCAGAACTTATTGACGTTAAACCTAGAAAAGAAGATTGAAGAATGACTGATTTTACAAAAATTTTAGATAAAGCAAAAGAATTAGAGACTAAAATGAAAGAGAGCCAAGAAAAAATAAAAAACATTCAAGTAGAAGGAACGTCTGGTTCAAATTCTGTAAAGGTTACTTTAAATGGTGAAAATGAAATGATCAAAATTGATCTTTCAGACGAAATATTAAAGGAAAATAAGATTATAATCGAAGATTTGATAGTGGCTGCCCATAATAATGCAAAATCAGAATTGAAATCCAAGACATCTGAAGAAATTTCTAAGTCTACAAGCGGATTTGGTATTCCTGGTTTTAAATGGCCGCTTTAAGAACATGCAAAATATTAATGAGATAGAAGAGTTAATCAAATTAATTTCTAAACTCCCTGGCTTAGGTCCTAAATCTGCAAAAAGAATTGTATTAAAACTTATTAATAATAGAGATGAACTTGTAAAGCCAATGGCAAACACTTTGGTGCAGGTTTATAAAAATGTTATTAGATGTCAATCTTGTGGTACTTTAAAATCTAATTCATTAGGCTGTAACAATTGTGAAAATTCAAAGGAAAAATATAATAAAATATGTGTAGTTGAAGACATTGCTGATCAATGGTCAATTGAAAATTCAAATATTTATAAAGGCTACTTTCACATTCTTGGTGGAACTATTTCTTCTGCTGGCCAGAGAAAGGAAGATCTTTTAATTAATTCATTAGTCGAAAGAGTTTCAAGAGAAAATATTGAAGAAGTTATACTAGCAACAAGTGCAACAGTAGAAGGTCAAACTACAGCTTATTATATAGAGGATAGTTTAAAAAAAACTTCTACTAAGGTTACAAAACTTGCTCAAGGACTACCTGTTGGTGGTGAAATAGAAAGTCTTGATGATGGAACTTTATATTCAGCTTTTAAAAACAGAACTGGAATTAAAACTAATTCTGATTAATTTTTTTTAATTAATCTATTTAAATGAAGAAGTGGTTCGGTATAGCCAGAAGGTTGAGACCTACCATGAAATACTAAATCACATGCTGCTTTGAAGGCTACTGACTTATCAAAATTTGGAGACATATTTTGATATAATTTGTCGCTTTTATTTTGTTCATCCACAATCTTTGCCATTTTTTTCATAATTTCCAAAACCTGCTTACTTGTACAAATTCCATGATGTATCCAATTAGCTATATGTTGAGAAGAAATTCTTAAAGTAGCTCTATCTTCCATCAAACCAACATTGTTAATATCCGGGACTTTAGAACAGCCCACACCTTGATCAATCCACCTTACAACATAGCCTAAAAGTGTTTGTGCAGAGTTAGAAATTTCTGAATTAATTTCTTCAATAGACCAATTAGGTCTGTCGGCAACTGGTATAGTTAAAAGATCATCTAATTTTGCTGGCACTCTATTTTGTAATTCTTTTTGTTTTTCAAAAATATTTATTTCATGATAGTGAAGAGCATGAAGTGCAGCCGCAGTAGGTGAGGGAACCCAAGCACAATTTGCACCAGCATTTAGATGGCCAGTTTTTTGTTCCATCATCTCTTTCATTTTGTCAGGCATAGCCCACATTCCTTTACCAATTTGGGCCTTACCAAAAAGACCACATTGAAGACCTATATCGACGTTATTATTTTCATATGCCCCAATCCATTTAGAAGATTTCATATCTCCTTTTTTAATCATAGGACCTGCTTCCATTGAAGTATGCATTTCATCACCAGTACGATCTAAAAAACCAGTATTAATAAAAAATACTCTATTTTGAAGCGTTCTAATACATTCTTTTAAGTTAGAAGAGGTTCTTCTTTCTTCATCCATAATTCCAACTTTGCATGTATATTTTTCCAATCCTAAAACTTCTTCAACTTTAGTAAAAATTAAATCTGTAAATGAAGTTTCATCAGGACCATGCATTTTTGGTTTAACAATATAAATAGATCCACTTCTAGAATTACCCTTTTTTTTAATATCATGAAGACACGCTGCTGAAGTTATAAAAGCATCCATAATACCTTCTGGTATTTCAGAACCATCTTTTAAAGTGATTGCCGGGTTAGTCATAAGGTGTCCAACATTCCTTACTAATAACAAACTTCTCCCATGTAGTTTTAATCCTTTTCCATCTTTAGAAATATAACTTCTGTCAGGATTTAATTTACGCTCATAAGTCTTTCCATTTTTTTCAAAAGTTGATTTCAAATCACCTTTCATAAGTCCAAGCCAATTACGATAACAAATAACTTTGTCATCAGCATCAACTGCAGCAACACTATCTTCATTATCACAAATAGTTGAAACTGCAGCTTCAACAATAATATCGCTAATTTTAGCAGGATCTTGTTGAGCGCTAAAAGCATTTGGATCTATAATTATTTCTATATGAAGATTATTATTTTTTAAAATAATTGCTGAAGGATCATTGGCCTCTCCTCTATGACCAATAAATTTATCTTTATTTTTTAATGATGTTTTAGTGTCTTCCTTTAATACAATTAAAGAACCATTATCAATTTTAAACCCTGTAATATTATGCCATCCTAAATTTTCTAGAGGAAAATATTTTTCTAAAAAATCTCTTCCGTATTTTATGACCATTTCACCTCTCAAAGGATCATATCTCTGAGAAGTACTATCTTCAGATTGCTCTATTATATCTGTGCCATACAAACTATCATATAAACTCATCCATCTAGCATTAGCAGCATTCAGCGCATATCTTTCATTCATGATTGGAACTACTAATTGTGGTCCAGCAATACTAGTTATTTCTTCATCAACGTTATTTGTTTGAATTTTAAAATCTGGACCTACTTCTTTTAGATAATCAATTTCCTTTAAAAATTTTTTATATTCTTCTAAGTTTATTTCATTGCCTTTATTAGCAATGTGCCAATCGTCTATTTTTTTTTGTAAATCTTCTCTAATTTTTAATAGTTCTTTATTTTTTGGGGCTAGCTCATGAACTACTTTGTTAAAGCCTTCCCAGAATTTTTTTGAAGAAATATTTGTATCTTTAAGCAATTCTTCATTAATGAAGTTAAGTAATTTAATAGAAACTGATAGATTGTATATTTTTGTATATTGTTCTTTCATAGCACCCATTTTACCCCATCTGTATTTTTGCCTGAGAGTTTTGCTCCATCGGCGAGATAAATCTCTTTCCAGAGTGTTATGTTTATTATCGGTCCATTTGCCTGAGAGTTTCCGGGGTGGTTGCTCCTTCGGCGCTATTACTGAATAGTCTCTCCCGATATTAATTAAGAGTACCTCTTAATAGAATTATGTCAAATATAAATTATTTAAAACATTTTATTGCCTTTTTTCTTAATTAATTAATAATTAAAAATCATATGAAAAATTATTTAAATTTTGAAACAGATATTAAAAATTTAGAAATAGAAATAGACAAGCTTAAAGACCCTTATAATCAAGATGGTCTTTCGGAAGTAGATACAAAAAAAATTTCTGAGTCTCAAAAAGAGATAGATAATAAATTACAAGAGATTTACTCTAATTTAGACCCTTGGCAAACTACTCTAGTTGCAAGACATGAAGACAGACCTAAAGCAAAATTTTTTATCGATAATTTATTTGAAGATTTTATCCCATTGTCAGGTGACAGATTTTATGGGGAAGACAAATCCGTATTAGTAGGATTTGCAAAATTTAATGAAAAATCTGTCTTAGTTATTGGTCAAGAAAAAGGGGATAGCCTTGAAAGTAGAATTGAAAGAAATTTTGGAATGATGAGGCCTGAGGGTTACAGAAAAACAATTAGATTAATGAAATTAGCAAATAAATTTAACATTCCTATAATTTCTTTTATAGACACACCTGGAGCTTACCCTGGTGTAGGTGCAGAAGAGAGAGGTCAAGCAGAGGCAATTGCAAAATCAATTGAGTGCTGCATGTCGTTAAACGTCCCAACTCTTGCAATTGTTATTGGAGAAGGTGGATCAGGAGGTGCAATAGCACTTGCTTCATCCAACAAGGTAATCATGTTAGAAAATGCAATTTACTCAGTAATATCTCCAGAGGGCTGTGCTACTATTTTATGGAGAGACCCTAAAAGAACCTTAGAGGCAGCAAAAGCCATGAAATTATCCTCAAAAGACCTCTTAGAACTAAAAGTAATTGATGAAATTATTCCAGAGCCAATTGGCGGTGCCCACAGAGATAGAGACCTAATATTAGATAACGTAAGAAAATCGATTAAAAAAAATTTGAATGAATTTTTTAACATGAGTGGAGAAGAAATTTTTAATCATAGAAAAAATAAATTTTTAACCATTGGAAGATCTAAAGGATTCGTAAATCAATTAGATGATTTAAGTACACTCAGCATGAAAGAAAGTAAGGTTAATTTATTTGTTAAAAACTTCTTTAAATCCAAGTTAAATTTAGCGGTTTTATTTGGAGTAATAGTTTTATTGGGCTATTTAATATTTTCTTTATAAAGCCCCACAACAGTTTTTAAACTTTTTACCTGTAGCTTCACATTTCTCATTTCTTGAAATCTTTTCATTTTTTCTTTGTATTAGTAAACATTTTGGATCGTTAGATGTTTCTTTTTTTAATGGTCTTGAAATACTTTCACTAGGTTCTTGAACTATTTTTAAATTGATTAAAATTGTAACAAAATCCATTTTCAATTTATTCAATAAGTTTTCGAAAAGAAAAAAGGCTTCTTTTTTATACTCAACTAATGGGTCTCTTTGACCATAAGATCTTAGGCCAATAACTTGTCTTAGTTGTTCAAGATATTGAATATGTGACTTCCAGTTTAAGTCTATACACTGAAGAAAAATTCTTTTTTCAACCTCTTTTGCTTTTTCTTCATCCAACATTTTAATTCTTTCATTTCTTGCTTCTAAAAATTTAGAATTAATTTTATTTTTGAATTCTTCATCTTTTAATTCAGTAACTTTTTTAAATTCATTATCATCAACACCTTTTCCTAGTAAAGTTTTTAACTGATTGTTAAATTCATTATTTTTAGTTGTTGATAGTTTCTGTATTTTTAAGGTGATTAAATGACTAATAATTTCAGATAAGAATTCATCTGAATAATCAAAAACTTTTTCACTATTCATCACGCCATTTCTTTGAGAGAATATTACATGTCTTTGGTCATTCAAAACGTCATCAAATTTTAATAAATTTTTTCTTATATCAAAATTTCTAGCCTCAACTTTTTGTTGTGCCCTCTCAAGTGCTTTATTAATCCAGGGGTGATCAATACTTTCTCCATCTTTTAAGCCTAATTTTTGAAGAATATTATTCATAGATTCTGAACCAAAAATTCTCATTAAGTCATCTTCTAAACTAACATAAAAAATTGAACTTCCTTCATCACCCTGTCGGCCAGCTCTTCCTCTTGCTTGGTTATCAACTCTTCTAGATTCCATTCTTTCTGTCCCAATAACAAATAGTCCACCAAGTGATTTTATTTTATTTTTATTTTCTAAAAGTTCATCATCAGGCTGACTTCCTTTTTTCCCACCTAACTGAATATCAACACCTCTACCCGAGATACTTGTTGTAATTATAACTGAATTCATTTTTCCAGCATTTGCAATGATTTCAGCCTCATTTTCATGATTTTTTGCATTTAAAACCACATGTTTAATTTTTTCATCATTCAGTAATTTTGAATAAATTTCTGATTTATTGATGCTAGAAGTAAAAACTAATATTGGCTGACTTTGTTTGTGACACTCAAGAACTTTTTCAATAATAGCTTTATTTTTTTCTTCTTCAGTTCTAAAAATTTGGTCATTCCAATCTTTTCTAATCATTTCTTTATTTGTAGGAATGATTACTACAATTAAGTTATATATTTCATAAAATTCCTGAGACTCAGTTGCTGCAGTCCCGGTACATCCTGAAATTTTATTATAGAGTTTGAAGTAATTTTGATAAGTTATTGATGCTAGAGTTTGATTTTCAGCTTGAACATCTATTCTTTCTTTGGCTTCAAGCGCTTGGTGTAGGCCATCTCCAAATCTTCTTCCCTCTAATATTCTACCAGTAAGTTCGTCAATAATTTTTAATGTTTCATCTTTAACAATATAGTCCCTTCCTTTTTCAAATAGATGATGAGCTCTTAAAGATTGATTTACATGATGAACTAAACTTAAGTTTTCAGGGTCATAAAAGTTATTATTTTTTAGGATTCCTGCATCAGAAAATATTTTTTCTACCTGATTTATTCCTTCATTAGTAAGTAATATATTTTTATCTTTTTCATCAATCTCGTAATGTTCTGGTAGTAGTCTTTTTATAAGTTTGTCAATCGCAAGGTATTGTTCTGTTTTGTCTTCAGCAGTTCCTGATATTACAAGTGGAGTTCTAGCTTCATCAATTAAACAAGAATCTATTTCATCAACAATAGTATAAACATGTCCCCTTTGAACCATTTGTTCCTTTGAAAATTTCATATTATCTCTAAGATAATCAAATCCTAATTCACTATTAGTTGCATATGTAATGTCAAAATTATAATTTCTTTTTCTTTCAAGATCATCCTGGTCATTATTAATAAAACCAAAAGTTAATCCTAAAAATTTATATATCTCTCCCATTTCCTGAGAATCTCTTTTTGCAAGATAGTCATTTACAGTAACTATATGCACCCCTTTTTCTGAAAGGGCATTTAAGTAGGCAGCAAGACTTATTGTTAAAGTTTTACCTTCACCAGTTCTCATTTCTGCAATTTTGCCCTCGTGAAGCACAACACCTCCAAGTATTTGAACATCATGATGCCTCTCATTTCTTGTTCTCTTAGAAGCCTCTCTTACAAGCGCAAAAGCTTCAGGCAATAGAGTGTCTAAATTTTCACCTTTATTAAGTCTATCTTTCAATTCTATAGTTTTTTTAGGGAAGTCTTCGTCACTAAGGTTTTTAACAGAAGCTTCCAAAGAGTTAACTTTTACAACTATTTTGTTAATTCTATCGAGCTCTTTTTGATTGCTAGATTTAATAAACTTTGTGATAAAATTTAAGGGATTAAGCATTTAATTTTCTGGTATATAATTAATTATAACTTTTAATATAAGTATTAAATAAATATTTTAAACACATGCCAATAAACGTTAAAAACTTTATAAACTCACTAAATTTAAAGTCAAAAAATAGCGACTTTCAAGATTTAGAACATCTAGACGGAGTTTCAATATCCACAGTTTGTGCAAATTTATACAGCAAACCTAGGGATGATTTGGTTATGTTTTATTTTAGAGACGGGGCAAACTATGCCTCTGTTTACACGCAATCAAAAATAATTTCAGAGAATATTAAATGGAATTTAAATATAAAAAGTAAAAAAATAAGTGCTCTAATTATTAACACTAGAAATGCCAATGTATTTACAGGATTAGATGGGTACAAAGGTTTAAAAGAAATAGCAGAAGAAGCAGCATTACAATTAACAAAAAAACAAACTGAAGACGAGGACTCTCCAAAAAAAATATCATCAAATCAAGTCCTTTTTGGATGCACAGGGACAATTGGAGAAAAATATCCAACTGAAAAAATTAAAAAGAACATTCCAGAGCTAATCAAAAAAATTAAATATACACAAAATAAATTTACCTGGATGAAAGCTGCATTAGGCATAATGACAACTGACCTACAGCCAAAAATTGCTATGGAGGAATGTAAAATAGGAGATAAAAATGTTAAGATTTATGGAATTGCCAAAGGATCAGGAATGATTTTTCCAAACATGGCGACCACATTAGGTTATGTTTTCACTGATGCAGATCTTTCAAACGACGTTTTAAACAAACTATTAAAGAAAAATATTAATACAACCTTTAATGCAATTAGTTGTGATGGCGACACTAGTACAAATGATATGGTTTCTATTTTTTCTACAGGAAAAGTAAAAAACCAAATCATAAATAATATCAATGATAAAAAAATATTTAGTTTTGATAAAGCCCTGCACTCAGTGCTATTAAATTTGTCAAAAAGAGTAGTTAAGGATGGTGAGGGAGCTACTAAATTTATTACAATCAATATAGCTAAATCAAAAAGTGAGAAAGAAGCAAGAGTAATAGCTTTTTCTATTGCGAATTCAAATCTTGTTAAAACAGCCATCGCAGGAGAAGATCCAAATTGGGGTAGAATAATAATGGCCATAGGCAAATCTGGAGTGAAAATAGATTTAAAAAAATTAACAATAAGCATTGGTGGTATAAAAATTATAGAAAAAGGACAAATTTTTAAAAATTACAAAGAAAATGAAGTGGCTAACTATATGAAGAGACAATCAATAGATATTTTGGTAAATTTAAATATGGGTTTAAAAAGTTTTACTGTCTACACAATGGATTTAACAAAAAAATATATTGAGATTAACGCTGATTATAGAAGCTAATTTGATATTGAATTAACTTTATTAATTATTAACTATAACTCATGATCAAATACGAGCTCATATGCAAAGATTGTGAAACTACTTTTGATAGTTGGTTTTCATCGTCTATAGAATATGAAAAACTTAAAAAGAGAAAATTCTTAAATTGTCATTTTTGCAATTCCTTAAATGTTGGAAAAGGCTTGATGTCTCCTAACGTGAGCACTTCAAAAAATAATTTGAGAGACATTGACTCATCCAGTGAAAAATATAAAGAAATAAAAAAAACAATTTACAAATATCAAGAATTTATAAAAAAAAATTTTGAATATGTTGGAGAAAATTTTGCTTATGAGGCAAGGTCTCTACATTATAAAGATAAAAAAAAAGCCAAAGGTATTTATGGTACTGCAACAAAAGAAGATCTTAACGAGTTAAAGGAAGAGGGTATAAAAGCAGAAATACTGCCTTGGATAAAAAACACTACAAATTAATTTTTTATAAATTTTGTAATATAATTAACAGAAGTATCATTTGTTACTTTCCAGCTATTATCTAATATATTAAAATTCATTCCATCTAACTTTTTAAGAGATAGATTATTTTTTTTAGTTATATTTATTAGCTCACTAGGTTTAACAAATTTTTCCCAATCATGCGTTCCAATTGGAAGCCATTTTAAAATATATTCAGCACCTACTATAGCGAAAACATAAGATTTTAATGTTTTGTTAAGTGTTGCAATAAACATTATTCCATTTTTTTTTAATAATTTTGAACTTTCCTTAATGAAAAAATCTATATCATTAACATGTTCAACTATTTCCATATTTAAAATTACATCAAATCTTGTCTTATTTTTTAGCATCTCTGGAGATGCAACTTTATAATCAATCTTAAGTTTATTTTTTTTTGCATGAAATTTTGCAACTTCAATATTTTTCTTTGATGCATCAATGCCAACAACACTTGCTCCTAGTCTGCACATTGGTTCAGATAATAATCCTCCACCACAACCAATATCAAGTAATTTAATATTTTTTAAAGGTTTATCAGATGATTTAATCTTAAAATCTTTGATAATATTTTCTTTTATATATCTAATTCTTATTGGATTAAAATTATGCAATGGTTTGAATTTACCATTAGGATCCCACCATTCTTCAGCAATTTTGGAAAATTTCTCAATTTCTTTTTTATTTATTGAATTCATAATAGATAGCTTGTGGACATAACAATTAAGATGTATTTTATCAAATATAAATTACAAAATTATCAATGAAAACTGTTGTATTAAAGTTCGGTGGAACTTCTGTTGGAAGCATAGATAGAATAAAGAATGTAGCAAAAATTATTTCTTCTTATAAAAAGAAGAAAATGGGTGTTATTGTGGTTTCTTCTGCGATGAGTGGCACAACTAATGAATTAATAAAAAAAACAAAAGAATTAAGTAATAGCTTTGATGCAGCAGAATATGATGTTTTATTAGCAACAGGAGAACAAGCAACTTGTGCATTAATTGCTGGTAGATTAAAACATCTTGGTTTTAAAGCTAGATCATGGATGTCATGGCAGCTACCAATTATTACAGAAGGACCTTATAGTTCTTCAAGAATTAGCAAAATCAATAAAGGAAAAATACTTAGTTTCATGAAATCAGGTGGAATACCTATTATAACTGGTTTTCAAGGCATTAACTTAGAAAATAGGATTACAACACTGGGAAGAGGAGGAACTGATGCATCAGCAATAATGTTGGCAAAATTTTTTAATACTGATGCGTGTGATGTCTTCACTGATGTAGATGGAGTTTATACTACAGATCCAAGAAATCATTCAAAAGCTAAAAAAATTCATAAAATTTCCTACGATGAAATGTTAGAGATGGCATCATTAGGTGCAAAGGTTATGCAACCTACATCTGTACAAGATGCAAAATTAAATAATATTAATTTTTCAATTAAATCTTCATTTCAAAAAAAGAAGGGCACATTAATAACTGGTGCAAAAAAAACCTTTAGTAATCAAATAATAACTGGAATTACTTCTACAAAAAATGATTCTAAAGTTACGATTGTGGGTGTTAAGGATAGACCGGGAGTAGCAGCTGCTGTTTTTAAACCATTATCACTTAATCAAATTAATGTTGATATGGTAGTTCAAAATATTTCTTTAAATGGAAAAGAAACAGACTTAACTTTTACAATTAAATCTGAAGATTTAAAAAAAACAGAAAAAATAATTAAACAAAATAAAAAAATTTCATTTAGAAAATTTACATACGATAATAATGTTTCAAAAGTATCGATTATTGGTGTTGGTATGATTACAACACCAGGAATTACCTATAGAATGTTCCAAGCATTGGCTTCAAAAAAGATTAATATAATGGTTATTTCAACTTCTGAAATTAAAATTTCAGTTTTAATTTCAAATAAACACATAAAAAAAGCAGTAGCAGTGCTTCACAAAGAATTTAAGTTAGATTAATTTATGAGCTTAAGACCATTTAGAGATATTCATAGAAAAAAAACAAAAGTTATAAATGTTGGTGATGTAAAAATAGGTGGGGATAATCCTATTTCTGTTCAATCTATGACTAACACCTTAACAACTGATATACAGGCCACAATAAAACAAATTAACGATATTCATGAAGAGGGTGCTGACTTAGTTAGAGTTTCGTGCCCAGATGAAGAGTCCTCATTTGCTCTTAAGGAGATTACAAAACATGTATCTGTTCCAATAATTGCCGATATTCATTTTCATTATAAAAGAGCAATAGAAGCAGCTGAAAATGGAGCAAAATGTTTAAGAATTAATCCAGGCAACATAGGAGATAAATTAAAAATACATGATGTGCTTAGTGCTGCTAAAAATAATGATTGCTCTATTAGAATAGGTGTTAACGCCGGCTCTCTTGAAAAAGATATTTTAGAAAAATATAAGGAACCATGCCCAGAAGCTTTAGTTGAAAGTGCACAAAGAAATATTAAGATTTTAGAAGATCAAGATTTTTTTAATTTTAAGATAAGTGTAAAATCTTCAGATATATTTTTATCTATTGCAGCTTATCGTCAACTATCAAAAGTTACAGATTATCCACTACACCTAGGGATCACAGAAGCTGGAAGTTTTGTATCAGGTAGCGTTAAGTCATCAATAGGTCTTGGGTCACTTTTAATGGATGGAATAGGTGATACTATAAGAATTTCTTTGTCTGACGATCCTGTTAAAGAAATTAAAATTGGTAATGAAATATTAAAGTCACTTAACTTAAGAAATAGAGGTGTAAAAATTATATCTTGTCCATCATGTGCAAGACAAGCATTCCAAGTAATTGATACAGTAAAAAAATTAGAAGATAAACTTGCTCACATCAAAACTCCTTTAACATTATCAATTATTGGCTGTGTGGTTAATGGACCTGGAGAAGCAGCAATGACGGATATAGGAATAACTGGAGGTGGGAAAGGTAATAATATGCTTTATTTATCTGGCATTCAAAGTGAAAAAGTTTTATCAGAAGATATAATATCAAGAGTTGTAAGTGAAGTTGAGAAAAAAGCTGCTGAACTTGATAAAAAATTATAAATACAATGATACCTCTAAAAACTATTGAAGATTTAATGTCTAAGCACTCTATTTTGGAGAAAGAATTATCATCAGGTGAAGTGGATAAAAAACTTTTTGCTGAAAAATCGAAAGAATACTCAGATTTAAATGATGTAATTGATGATGCTAGAAAATATTTTTCTTATGAGAGAGAAAAAAAAGATCTAGAGAAAATATTAAGTGATTCTAGTAGTGATAATGAATTTAAAGAAATGGCTGAGGTAGAATTAAAAGATTTAAAATTAGAAAACGAATTCATAGAAAAAAGATTAAAACTATTTTTATTACCAAAAGATGAAGCAGATAAAAAAAATGCAATTATAGAAATTAGAGCAGGTACGGGAGGATTAGAGGCCAGTTTATTTGCTGCAGATCTTTTTAAGATGTATGAAAAAGTTAGTCATCAAAAAAAATGGGAATTAGAATTAATAAGCATGTCCCAGAGTGAGGCAGGAGGGCTGAAAGAAGTTATCGCATCAATTAGAGGAAAAAATATTTATTCAACATTGAAGTATGAAAGTGGAGTTCATCGTGTTCAAAGAGTTCCTGATACAGAAACCCAGGGAAGAGTTCACACTTCTGCTGCAACAGTAGCTGTACTGCCGGAAGCAGAAGAGGTTGATATAAAGATAAATGACTCAGATTTAAGAATTGATGTGTTTAGAGCTGGTGGCCCAGGTGGACAATCTGTTAATACAACAGATAGTGCTGTGAGAATTACCCATATTCCAACAGGATTATCTGTATCTCAGCAAGATCAAAAATCACAACACAAAAATAAAGCAAAAGGGATGTTAATTTTAAGATCAAGACTTTATGAATTAGAAAGATCAAGAATAGAAGGTGAAAGATCAGAAGATAGAAAAAGTAAAATAGGAACAGGAGACCGTTCTGAAAGAATTAGAACATACAATTTTCCACAAGGAAGAGTAACAGACCATCGTATTAATCTAACCCTACACAAGCTTGAAGCTTTTTTAGAAGGTGAAGCCTTTGATGAAATGGTAGAAAGCTTAACGCTGCAAGCACAAGAAGAAAAATTGAGCAATCTTAATTAAAATGAATATAGAAAATATTTTGAATAAAGGAATAAATATCCTACAAAAAAATAAGACAGCTAATCCTCGACTTGATAGTGAGATATTATTATCTAACTCGATTAAAAGAGATAAAAAACATATCATTTTAAATCCTAAAGAAATTTTAAACTCAGAACAATTAGGAAAATTTAAAAGTTTAATTGAAAGAAGAAAAAAAGGTGAACCAATTGCCTACATAATAAACAAAAAAGAGTTTTGGAAAGATGAATTTTTTGTTAATAAAGATGTGCTAATTCCAAGACCTGATAGTGAACTAATAATAGAACAAGTTTTAAAAATTTATTCAAAACATGTTCAATTGCAAGTTCTTGATATTGGAACTGGATCTGGATGCATTCTTTTATCCATACTAAAAGAGAGATCTAATTTTTATGGAACTGGAATAGATATTTCTAAAAAAAGTATAAATGTAAGTAAATTTAACGCAAAACAACTAAATTTAACTAATCGAGTAAAGTTTTTTCACTCAAGTGTTGACAATTTTAATAATGGCAAATATGATATCATTGTTTCAAATCCTCCATATATTGAACAATTGAGTTTAAAATATTTGGAAAAAGATGTAGTTAATTTTGAGCCAAAGTTAGCTTTAAGTGGTGGGTTTGATGGTTTTTCAAAAATCAGAAGAGTAATCAATAAGGCAAGTATTCTGATTAAGAAAAAGGGTAAATTTATTTTAGAGATAGGTTTTAATCAAAAAAATAAAGTTATAAAAATATTAAAAGAAGAAGGTTTTTACGTTAATAAAGCCATAAAAGATTATGGCAACAATGATCGCTGTATAATCAGCACTAAAATTTAAATTGTAAAAATATTATGGTAACATTTAGAAGTAATAATAGTAATAATAATAGAAGACCTCCGTTTAGAAGCAATAATAATAGAAGACCTCCATTTAGAAGCAATAATGAAGGGTCAAAATTTTCTAACAATGATAATTTTCAAAGAAAAGTTCCAGGTAGAAATAATCATAATGCCGTTAAACTTATTGAAAAATACAATGATTTAGCGAGAGAAGCTTTAGCCAATGAAGATAAAATTTTATCTGAAAATTATTTTCAACACGCAGATCACTTTACAAGAGTTCAAAACGAGCAAGAAAGCTTTAGAATGGCTAGAGTAAATTCACCTACAACTGGAACTATTAAGCCAGTGGATTCAGAAAAAAAAGTTGAAGAAGTTGTTAAAACTGAAGCCGAAACAGTCAAAAAAGAAGTGTCTGAACCTGAGGCTAAAAAAGTTGCAAAAAGTATAGATAAAAAAGTAGTTGAAAAGAAAGTTGCTGCTAGTTAATTTTATCCAATAATCAATTCTGATTTTAAAACATCTAATTTAATTTTTTCTACCTCAAATATTTTTCTTTCTTTTCTCTTAAGAGTTTTGCCAGAAGGCAACTTTAATTTTTGAGAGTTAACTTTTTTTCCATTTACAACTACCTCATAATGTAGATGTGGACCTGTAGATTTTCCAGTAGACCCGACATAACCAATTATCTGGCCCTGTTTTACTCTTATTCCCTCTTTTATTCCTCTAGCAAAATTTTTCATATGGGCATAAATAGTTTCATAAGTTGAATTATGTTTTATTTTAATGCAATTTCCACCACCACCACACCATCTTGCTCTCGTTATTAGTCCACTTCCAGATGCCATAATAGGAGTGCCCATCGGGGCTGCAAAGTCAGTTCCTTTATGCATTTTATTAAAACCATCTATAGGATGTTTTCTCATACCAAAAGCAGAAGAAAGTCTTGCACCATTAATAGGGGTTTTCATCAATGCTTTTTCAACACTCTTACCATTCTCATCATAGTGTCCCTCACTTCCTTTTTTTTCAAAATAATATAACGCATTGTTTTTTCCACTTAATTTTAGATCTGCAAAAATTATATTACCTGTTTCAAATATTTTACCATCATCATCTTCAAACACTTCATACATGATTTGAAAATTATCATTTTTTCTAATATCTCTTTGAAAATCAACTTGGAATCCATAAATTCTTGCAAACTCAATAATCATGTTTGGCTGAACTTTTAAATCATTAGCTGTTTTGTATAAACTTTGTGTAATTTTTCCTTCCTTAAAAATAATTTTTTTATTTAGATTTGTAATAATCATTTTTTTTTCAAAAAGATTATTATCTAGATTTCTTGTTAATTGAATTTTTTCTGTTCTAGAGACTGGAAATAAAAAAGAAGTAATTTTTTTATTATTTGATTGATCAATAGTAATTTTTATTTCAAGATTTGTCTTAAGATTATTTATATCATAATCTGAATTTAATTTTTTTTTGATCTGATTAATTTCTTCATTTGGTATTGAATAATTATTTAAAATTTTATCAAACGTTTCACCACTAGAAATTTTATGATCAATATTTTTATATCTTGGAACTAGATTATTAAAAATTTGGTTAATACTTTTTTGGAAATAAATATTATTTATTAAATTTTTGTAATTTTCATTTATTAATATTTTTTTTTTGTTATAGATAGTGGTGCTTGAAATCGTAATTAACACTAACGAGAAAAGAAAAGTAATCTCAACGTTTTTTTTTATTATTTCTAATATTTTATTTGAACTAAATATCATCTTGAATATTGAATTATTAATTTAGTAATGACTAAAAATCAAAAAAAACCTTGTGTTTATTGGTATATTTGAACATTTATTTAAATGCTAAATGCTTGATTTACTTTTATTTTAGCTTATAAGCAGCACACTTTCTCAGTAAAATTATTGTTTACTCAATAGATTAGTGAGGATTATTGGGCTTTTTAGACCCAATTAGCTATTTAAAAAGTAAAAATTTAAGAAGAGAAGTGTGGACGGTTAAGGTTACCAAAATTTGTCGTACACACTTCAAAATCGTATGGATTGTATTCTTACAATTTATATATGAAGCTAGTGTGCGCCGTTTTTTAACTTGAGAGTTTGATCATGGCTCAGAACGTACGCTGGCGGCACGCCTAACACATGCAAGTCGAACGAAGTAGCAATACTTAGTGGCAGACGGGTGAGTAACATGTGGGTATCTACCCTTTGGCCTGGAATAACACGAGGAAACTTGTGCTAATACCGGATAAGTCTTTACGGAGAAAGCTTTATGCACCATTGGATGAGCCCGCACTTGATTAGTTTGTTGGTAGGGTAATGGCCTACCAAGACTATGATCAATAGCTGATTTGAGAGGATGATCAGCCACATTGGGACTGAGACACGGCCCAAACTCCTACGGGAGGCAGCAGTGGGGAATCTTGCACAATGGAGGAAACTCTGATGCAGCGATGCCGCGTGAGTGAAGAAGGCCTTTGGGTTGTAAAGCTCTTTCGTCGGGGAAGAAAATGACTGTACCCGAATAAGAAGGTCCGGCTAACTTCGTGCCAGCAGCCGCGGTAATACGAAGGGACCTAGCGTAGTTCGGAATTACTGGGCTTAAAGAGTTCGTAGGTGGTTGAAAAAGTTGGTGGTGAAATCCCAGAGCTTAACTCTGGAACTGCCATCAAAACTTTTCAGCTAGAGTATGATAGAGGAAAGCAGAATTTCTAGTGTAGAGGTGAAATTCGTAGATATTAGAAAGAATACCAATTGCGAAGGCAGCTTTCTGGATCATTACTGACACTGAGGAACGAAAGCATGGGTAGCGAAGAGGATTAGATACCCTCGTAGTCCATGCCGTAAACGATGTGTGTTAGACGTTGGAAATTTATTTTCAGTGTCGCAGGGAAACCGATAAACACACCGCCTGGGGAGTACGACCGCAAGGTTAAAACTCAAATGAATTGACGGGGACCCGCACAAGTAGTGGAGCATGTGGTTTAATTCGAAGATACGCGCAGAACCTTACCAACACTTGACATGTTCGTCGCGACTCTAAGAGATTAGAGTTTTCGGTTCGGCCGGACGAAACACAGGTGCTGCATGGCTGTCGTCAGCTCGTGTCGTGAGATGTTGGGTTAAGTCCCGCAACGAGCGCAACCCTCACTTTTAGTTGCCATCATTAAGTTGGGCACTCTGAAAGAACTGCCAGTGATAAGCTGGAGGAAGGTGGGGATGACGTCAAGTCCTCATGGCCCTTACGTGTTGGGCTACACACGTGCTACAATGGCATCTACAACAGGAAGCAAAACGGCAACGTTAAGCAAATCCCGAAAAGATGCCTCAGTTCGGATTGCACTCTGCAACTCGAGTGCATGAAGCTGGAATTACTAGTAATCGTGGATCAGCGTGCCACGGTGAATGCGTTCCCGGGTCTTGTACACACCGCCCGTCACACCATGGGAGTTGGTTCTACCTTAAGGCAAGGTTTCAAACCCTTGACCACGGTATAGTCAGCGACTGGGGTGAAGTCGTAACAAGGTAGCCGTAGGGGAACCTGCGGCTGGATTACCTCCTTTCTAAGGATGAGTGAAAGTAAAATTTCACTCTAAATAATATACATCGGTAATGTTGACCGTCCTCATTTCTCTTCTTAAAATAATGTTTCCTTCTTGTAGGGCCGGTAGCTCAGTTGGTTAGAGCACACCCTTGATAAGGGTGGGGTCGAAAGTTCGAAGTCTTTCTCGGCCCACCAAAAACCTAAATGGGGGATTAGCTCATCTGGGAGAGCGCCTGATTTGCATTCAGGAGGTAGCAGGTTCGATCCCTGTATCCTCCACCAGGAAACATTTAGTTATTAAAACTGTAAATAAAAATAATTTATATCAATATCTATATCCGAACATTAAAAGTTATTATTTAATGTTCAAAATAAAAATTTGATCACAACATAGATAAATTTTCTGTTAAAAGAATTTTTTTCTGTGCATAAATCAAGCGTTTAAGGGCGTGTAGTGAATGCCTTGGCACTGAAAGCCGATGAAGGACGTGATATACTGCGATAAGTTTCGGGGAGCTGTATGTAAGCTTTGATCCGAAAATTTCCGAATGGGGAAACCCACCACTTTATGTGGTACTTTAAGCTGAATACATAGGTTTAAAGAGACAACCTGGAGAACTGAAACATCTAAGTAACCAGAGGAAAAGAAATCAATTGAGATTCCGTTAGTAGTGGCGAGCGAACGCGGAGTAGGCCAGTAGTTTTGTTAGAAAAATTTGAATAGTTTGGAAATGCTAACCATAGAGGGTGATAGTCCCGTATGAGTAATGTTTAACAAAATTCTTGAGTAAAGCGGGACACGAGAAATCCTGCTCGAATATAGGGGGACCACCCTCTAAGCCTAAATACTCTTCAGTGACCGATAGTGAACTAGTACCGTGAGGGAAAGGTGAAAAGAACCCCTATTAGGGGAGTGAAATAGAACCTGAAACTGCATGCCTACAATCAGTCCGAGCCCTTTTTAGGGTGAGGGCGTACCTTTTGTATAATGGGTCAGTGACTTAATTTATTAAGCAAGCTTAAGCCATCTAGGTGTAGGCGCAGCGAAAGCAAGTCTTAATAGGGCGATTAGTTTAATGAATTAGACCCGAAAACGAATGAGCTTACCATGAGCAGGTTGAAAGTTGGGTAACACCAACCGGAGGACCGAACCAGTTGACGTTGAAAAGTCTTTGGATGACTTGTGGTAAGGGGTGAAAGGCCAACCAAATTCGTAGATAGCTGGTTTTCCGCGAAAACTATTTAGGTAGTGCGTCGAATAAATAGATGTTTAGAGGTAGAGCACTAAATGGGCTAGGGGGAAGAGATTCTTACCAAACCTAATAAAACTCCGAATGCTAGACATTGTTCTTCGGCAGACAGACTGTGGGTGCTAAGGTCCATGGTCGAGAGGGAAAGAGCCCAGACCACCAGATAAGGTCCCAAAATCATGATTAAGTGTGAAAGGATGTGGAAATTCCTTAACAGCCGGGAGGTTGGCTTAGAAGCAGCCATCCTTTAAAGATAGCGTAACAGCTCACCGGTCTAATAGAGTTTCTGCGCCGAAGATGTAACGGGGCTAAAATCATGTACCGAATCTGTGGCTTTGCAAAGTTTTCGAACTTTGTAAGGGGTAGCGGAACGTTCTGTAAGCCTGCGAAGGGATACCCGTGAGGGATCCTGGAGGTATCAGAAGTGCGAATGCTGACATAAGTAACGATAAACGAAGTGAAAAACTTCGTCGCCGAAAATCTAAGGGTTTCTATGCAAGGTTAATCCGCGTAGAGTTAGTCGGCACCTAAGGCGAGGGCGAAAGCCGTAGTCGATGGAAACAAGGTTAATATTCCTTGACCTGATGGTAGTGACGGATTTCGTAAGTTGTGAGTTCTTAATGGATTGAACTTGCCGCGAAGAGGTCCCAAGAAATAGCTCCATCATGAAGACCGTACCCGAAACCGACACAGGTAGATTAATAGAGTATATTTAGGCGCTTGAGAGAATGATGTTGAAGGAACTCGGCAAAATGCTTCCGTAACTTCGGGATAAGGAAGACCCTTTTGTAGGCAACTATGGAAGGGTGGCACAAGCCAGGGAGAAGCGACTGTTTATCAAAAACACAGGGCTCTGCTAACACGTAAGTGGATGTATAGGGTCTGACGCCTGCCCGGTGCTGGAAGGTTAATGCGGTTGGTGCAAGCTAACTTCTGAAGCCCCAGTAAACGGCGGCCGTAACTATAACGGTCCTAAGGTAGCGAAATTCCTTGTCGGGTAAGTTCCGACCTGCATGAATGGCGTAACGATTTCTCCGCTGTCTCCAACATCAACTCAGTGAAATTGAATTCTCCGTGAAGATGCGGAGTTCGCGTAGTTAGACGGAAAGACCCCGTGCACCTTTACTGCAACTTTACATTGGTGTTAGGAAAAACATATTTAGCATAGGAGGGAGACTTTGAAGCAAAGGCGTTAGCTTTTGTGGAGTCACCAGTGAAATACCTCTTTTGTTTTTCTTGACATCTAACCGCTAGCCGTCATCCGGCAGCGAGACATTGTATGGTGGGTAGTTTGACTGGGGCGGTCGCCTCCCAAATAGTAACGGAGGCGTGCGAAGGTAGGCTCAGAACGGTCAGAAATCGTTCGTAGAGTGCAATGGCATAAGCCTGCCTGACTGTGAGACTGACAAGTCGAGCAGAGACGAAAGTCGGTCATAGTGATCCGGTGCTTCTGAGTGGAAGGGGCATCGCTCAACGGATAAAAGGTACGCCGGGGATAACAGGCTGATACTGCCCAAGAGCTCATATCGACGGCAGTGTTTGGCACCTCGATGTCGGCTCATCACATCCTGGGGCTGGAGCAGGTCCCAAGGGTTTGGCTGTTCGCCAATTAAAGTGGTACGTGAGCTGGGTTCAGAACGTCGTGAGACAGTTCGGTCCCTATCTGCTATGCGTGTAGAAGAATTGAGAGGAGTTGACCCTAGTACGAGAGGACCGGGTTGAACATACCACTGGTGGACCTGTTGTGGCGCCAGCCGCAGTGCAGGGTAGCTAAGTATGGAAGAGATAACTGCTGAAAGCATCTAAGCGGGAAACTCACCTCAAAACTAGTTCTTCCTATAGAGCCGTGGTAGACCACCACGTTGATAGGCTGGATGTGGAAGCGCAGTAATGCGTGTAGCTGACCAGTACTAATAGCTCAATTGGCTTGATTTATGCACTGAAAAAAATTTTTAAGTAATTAAAAGGTAATTAATATTTTATTTTATAACCCCAGCCTAAACCACTGGGGTTTTTTTATTTCATTTATCTTTTAAAAAAATATAATTTAATTAATTAATTAAATGAAAAATAATTATGTAAATTTTGGAATTCTAGGACTTGGTAGAGTTGTTGAAAAAAGAGTTGCTAATGTTTTCTTAAAAGAACTTAAGGGTTCTAAAGTTACAAATATATTTGATATCAATAAAAGTAAAAAAAAAAAATTTCAAAAAATTTTTAATTGTGAAGCAAGTAAAGATTTAGATAGTTTTCTATCTAAAGAATATGATTTTATATATATTGCTACTGAGTCTGGAAATCATTATTCCCATATAAAAGAATGTTTTAAATATAATCAAAACGTTATTGTTGAAAAACCTCCAGTTTTAAAAATTAATCAATTAAATGAATTAGATAAAATTGCTAAGATTAAAAAATTAAAGTTTTATTCAATTTATCAAAATAGATTAAATAAATCGGTCAAATTTTTAAAAAACTATCTTCAAAATAACAAAAATATAATTATTTTTTCAACATTAAATTTGAGTTGGTCAAGAGATCAAAACTATTATAATGATTGGCATGGAAGCTGGAAACTTG
Source organism: Candidatus Pelagibacter sp. Uisw_137 (assembly GCF_047720245.1). Taxonomy (GTDB): domain Bacteria; phylum Pseudomonadota; class Alphaproteobacteria; order Pelagibacterales; family Pelagibacteraceae; genus Pelagibacter. The sequence goes on from NZ_CP159811.1 coordinate 134,391, forward strand.
ATGGAGGAGTAGCCTCCCAACAAGGTATTCATTACATTGATATATTGTGCTACTTATTTGGATCACCAATTAAATGCATAAGCTATATTTTAAAAAAATCAAATAAGCTTGAAGCAGAAGACACACACATTTCTTTAATTGTTTTTAAAAATGATATTACTTGCACCTGTAACTTTACAACTGCATTAAGGCCACAAGATTTTGAAGCATCGATTAAGTTAACTATGCAAGATAAAATCTTTAACTTGCAAGGTCTTTGTTGTAATAAAATTGAACACATTGATCTAAAGAACAATAAGAACTTTAAATTAAAAAAATTATGTAAAAAAAATTCTGAAAAAGTTAATACTGGTTATGGAAATTCTCATTTTAGAGTATTTCAAAATATAATTAATGAAAATTTAAAAAAGAAAGGTTATAAAAATGAACTTCCTCTAAAAGCAATAGATGCACTTCCAACACTTAAACTTTTAAATATGATGTATATGAGTTATGAAAAAAATAGTTGGATTTATTATGATAATAAAAAAATTATCTCTAAGCTTGGAAACTAAGTATTATAAAAATGAATTACTTGAATCATTTTTTAAACAATAGATTGAAAATTAAAAAAGAATCTAAATATTCCCTAATTATTGGAGAAACCCCATCAAAAGGAGCTAGATCCCCAAAGTTATGGAATAGAGTTTATAAAGCTCAAAAATCAAGAATAAGAATGTACCCTGCGGATGTTTCAAAAAATAATATTAATAATTTATTAAGATTTCTTAAAAATGAAAAAAATTATTTAGGTGGGTCAGTAACCGCTCCATACAAAGTTTTAATTATGAAGTATCTAGATAATATTGATAAAAACTCAAAAAAAATAGGTTCAGTGAATACGATTGTAAAAAATGGAAATAAATTGTCGGGATTTAACACAGATTTTTTTGGATCACTAGAGGTAATAAAAAAAATTAAAAAACAAAAAAAAATATTAGTATTAGGTGCTGGTGGTGCTGCTAGGCCTGTCATTCTATCCTTAACTAAAAAGTTTAAAAATTCTGAATTTATTTTTTATAATCGTAATAGTAATAAAATAAAAAAATTAGCAAAAGAACTAGAAATAAAAAATAATTTTAAAATAATTCAAAATTTAAAACATATCTTAAATATTAAAGATTTTTCTTTAGTAGTAAATGCAACAAGTATCGGTTTTGATTCTTGGGTTAAAAAAGATAAAGAATTATTTAATTTAAAATTTTTTACTCCATTTTCAAATTTGACAAAAATTAAAAAGATTAAAAGTAAAAATCAAAGTAAATTTATTAATAAAAATGAAGAATTGTTAATGACAGATAGAATGAATATAAAAAATTTTTTTTTAAATAGGCCTAATATTGAATTTTTCGATATAATCTATAATCCAAAAAAAACAAAATTACTAAAGATTGCAGAATTTTATGGAAATAAGATTTATAATGGCTTAGAAATGAATTTAACTCAGGCAGTAAAGGGCTTTATGATAGTCAATAAATCAAATAGTTACGATTTTATAAAAAAAAAAATGATTAATAATGGATAATAAATTTCCAGGAAAAGACATCAGTGATGAGGATCTAAAAACTAAATTTCCATTAGCTGCAAAAAAAAAATATGATCATAAATCCAAATTTACAGTTGCTGGTGTTGAGTTTGGTGGAGATTTAATCCCAATTTTTGCAGGACCTAATATGGTAGAAAGCAAAGATTTAATATTTGACGTTGCTAAAAATATTAAATCTATAGGTGCTCATTTTATGAGAGGGGGGGCTTTTAAGCCTCTTACATTTCCATATAGAAACAAGAAATATACAGAAACCAGAGAAGATGGAATAAAGTGGTTGGGATTAGCAAAAGAGAAATACAACATTCCTGTCATTACTGAAGTTATGGAAGAAAAATATATTGAAATGATTTCTGAAGTTTCAGACATTTTACAAATTGGTTCAAGAAATATGCAGAATTATCCATTAATCACTGCATGTGCCAAAACTCAAAAACCAATAATGATTAAAAGACATTATGGATCCTCCCTAAGAGATTGGCTTGGATCTGCAGAGTATGCTTTGATCGAAGGAAATGAAAAAGTTATTTTATGTGAAAGAGGTGTTTCGGTCCCACATACTCATAGAGCCACTTCTAGATTTTTACTTGATTTACAAGTTGTTCCTGCAGCTCAAGAAGTCACTCATTTACCCATAGTAGTAGATCCTTCTCACGCAACTTTTTGGAGAGCTTGGATAAAACCTATGGCACTTGCATCAATTGCAAGTGGAGCTGACGGTATTATGCTTGAAGTGCATCCAGACCCAGAGAACTCAGCAGTTGATCCACTACAACCTATTAATTATGACGATTTTAAATCTTTGATGTTTCAAATGGATAAGCTTTCAAAATTAATAATGGATAAAAAGATATTTACATAATTCTTAAAAATTTTATTTATGAAGAAAAAACTTTTTACAGATATTAATATTAAAAGAATTGACGATTTTTTAGACAAACACTTAGAAACGGCAAAAAATTTAAGGGATGGAGCACCACCATTCTCATCTGTAGAGATAAGTATAAATGGAGCTTGTAATAGAAGATGTTTTTTTTGTCCAAGAGTTGATAAAGAGGGTTATCCAAATATTTTAAGCTCTCTAAATATGAAAGTGTTTGATGAATTACTTTCTGATTTAGACTCAATTAATTATCAAGGGAGAATAGCATTTTCAGGTTTTTGCGAACCATTACTGTCAAAAAATTTAGATAAGTATATTCTAAAGATAAAAAAAAAACTTACCAAAACAACAGTTGAAGTAGTGAGTAATGGAGATCCACTTCTTGCTAAAAATGGAAAAGAAAGATTAACGAACCTCTATAAGGCTGGCTTGGACACAATTAAAATTAGTTTATATGATGGCCCACATCAAATTGCATTATTTGATAATATAAAAAAAGATTTAAATTTGTCAGAGGAACAATATATAGTCAGAAAAAGATATTTAGGTCCCGATGAAAGTTTTGGTATTACAATTTCTAATAGAGCAGGTTCAGTCACTCTTAAAAATGAAGAATTTGAACTCAAGGCTCTTAAAGAGCCACTAAAACAACCTTGCTATTACCCTTTTTACAAAATCTTAATTGATCATGATGGTGACGTTCTGATGTGTTCAAATGATTGGAAAAAAGAAAAAACAATGGGCAACCTTTCAAATGACTCGTTGTTAACAATATGGTCAAATGATAAATTTATAGATTTAAGAAAAAAATTACTTAATAGTGACAGAAATCACAAACCCTGTAATGTTTGTGATGTAAATGGAATATTGAATGGAAAAAAATCTTTTGAAAAATGGAAAAATTATCTTTCCAAATAAACTTAGTATAAAAAATAAAATAAATGTAGGCATCATAGGGTCAGGTAAAATGGCAATGGAATATATTGCAGTGATTAGATCATTTAATCATACATTAACCTGTTTATTTTCTCCTTCAGATAATAAAAGAGCACAATTAATTGCAAAAAAAAATAAAGCTAAATATTTAAAAGATTACAAAGAAGTGTTACTAGCAGATAAAGTTGATGTATGGATTGTATGTACATCGTGGCATAGGCTAGAAGAGGTTTTTTTTAAAATTTCAAAAATTAAAAAACCAATTTTATTTGAAAAGTCTTTAACTTTAAGTTCCAGTAGTGTTAACAGAGTTTTAAAACTAAAAAATTTTCCTTCAATTAAAAAAATGTCATTTGCTTATAACCGTAATTACTATGATTATATTTTTTTTCTATGTAATTTTATAAATAAAAATTTGTTAACCTATGGAAATGCGTTTTTTTTTGATGCATATAAGTATGTGTCTAAAAAACATAAGGTGCCAAAATCTTTTATACCAAACTATATCACCTCACATTGGATATCTTTAATTTTTAAAGTTTTTAAGATTTGTAATATTAAGATTATTAAGATTATTAAAGAAGACATAGAAAAAAGTAATAAATTAAATTTTAAAAAAGTTAGTATTGTTGCAAAACTTAAAAAAAAAAAAATTAAATTTGATATTTTTAATTTTCCAGATTTACCCAATAATCATTCAATTAAATTTTTTTTTAATAAAAATATAGTTGAAATTTCGCCAATAGAGAAAATTAAAATATTCACTAGTATAAATAAAAAAAGTAAAAAAAATGTGAGTAATTATTTTTTAAAGTCAGTTCAAAAGGGTGTAGATAATAAGTTTAAGCCAGGCTTAAGATTTCAATACTATGATTTTATTAATCACTTTCATAATAAAAGAAAATCAGTACTTACAACTTCAATAAAGGATTTAGAAAAAATTTATGAAGTATGCGAATTACTCAGATAAAATAAAATGCGTATTAAAAATATAAAAGTTTATTTTCTTAAAAAAAAAAAATATGAATCTGCTTATCCTAGACCAACTTTCTATAGACAAGGCTTTGTTTTTATAAAATTAATTAGTGAAGATAATCATGAAGGCTTTGGAGAGCCCTCTCCTTATATTACTGACCCAGTAAATTTAATAAAAATGATTGAAAAAACTTATCTTAAGTATTTTCAAAATAAAAAACTAAATACTTCTTATGTAGCAAGATTAAAAAAAAATTGCCAGAATAGTTTATTAAATTCATTATTACCTGCATTTGATCAGGCAATATTTGAGATTTTTTCTAAAGAAAAAAAAAAGAATGTTTCTAAAATTTTAAGAAATAAATCACTTTCAAACTTAGATTTTTATGCAAGTGGAGGAATGTTTTTTGAAGGACAGAATTATCAAAAATTATTAAATGAAGCAATAAAGTCTAAAAGAGATGGTTTCAAAGGTTATAAATATAGACCATTAATGCCAGCAAATAACTTGTCTCATCAACAAAGAATGAAGAATCCACCACCCATTGATATTAAATCTATAGAGTTATTCTCAAGTAAATTAAGGTTAAAATTGGGTCCTAGATTTAAAATAATGATAGATTTGGGGTGTAGATGTGGAAACATTAGAGAGACCAGGTATCTTTTTGATATATTCAAAGAGTACGACTATTATTTTATAGAAGAGCCATTTAAAAGAAGCCTCAAGTCATATGAATTATTAAATAAAATTAAAACAAACATAAATATAGCTGGAGGAGAGCATATCAATAATATTGAATTATTTCATAAATGGAATAAAAAAAAATATTTTAATTTTTTTCAACCAGATACAAATTTAATGCTTTTTAGTGAAATTAACTCAATGATTGATAAAATTGGCTATGAGAAAATTATATTACATAACTGGTGTAATAAAATAAACTTTTTATCTAATATTAATTTTGCATTTTCTTTAAAAAATAAAATATTAATAGAAAAAAATATAATTCCAAACCCGTATGATAATTTTTTTAATATAGGAAAACAAGAAGTTAAATATGGGAAAATTGATTTTAGAGAGATGATAGGATATGGTGTAACAATACAAAATTCAAAAACAAAAAACCTCGAAATTTATGAAAAAAAAATATAAAGTTTTAGCTGTAGTAGCTGCAAGAGGTGGATCGAAAGGAATAAAAAATAAGAACCTTCGCTTAATAAATGGGAAACCACTTGTTTATTATTCAATAAGGAATTTGCTTAAATCAAATTTTGTAGACACGGTTTGTTTATCTACAGACTCAAAAAAGATAATGGAAACTGTAAAAGAATTTTACCCCAATATATTATTTGATAAAAGACCAAAAAGATATTCAAAAGACAAAACTCCATTGATCTCAGTTCCAATGTATGTAGCAAAAAAACTAAATAAACAAGGTGTTTTTTACGATTTTGTTTTACAAGTTGCTCCAACATGTCCCTTTATAAAAACTAATACAATAAACAAAATAGTTAATTTACTTAAATCAAAAAAAAGCGATTGCGTAGTTACATTGAAACGAATAGAGCACGAGCATCCGTATAGAGCAAAAAGTTTTAATAAAAAAAATCTTATGTTTGGTCCATTTATTAAAAATGTAAATGTAGAAAAATTTATTTCGCGGCAAGATTTACCAGAACTTTATTGTACGTCTGGTGGAATTTATGGTCGTACAAATGAATTAATTTGTTCCTACAATGAAAAAGACTTTTGTTTTGGAAAAAAACCCTTAGGTGTAATTGTTGATGATATAGAAAGTGTTAATATTGATAGAAAAATTGATTTAGAATTCGCAAGCTATTTAGCACTAAGATATAAACTTTAGTTTTAATCCGACACCTGCGTCAATTTTTTTATTCATTTTTTTACCTAATATTTTTTCATAATATTTTGGTTCCAAACCAAGACCTGGCCTGATTATCTTAATATTTTCTTTTGTGATTTTATCGCCTTTGTTTATTGCTTTTATGGTATAGATAGATCTTCTAAATTTCTTATAAAATTTTTCGTCAATAGAAATATCGTCACTTTTATTTTGAAAAGTTTGCCAAACATTTCTTGTATCAATGATTAATTTTTCCATTTGTTTGGGCCCAAATGAAAATTCTGAATCTAGAGTGTTATCTTTTTCGTATAATTTGAAGTGTTTTTCAATTATGTTAACTCCTAAAGAGGTAGCAGTTATAGCTGCAATATTGTCTTTGGTATGGTCAGAGAAGCCAACAATTAAATTTTTGTTTTTTTTTAACCTTTTTATAAAATTAAAATTTAAGTTTTTATATTTCGCAGGGTATTCAGTTAAACAATACATCATTATTAAAGATTTAATTTTTTTACTTGTAAAATCTAATAGTTTTTTTATTTCACTAAAATTTAGAGTTCCAGTGGAAATGATGGTTGGTTTATTTTTTTTAAGAACATTCTTAATTAGTGGAAAATGTAAATTTTCCATAGATGCTATTTTATAAGCAGGACAATTCAAATTTTCTAAAAGATTTAAAGATTTATTATCAAATACTGAGCTAAAACAAATTAAGCCTTTTTTTTCTGCGTGCTTAAAAATTTTTTTATGCCATTCAAATGGTAGTTGAGCATCTTTATACAAACTATAGAGATTTCTATTATTCCATTTTTTATTTGAAAAGTTATTTGCTAATTTAAATTCATTTAAATTTAAATTTAATGTCATTTCATCAAGATCAAATGTTTGAAATTTTATTGCTTCTAATCCTATTTCTGAAGCACAATCGATAATTCTGTAAATCTTTTTTAAAGATTTACTATGATTCGCTGAAACCTCACCAACAATTAAAGGTGAATGGTTGTTTGATATTAATCTATTTTTTATTCTCATTCTTTTTCTTTTTAAAGAATTCAGCTAGTTTGATTAAAGTTTGATCTTTTTTAATAATTCTATTGAGAATTATAGTAGTATTTTTTCTATCATGATAATAAGCAAGACGAAGTAAGTCCATCCAATTTTTATTATTTTTAGCTCTAACTTTTTCAATTTTATCGAAAATTTTTATTTTATTATTTATTTTAAAACTTTTCATAAAATTTAATATAATTGGTTTTTAATTTTTTTTCATTATAAAAATTAATAAGAAATTTTTTAAAAATTTTTTTCTTACTATTATAATCAATGTTAAAATTTTTTTTAAATTTAATTAAATTATACAAGTCATTTTCGCTATCTATTTTTTTAAAGGTTTGATATTTGTATAATAATGAATATTTAAGATTATCATTTATAAAATTTAAAAATAAAATTTTTTTTTTGTTTATTAATGCCTCAAAAAGAACAGAAGATGACCTGGCACATAATAAAATATTACAATTGAGAATTACCTCACTTGTTAATAAGTGTTTATCAAAAATATTTGACACCTGAATTGGAAATACAGTTCTGGGTTTAAGACTTTGAACTACATCAATATTAAAATTATTAATTAAATTATTTTTAATATTTATAAGAGGTCGGTACTCTAGAGATCTTTCTTTATTTAAAATACCTACACATTTCTTATTACTATCTAATTTTCTTATTTTATAAATTTTTTTTAAAAAATTTATAAAATAATTACTATATCTGAGAGACCCAATGTAATAAATTTTTTTTTTATTCTTTTCATCTTTTATTTGTCTTAATTTGTTTGGAGCTAAATAAAAATCACAAAATTTCAAATACTTCTTATCTATAGCGGGTAGTTTAATAGTATTAATGCCAGAAGGTATTTTGATTACACTTATATTCAATTCTTTAGCTGCATTATAAAACTTTTCAATAGTTTTATCTGGTACGCTTTCTTCAAATGTTACAGATTTGATTTCATGTGATACTAGAAATTCTTTGATTATTTTTTTTGAAGAATATTTCTTTTCTTTATATATCTTATACCAAATCCAACCACATTTTTTTAACACGGGTTTTGGTAAAATAAATAATATCTTTATAAGTAAAAAAAAAATTTTATCTATATTTTTCAAAGGAATATTGTAGCTATTTTTGGTATATTTTTTAATCTCTTTATATAAATCTAAAGATCGAAATTCATTTATAGGGTTAATATTACATATAACCACATTTTTTTTTGAAATTGTTTTAATTATTGGCGCAAGCGTATCTAGACTTACAAATAAATCTATTAGAAATAAATGCATTAAATTTAAAGACCTTTATCAAGCTTAATTATTGAGTTATTTAAAGAATTATTTTTTATTATAAAATTTATTGAACTAATAATATCAGAAATATTTACTAGAGTGTCTTCATTAATGTTTTTTATTAGCATCTTTCTTTTCCCTGATAATTTATTGTATAAACCGGTTTTAACAGCACCCAATTCCAATATATTGGCAGTAATATTAAATTTACTATATTCTTTTGATATTGATCCTGACAACCCTTGTAGCCCATATTTTGATGATGAGTAGTCTGAAATACCAATTCTGTCATATTTAATAATAGATGATCCAAAAAAAATAAATCTTCCCCATTTTTGGTAAATCATTTTTTTAATAAGCTTTTTTGCAAAGATAAAATTACTTGTAAGATTAACTTGGATAGTATTATTCCATTCATTTAAATCTTTATTAATTATCAAGTTATCTTTTTTATAAGCTGAAAGAGAAATAAATGTTACTTTTTTCATTATATTTTCATAATTTCTAACAAATTTATCAATTTCATTCTCTTTAGTTATATCAACCTTAACAAAGTCAACATTTTTAACCCTTATTGAAGGTTTGTTTAAATGATAAATACCTAAAATTTTGTTTTTCTTTGATAATTCTTTTATAATTTGGGTGCCAATACCACCTGAAATTCCAGTTATAATAATCATTAGAGTTTAAATTTTTTAACTATTTTTTTTTTATTCTTAATCCAACTTTCTTTAAATAAAGCAGTGATAATAATGTCTATTTTTTTTTTGTTAATTATTAATTGCTTTTTTAAAATTCCTTCTATTTCAAAGCCACATATTTTGTGAAGATTTAGGATTTGTTTATTATGAGATATTGTATATCCATAAATTTTTCGAATTTTTCTTTTTATTAAAATTTCATCTAAAATTTTTATTTCTGCAAGTAATCCAAAAATTCCATTATATTTTTTAAATATATAAAACCCCCAAGTACATAGACTATTAACTATATCAATATCTTTTATTGAACCGGCTCCAATTGTTAGTCCTTTAAAATTTATTATAAAATAATAGCTAGTATTCATTTTGGAGGTCAATTTAAACCATTTTAGCTGTTGTTTTTTAGAAATAATTTTTTGGTTAATCATTTTAGATCTCACAAAATATTTATTTCTTTCAATTCTCAGTTTTTCTATGTCTTTAAATTGAACTTTAGCCAATTGTATGTCATCTAAATTATACATTCTACTTTAATTTTTCCCACTTCAAAACGCAAGAGGACCATGATAATCCCACACCAAATCCACTTAAAAAAATAATATCATTTTTTTTAATATAATTTTTTTTATCTGCCTCTTTAATAGCAAAAGGTATTGTAGAAGAAGTAGTGTTTCCTAAATTTTTAAGATTTGAAAACATTTGACTAGGTTTTAAATTTAAAGATTTATTTAAATTGTCTAAAACAAATTTACTTGCTTGATGAAAAAATACTTTTTTGACTATATCTTTTTTTAATTTATTTAATTTTAATGTTTTGTTAAAACTTTTAGGAACTGTATTTATTGTAAAATTAAATACTCTTGCTCCATCCATAGAAATAGTTGGTTTTTTTGAGCTTATAAAATTTGTTCTACCCCCACCTGATTTAACAATTAAATCCTGAGATCCTGAGCCATCAGTGCCAAAATCAAATTTTCCAATTAATTTTTTAGTCGATTTAGAAATAACAATTGAAGAAGCTCCATCACTAAATATTGATTTACAAGATAAATTTTCTTTATTAATAAATTTTGAATAAGTATCTGAACAAATTATGAGGATATTTTTTGCTAAATTTGAATTTATCATTGAAGTAGCAATAGACAAGGCGTAGACAAATCCTGAACAGCCAAGATTAACATCAAATGAAAATATATTTTTTTTAAGTCCAAGTTTGTTTTGCAAAATGCATGAGGAAGAAGGCAAAAAATAATCAGATGTTTGTGAGACAAATATTAAACCATCTAACTTTTTTAAATTAATTTTTTTTTTTAATTTTAAAGCAGATTTATAGCCCATATCAAGGCTAGTTTCATTTTTGCTACTTTTCCAAACTTTTTCAATTCCAGTTTTTTCTAATAACCGATTGTTATTTTTGATTAAAGTTTTCTTTTTAGGAAGATATGTTTCAATTATAGATATTTTAGATTTGTAAATCACTATTTCATTAATTTATGTTTTTTTAAAATAGCATAAATTTTCTTTAAACTATGAGCAGTAGAAAGTTCTGGAATATTTTTTGCTTTTCCATTTAGCTTTGAATCGATTTCAACCATTAAATTTAGATGGTTTATAGAGTCCCATTCTTCAGTGTTGTTTGAGGATAAATTAATATCAATCTTATTTTTTTTTATTTTTAAAATTTTTGAAAATAATTCAATTATTTTTAGTTCTGTCAATTGTTTCATAAGGTTTTTATTTTAAATTAATCTCTAGCATATATAATTTTTGTATTCCAAACATATAATCCAAACTTCTTTTCAAATGATATAAATTTTTTTTTTTTAATTTTTCAAGAATTTTGCTATGTTTCATTAATTCTTTTGGCATTACCCAGTTTTGTACCATTAAAATTTTGTATTTTTTAAAATTATTTTTTAAATAATTAAATATCTTTTTTTCATTAGCCAGTGATAAAATAGGAAAAATAATTGTACCATCTTTTAAAAGATGTTTTTTTGAGTTTTTTAAAACATTTAACGTCAATTTAGTTCCATCCTCTCCAGAATTACAACTTACATTTTTAAACCATTTAGATTTTCTTGCTAGCACTTCAGAAATTCCAGAAACATCATTAATAATAAAGTTAAATTTAGAATCTTTCCATGGTTGATATAGTGATCCTTTTTTAACATTAATTTTCAAGCCATTTAAGCTAGCGTTTTTTTCAGTGAGTTTGCACGCCTCATCACTAATGTCTGATGCATACATCTTTATTTTTGGATTTTTTAAATTAAGTAGATTAATTGCTATATATCCACTTCCACAGCCCAAATCTAGTATTTTACCTTTTAATTTTTGATTTGTTAAGCTTGATAATAAAAGATTCGAGGTGTCTGTTGGTCTAAATACTCTATTATTTAATTTGATTATATGGTTTTTTTGCATTCTTTAGATTAAAAAATTTTCTAATTTTTTTTTATTAAATTTGTTTACCTCTAAGAAAGATAGCTCATCACTCAAAATATGTGTTCCAATTTTTCCCTCAAAAATTGATCCTAATCTAATTTTTTCAGGTCTTAATATTGTGCAAATTCCAATTCTACTTGTTAAAATTTTTTCTTCTTTTAATTTGTTAGGAACAGTTCCGTCAACTATAAGTTTATCATTGTGGAAAATAGTTCCCTTTTCTTTCTTTACTACAAACATACTATCATAATTGTTATCTATAGCTTTCTTCAACATTTTATCATGTAAACCTTTTGTCCTATATGGAAAGTTTTCAGTCATTAAAACTATCAGATCTGGAAATATTTTATTTTTTTCCAACTCATTTAAAGTGAATTTAATTGTACTAATAATATCTATATGTGAAGCAGACAAACTTTTTGGCCTTAAGAAAGGAGCTGTCGCACCTAAATTTAAAGCAAGTTTTTTTGTCTCTTTGTTATCTGTAGATACAAAAACTTTTTTTATATATTTTGACTCATTAGCATAACTTATAGTGTTTTCTAACATTTGTTTTTTATTTAAAGAAATTGACTCACCTTTAATTGGAATTATAGCTACTATATTAAGGTTATTTAAATTATGAACATCTCTTGAACTATTTTGAATATTAATACCTTCTAGTATATTAACTATTTTATCACATCTTTCTTTATTCATGTTATGATTAATACCATGCCAATGAAATACAGATGCTTTAGGTTCATAAATAATCTTTAAATTTTTATTAATTATTGAATTGGCCCAGATTTTATCTTCTATATGAGGCGTATGTTCATCAAATTTATTTTTTTCCCATACTTCTTTTCTAAATGCACTATTAGCATTATGAAAGAAAGTATCCTTTACCTGAATTCTTTTATCCTCACCAAATGTATTATAAAGGTCTCTCTTATCAAAACTTGAGGAGTAAGGAAGTGGTCTTTGCTTACCGTATACTGCAGCAATTCTCTTATTCTTTAAATCCCTAACTAGATTAAAAAGCCACAAATCACTCTCTGGAATGCAGTGCGCTGAAAGACACACAATATACTTACCTTTTGATTTACTTACTCCCAAATTTATTGCTTTTCCAGGATAAAATTTTTTAATTTTAAAAATTTTTATAGGATATCTTTTTGCTTTATCAACTGTTTTATCACTTGAACAATTGTCTATTATTATAACCTCAAACAAAATTTTTTTTTGCATAAAAATTTTTTGCAAACATATATCGATCCACTTTTCTTCATTTTTTGTTCTTATAATTATTGATGTTAAATTCTTTTTATTTTTTTTTATTATTTTCATCATCTATTAGTTTCTTAAGTTCTTTTATTGTTAGAAAATGATTATCATCTGATCTATAATTAAAATTTTTTGGAACTTTTTTAAATTTTTTATAAAATTTAATAATATTATTATTTGCCTCGGGTAATATTGAATAAAATTTTCCTATATCATAAGTAGATCTTGCCTCATTTTGAGAAATCATTTCTTCATGTATCTTTTCTCCAGGTCTTATACCTATCAATTTAATTTTAGGATTTGAATGATACGCTTTAACTAAATCTAATATTTTATATGATTTGATTTTTGGAATAAATATTTCTCCACCTATAGCATTTTTTAAGCACCATTTTACCATTTCAACACTTTGATCTAATGTTATGTTAAATCTGGTCATATCTTTATCAGTAATTGAAAAAATACCTGATTTTTTAAAATTATCAAAAACTTCTGCTACTGAACCTCTAGATCCAAACACATTACCATACCTTACAACGGAAAAAATATTCTTTCCTGCGTAATTATTAGCAGATACAAAAAGTTTATCAGAACAAAGTTTGGTTGCTCCGTATAAATTAATTGGCGATGATGCTTTATCAGTAGATAATGCTATTAATTTTTTAATTTTTCTTTCGATTGACGCTTCAATTAAATTTTGTGCCCCTACAATATTGGTTTTTATATATTCAATAGGATTATACTCAGCACTATCAACTTGTTTAATAGCAGCTGCATGAATAACATGGTCTATATCTCTAAGTGCAATCATTAACCTATCTTTGTCTCTAATGTCACCTATAAAAAATCTTAATTTTTTATAGTTTTTATTATTAGATAATTTTTTTCTTAAAATAAATTGTTTGTACTCATCTCTACTAAATATTATTATTTTGTTATAATTTGAGTTGTTATTAATTAAGTTGCGAACAAAAGATTCCCCAAAAGATCCAGTTCCACCAGTTATTAATAAGTTTTTTTTCATTTTTTCAAAAGTTTAATTATTTTTTTTAAATACATTGAATTTTTAATTTCATTTAGATTAACTTAAATATTGGGGAGCATCCGTTAAGCCCAAATACTTTTCATAATAATTTATAAATTTTTTTTGTTAATTTAAGATCATCAGTATTATCTATATCAATTGCTCTAAATGTTTCAATCATATAGGGAATATAATTAAAATTATAGTGTTTAGTTTTTATAAGTTTTTCCGAACTAGAGTAAAATATATTACCAGTCGGATAGTAAGATTTTGAAAAAGTCTGTGTTTTTTTTAAGATATTTTTTCTATTGATAAATTTTAATTTACCATTTTTAATTTTCATACCTCTTTCGATTTTTGCTGGGTATCTTGCTACAGAAGCAACAGGAAATTTTTTATGAAATTTACAAAAAATTTTTCTTGTTTTGATTAAATCTTTAAAATTCAGCAAAGGTGACGTAGCAGATAGTACACAAACTTCACTGAATTCGTATCCTAATTCAAAAAATTTTTTTAAGTCTGATCTAACAGCTTTTAGTACGGGAGTATTGTCATCACTTAATTTTTTTTTTCTTTTAAAATCAGTTTTAAATCCATATGAATTGGCAATTCTAATATATTTATCTGAGTCGGTTGAGAGATGTATTTTATCAAATAGTCCAGTCTTTTTAGCTATTTGTAGTGAGTGAATTAGCATAGGTTTATTATTTATAATCTTAATATTCTTGTCTTTAATTCTTTTGCTTCCAGAGCGCGCAGGTACGATTAGTATTTTCATTTTTATATTATTAAGTATAAACTATGTTCAAAATATGAACACATTTTAATTTAATAAGAACATTAATTATAAAAAGTTATTATGAAAAATTTAGACATATTAAATGTGTTAAGACTAATGTTTAATGACCCACAGTCCAGTCAAAGAAAACTTGCAAATAAATCAAATTTAAGTTTAGGCAAACTAAACTATATAATTAATTCTTTAAAAAAAAAAGGATTGGTAAAAGTTAAAAATTTCAGAAATAGTAAAAAAAAAATGAATTATATTTATCTATTAACCCCTAATGGAATTTCTTATAAAACAAAAATTACTATTCTTTATATGAACAAAATATCTAAAGAATATGAATCTTTAAAAAAAGATCTTAATAAATAATGTATAAGAAAAAAATTCCTTATAGTAGACAATCGATATCTAAATTAGATATAAAAGAGGTTGTAAAAACATTAAAGAGTGATTTTTTAACTTCAGGACCTCAAGTACTAAAGTTTGAAAAAGAAATACAAAAATATTTAAAAGTAAAATATGCGGTATGTGTTAATTCAGCAACAAGTGCCCTCCATATTTCTTGCATGGCATTAGGTTTAAGAAAAAAAGATGAATTTTGGACATCTACAAATAGTTTTGTTGCATCTGCAAATTGTGGAGAATTTTGTGGGGCCAAACTTGATTTAGTTGATATTAATTTGGATGATTTTAACATATCTTTAGAACAATTAGAAAAAAAATTAATAAATAAAAAAAGTCCTAAGATTGTTATTCCAGTGCATTTAGCAGGATACCCATCTGATCTTAAAAAAATATCTTATTTAAGTAAAAAACATAATTTTAAAATTATAGAAGATGCTTCCCATGCTTTTGGATCAGAATATATGAAAAGTAAAATTGGAAGTTGTAAATATTCTGATATTGCTGTTTTTAGCTTTCACCCAGTAAAGATATTTACAAGTGGAGAAGGAGGCGTCTTAGTTACTAATAATAAGAATTACTATGAAAAAGCTCTAATGTTAAGAAATCATGGAATTACTAGAGACAAAAAAAGATATTACTATAAAAAAAATAATAGCATTTATTATGAGCAACAAATTCTTGGTTACAATTATAGATTAAGCGATTTGCATGCCGCATTGGGCTCAAGTCAATTAAAAAAAATACACATCTTTGAGAAACTACGATTTAAAATAAAAAAGAGATATGATCAAAAATTGAATAAATTACCCCTTTTATTTCCTAAATATAAAAATACGAATTTTTCAAATCACCTTTACATAGTTTTAATTGACCCCACTAAAACCAAAAAAAAGAGAGATAGTTTAATAGAATTTTTAAATAAAAAGATGATCACTACCAGTGTGCACTATATACCAATTCATAAGCAGCCATATTATAAGAAATATAATTTTCTTTCAAAAAATTTTAGAAACTCAAATTTTTATTATAATAATGCAATTAGCCTTCCTATTTTTCCATATCTAACTACAGAAAAACAAAATTACATAATAAAATGTATAGAAAAATTTTTTCAAAAATAGTGATGGCAAAGTATTTTTTATATATAGTTTGTATTTTTGACATATTAAATACAGACCTAATTTTAAGTAAGATACCAATAGATTTTCTTCAGGAATATTAAGAGATACAAAAGAGAATAGTTTAAATGTTAAAAAAATTTATAGATTATAAAAGAAATCAAATAATTATTAATAAAAAAGAATCTGATAAAAATGTAATAATTGTAGACAGAGGAAGATACATAGCAGCACTACAGTCATGTTTAATTGCAGCTGCAATAAATCTTAAGTATAAATATAATGTAAAAGTTTTAACTTCTAAGAAAAAAGATGACCTAATTATTGATTTTTATAAAAGTTTTGGAATAGAAGATTTTATTTATGGGGTAAATATAGGTTCATTTATAAAAAATATTTATGAATTTATTTTAAGTTTTATAAACTTTATAAAATCAGGCTTAATTATAAGTTGCCATTCTATGGATTGGTTTGTTAATAAGTTTGAAATCAAAGGAATTAAGGTAGGTGACTTAATTTATGATTCGTACATTAGAAAAAAACAAAGATATTTAAAGCCAAAAAAAGATTTTTTTTTTTATTATTTACTTTTTAGGACTATATTTAAGGTAGTTAAGATATTAAATTTAGTAAAAACCAATAATATTAAATTCGTAATTATAAGTACAATGTCATATGCAAATAATGATGCTATTTTTTGTAGAATAGCTATTAAACAAAAAATCAAAGTTTTAGAAGCTGGTACTTTTGAAAAAAAAAGTAGTATACTTGAATACGATAATAATGACTTGAGGTATGGACCTAGAAGTATTCATTTTGATAAGATTTCAAAGGAAAAAGTTAAATGATATAAAGTTATCTAAAAATTTTTTAAATAAATTTATTAAAAACAGATTTGAAAGTAAAATTAAATTTATTCATCAAAAAAATGATGATGTTAAAATAGCGAATAAAACAAAGGTTAAACTTTCACGAAATGATTTTTTAATTAAATTTGCCCCCAAAAAAAAATATAAAAAAATAATAATTTTTGCACCTCATGCATTTTCAGATGCACCTCACGCTGTTGGGTATGATATATGCTTCAGAGATTTTTATTCGCATTTTACAGAAACAATTGACAAGATAGTTAATTTAAAAAATAAGGATGTGTTATGGATTGTACGACCACACCCATTATCAAATTTTTATGGTGAGAAAAATGTTGTTGAAAATTATTTAAAAAAATTCAATCAAAAAAATTTAATTCTATGCCCAAAGGGCCTATCAACAAAAAATTTGTTAGAAATTTGTGATACAGTAATTACACTCAAGGGTGTAATAGGATTAGAGCTTGCCTCAATTGGAAAAAAATCTATCACATGTGGATATCCGCTATATTCCAATTTTGGCATTTCTTTTGAGGTAAATTCAAAAAATAAATATTTTAAAATATTAAACAAAGCACACAAAATTAATTATAAATTGCCTAAAAAAAAAGAACTTTTAGCAAAAAAGTTGCTTTATTATATGGAGCTAGTAATACCATATAAAACTATGGAGAGTAGTCAAAATTTTACAGATTTAATAAAAGATATTTACACTGACACAGATAAATCAGATCTTACTTGGAAAAAGCTTTTAAATAGATTAAAAAAAAATGGTGGATTTTTAAATGATAATTTTTATCTAGATTGCTTAAAGAAACTATAAGTCTTAACTAAATCTGTAGTACTATTTGCTGAATATATATTTTTTAAATGTAAATTTAGTAACTTTTATATCGCGTTTAGAATCAAGAACTAAAAATGACTTAGCCAATGAAATTTATTATTAACACTCTACTCAGGCTAAATTATCACAAAGTTCAATGATATGATAAAAGAAAAAAATATAAAATATGATAAAAGAAAAAAATTTAAAATCTAATTCCAATTAAAAAAAACTGTGATTAAAACATTAATAAAAATTCCTAAGTTTTTTTTGAAGATACATAAAATTAATTTATTTTTTTTCATTATTTTCTCACTATTTATACCTTTACTTGAGTCAATAGGTGTTACTTCATTAGGAGCAGTTATATTATTTGTTTTAGATGCTGAAAGCTTCATACATTTTATACCTGGTGAGAGCAATAGAAACATATTGCTTGGAATGGAGAAAACACGGTTAATTTTTTATTCAAGCCTATTATTTGTTATTACAATTTTGCTTAAAAATTTATTTATTTTTATGTATTTTGTTTTTGAAGCTAACCTCAAAAGACAGATTGGTAACTATCATACAAAACTTTTATTTAAAAAATTTATAGACAAAAACTATATAGATTTGATAATTCACAATTTATCAAATATTCAAAACGAAATTTTAGTACAGGTAAAAAAAATTTCTATTTTAATTTTTCTTATAGTCGGGTTTACAAAAGATATTATTTTAGCGTTAATTTTTATTACGACTTTACTTATTATGAATTTTAAGGCAACAATCTTATTATTAATAGTAAGTTTAATAATAACATTTTTGTTTTTTTTTATGACAAATGAAAAAATAAAATTTAAGGGTGGAAGAATTAGATTGTTAGAAGGTGATCTAGTTAAGATAGTAAGATCAACTTTTGAAGGATTTAAAATAATTATTTTGTTCGGAAAAAAAAAGTTTTTTAGTAAAAAATTTTCAAATGCTTTGAATGAAATGACAAATCACATACTATGGTATACTATTTTATCTAAAGTACCTAAGTTATTATTTGAAATGATATTTGCTGTGTCGATAGTTGTTTTCTTAAATTTTATTATTGTGCAGGAAAATGATATAAAAGAAGCTATACCTTACTTAGTGTTTTTATCATTAATTATAATAAGAATGCTTCCTATTTTTTCTAATATTAATCTTGTAATTGCCCAAATAGAAATTAACAAAATTGCTGTAGAAAATATAATAGATTTACTATTGCAAACTTCTGCATCATCAAATTCAAAAAAAATAATATATAAAAAAGACGTAGAAAAAAATTTATTTAATAAAATTGAGAATTTAAATCTAATAAAAATAAACTTTAAATTTCCAAAATCAAATAATAAAATATTAAATAACTTTTCTTACAGTTTCGGTACGAATAAGTTATATGCATTAGTTGGCAGATCAGGTACTGGAAAATCTACACTTGTTGACTTAATAACAGGCGTGCTAGAGCCTGATAGTGGACAAGTTTTGTCTGGACGAATTAGTATTTTTGAAAATTTAATAAATTGGCAAAGTAAAGTTGGCTATGTACCCCAAGAAAATTTTTTAATAAATGATTCAATCAAAAATAATATTTGTTTTGGTGAGGATGAAGAAAAAATTGATAATAAAAGATTAAATGATGCAATAAACCAATCTGATTTAAGAGATTTTATTAACAATCTCCCAAAAAAAGAAAATACTGAGATTGCAGATAGAGGCATTAATATTTCTGGTGGCCAAAGACAAAGAATAGGTTTGGCAAGGGCTTTATACCAGAATAGAAATGTATTGCTTCTTGATGAGGCTACAAGCTCTGTAGATACTGACACCGAAGATGCAATTCTTAAAACACTTCATAAAATTAAAAATAATAGAATAATTATTATGATTGCTCACAGACAATCAAGCATTGAAAAGTGTGACCAAATAATTAATCTTGAAAGATTTAAATGATGAAAAATGATACACTAATTAAGAAGTAATCTTCAGTCATTTATCTTATTCAAAATAGATCTTTTGAGACGAAAAATTAATGTGTGCAAAATATAAAAAAGTTATAAATGTGTAAGACCTAAAATAGAAAAAGCTGCTATCTAAATTTTTTAAATTCTAATGATAGTTTTTTTTTAAAACCACCAAGAAAACTAGGTAAATAGTCTCTCACATAAAATTTAATTAATGCTTTTAATAAATTCTTTGAATTCCATCCATTTTCTTGAACTTCCATAAAATTCATATTATGTTTTGAAATCAAACACGATGTTTGAGACAAATTTGAAGTTGTGCAAATAAGATATTTTAATTTTGATAAAATTAGCATTTCTTCAATATTATCTCTTCCAATTTCGTATCTATGATTATTTCTAACTTTTAAATCAAATATTTTGCTTTGGTTTGACCTAAAAGATTCCTTTCTATAAATTAGGGTATTTCCATATTTTTTTTGAAATAGTTTAAGATATTTATCCTGATCAGTTATCAAAAAAATTTTGTTAAATTTATATTTACTAATAGCATCATTAATTAAATGATGCATTTGGCCTATTGTTGGTGGAAATGGATGATTAGCTGTAGTTTTACGGTCAGTACCTCTTAAATGGACTCCTAAAACTTTTTTATTTAAAAAATTTTTCTTTTCAAAATTATTAGCTGCTATTAAAAATTTTTTTTTAATCTTAATATATTTTTTAAAAATTCTTAGAAGATTTTTATCTGAGTGATAATTTTTTTTCATATTTTTTGAAAAAAAACCATTAGTTACTAAAACATTTTGACTTTGATAAACTTCATTAAGAGTATAATTCGAAACTGGTTCAAAATAATATTGCCAAGAGTTTCTAGTTCCAAATATCCTATATTTTTGATTGTATCTATTATAAAAATTTTCCAGATCTATAACTGGAGTTGCTTTTAAATTTTCTGCCAGTTTTAAATGGTGAAGTATAAATAATAAATTTGAAAAAAGCCCACCACCTTCTTTATTTTTTTCATGTATTTTAATAACATAGAACAATTTATTTTTATTCTTTCCCCCAAATCTTTTAAAAAAATATGTAGGATCATTATTAATAAAATCAAATTTTTTTATTAATATGTTTGCAATCGGTTTATCTGTTATCTTTCTATAAATTTTTTTGTATACAAAGTTTTTAAATTTATTTAACATTAGCTTTTAAGAAATTTTAAATAATTGTTTATAATTTTTTTTTCATCAAATTTTTTTTTTGAGTAAATACTAACTTTATATTTATTTAGATTACTTAAACACCATTTTACTCCAGCATATATATCCTCGTTAGAATTAGATTTTGACAAGTAGCCATTTTTTTTATGATCAATAACTGATGTTAATCCTGTGTTATTGAAAACAACGGACGGTACCCCCATAATAGAACCTTCTTGTGCAATTAATCCAAATGATTCTTGCATACTTGGTAAAATTAACAAATCAATTGATGAGTAGAATATTTTTAAAGATATCTCATCTTTCAATTTACCTATATTTAGAATCTTTTTTTTAATATTAAGTTTTTTAAGGTAAGAATTGAACTCTTCATGATTATCTTCACCAAAAACTATAAATTGATATTTGTCTTTATTTAATTTTTTTACTAAATTAAGATAAAATTTAAGTCCTTTTCTTTCATTTTTTAAATAATTATCAGAACCAAATACAATTATTTTCTTATTTTGTTCAATCTTTAAAAGTTTTTTTATATATTTGTTATTTTTAATGTAGTTCCAATTATTAACATCAATTGGTAGAGGAATTTCTGTAATTTGTTTATCTTTAAATAAAAAACTTTTTTTTGCAGCATTTTTCATCCAGCTGGAAGTAACAATTATTTTTTTTATTTTTTTAAAATGTCTAGTTTTTTTTTCCCAAATATATTTATTAATATCCAATCCAGTTTCGTTAGTAGGTTTGTTAGAGAGCTTATAGCCATATTCAAATCTTTTATTATTAGTATAATGTTCTGCCCCACAAAAAGGCCACATATCGTGAAGAGTCCAAACTAATTTAGCTTTAATTTTGTTAATTTGTGAAATTGATATTGTTTCATTTCCAATCCAATGCAAATTGACAATATCTGCATTAAATTTATTAATTTCATAGAGTAAATTAGATGGAATTATATTTAAAGAATGTGTTGTTTTATTTTTAGATTTAAAAAGAAATTTTAAATTTCTATTAATTGA
Source organism: Candidatus Pelagibacter sp. Uisw_137 (assembly GCF_047720245.1). GTDB lineage: Bacteria > Pseudomonadota > Alphaproteobacteria > Pelagibacterales > Pelagibacteraceae > Pelagibacter. Next base: position 156,630 of record NZ_CP159811.1, read on the forward strand.
ACCTTTAATAATATTTTTTAATTTTTCAGATGTCTTATTTATTGAAAAAGTTTTTGGATCATTTAAGATTTTATCACTAACCAATAGATTTGAGTCAATTTTATTTCTAAGTAATAGTTTATGAATTCTCATCACAGCAATAGCTGCACCACCGTAATTATCTGAAAAATTTACATGTAGAATTTTCATAATTTTATAAGGTATTAATTTTATTCCAATATATCAAAACTAAATGATTTTTTAATTTTAGTTAACTTGTAAAATGTTGTTATTTATAATACATAATTTAAAATTAAGTATCTAAATATTATATATTAAATAAATAGCAATAATTTTAAAATTAATAGAATTTAAATATATGGAATTTCAAAAAAAATGAATATTACAATATTAGGAGCTGGGATAGGATCTGTTTCATTGGCATATTTTCTTCAGAGCAAAAAAAACATAAAAAATATTACTATTGTTGAAAAAGAAACACATATAGGAGGATTGCTCAGATCTTACAAAATAAATAAGATACACTATGATGTTGGTCCCCATATAATATTTTCAAAACATAAAGATATACTAAAATTAATGCTTAAAATGCTTAAAAATAACAAGCATAAAATAAAAAGATCAAATAAAATAGTTTATAAAAATGATTATTATATTAAATATCCATATGAAAATGATCTCTATAAATTACCCTTAAATGATCGAAAAAGAGCGCTAAATACTTTTTTAAAAAACCCGTATAAAAAAATTAAACCAAAAACTATGCAAGATTTTTTTTTAAAAACATTTGGAAAAGGTATATTTGAACAGTATTTAAAACCATATAATAACAAAATATGGAAAATGCATGTATCAAAACTTGACACACAGATGGTTGACAGAATTCCACAGCCACCTGTGGCAGACATTATAAAAAGTGCAAATGGTATAAAGACAGAGGGTTATAGGCATCAACTGTATTTTGATTACCCAAAAAAAGGTGGAATCCAATCATTATTTGATGCTTTCTATAATAAATTAAACAAAAAAAAAGTTAAGATCATTAAGAATTTTAAAATAAAAAAAATAATCAAAAAAAATAAATCAATGATTATTAAAAGTAATAAAGAGATATTAAAAACAGACAAAATAGTTTCAACAATTCCTCTAAATAATTTTTATCGATATTTTGAAAAAAATGAAAACAACACAAAAATATCAAAAAAGCTGAAATATAACTCAATTATAATTTCTATATTTAATGTTAAGGGAAACAAAGCGGGAGATAATTTTGCCCTAATGGTTCCAGACAAGAATATAATTTTTCATAGAATATCAAAATTAGATTTTTTAGGAAAAAGTTATTCTTTAAGTGGTACTACCACATTCGAAATAGAGGTAACATTTAAAAAAGGAGACAAGATTTCTAAAATGAGTAAAAACCAAATTTTTCAAAAGATTACTCAAGGATTAAAAAAATTGAAGTTTATAAATAAAGTCAGTGACGTAAAATTTAAAGAAACAAAAACTTTTGAACACGCCTATGTAATTTATGATTTAAATCACCGAAAAAATGTAGATTTTTTAATAAAAGAATATGCAAAAAAAAATATAGATTTACTTGGAAGGTGGGGATCTTGGGAATATTTAAATTCTGACCAAGTCATTAAACAAGCAAAAGATTTGTCTAAAAAATTTTAATTAATGAAAAATAAAAAAATTATTTTTATAACTGGTGTTGCTGGAATGTTGGGTTCAGAGCTGATAAAAAAGTTATTGTCACCAAAAAATATTATAATAGGGGTAGATAATTTTAAGTTAGGTAAAAAAAAATTCATTAAAAATTATCTTGAAGCTAAAAATTTTCACTTCTTCAATATAGATTTAAGTAAAAAAATTATACATAAACTTAAATTTTTAAAAAACATCCCTTTTGATTTTGAAAGCATGGGGACTCAAAAATTTAAAATTTAGATCTAATCTTTAAAAGATTCATAAGAGACAAAATAACTACTTTAGGTATTTTTGTCATAGGTATTCCTCTAGACCATCTTTTTTTATTTTCCAAATATTCTATTGGCAATTGAATTATTTTATAATTATATTTGAAGAAATATATGAATATTTGAGATGTAAACAAGTAGGGAGTAAAATTTTGTTTATTTACTATTTTTTTTATACAGGTTTTCCTAAAAACTTTGAAACCGCAATCGTAATCTTTATATTTTTTGTTAAATAACAAATTTATAGACTTGGTATAAAAAAAAGTCAGTATTCTCCTAAAAATTTTATCTTTTCTTTTAATCCTGTAGCCAGATAGTAGATCAGTTTTTTTCTTAAAAAAAGTATCTATAAACTTCCTTAAATTTTTAAAATCATATTTTTTTCCTGTATCAGAAAAAAAAATAGTATCATTACGACAACTTTTAATTCCTGTCAAAAATGCATTTGTATAACCTCTTCTTTTTTTGACGCTATTTAATGTTAAATTATATTTTTTTTTAAAAAACTTTAGCCTTTCATAAGTTCCGTCAGTACTTCCATCCTGAATAACAACCAATTGATAATCTATAAAATTTTTTAAATTTTTTTTTATAGATATGATGTCTTTTTCAATTGTTTTTATTTCATTACAAACCAAAATAAGTATTGATATTTTTTCTTTATTAATCATTTAAGTTATTTTATAAAAGTAGAATTAATTATTGCATCCCCAGATTTTATTTCGTTAAAAATTTTAAATTTATCATTTATTATGTCTTTTCTTCGAACATATCCATTATAAACAGTTATTATATAATCAGCCTCTTCAATATTTTTTACTAAAGAGATTATTTTTTGCTCTTCTGGATATAAAAAAAAATCTACAGTATAGCTTAATTTAGTACGGCTAATTCCATATATATTGATTTTTTTTCTATTGTCATTATCAAGAATATATTTTATGGCAGCTTTGTTTGAAACACCCCAATAATCTAGTTCAAATTTATCTTGCACATCTTTTCCAGCCAATAAATTAAAATATGTCATTTGAAATGGATGATTTTTATAGATTGTGTAAGATGTATCAATCAAAGATAGACATATTGGAAACACTATTAAGTATTTTAATTTTTTGTTTTTGTCAAAAATCCATTTTAAACCAATCATCGATATAAAAATTATAAATGGGTAAATAAAATATAAATGTCTCCATCCATTTAATAAACTTTTTGATAACACAATTGCAGCTACAAAAGGAATTAAAAAAACAAAAAAAATAAAAAGATCGTTAATTTTTATTTTATCAAATCCTACTTTAATTTCGCTTATTAAATTTGTTAATATCTTTAAAATACCAAAAAAAAACAGTATTAAATATAATATTGGTGTGGTGACTGATATCCAAACTATTAAATAATGCCAAGGTGTTTCTGTATTTGGGTAAAACTTACCTAAGTATAATATATCAGTAACACTTGAGTTTATTGCCCATTGGAATTGTTGTATAAATATTTTGATTGGCGAAATCCATATAGGGGGATTTAATATATATGAAAGAATTAAAATTAAGATGATAAATATAAATATTTTTTTTAATAATGTGTTTAAGTTGATTTTTTTTATTGAAAAAATATATATTAACCCAATCATGAATAGAGCTGGCATATAAATAGCCATGGGTCTAAGACATATTGAGATAGATGAAAATATGCATGAGTAAATTAAATGTTTAGTTTTAAATTTTTGAAAAAATTTTAAATAAAAATAAGAAATAAAAATTATTGAACTCATAAAAGGTATATCGTTTGGATTATAAAAAGATTGAGCAAAAATTCTTGGCGACAGAATTAAAAAAGATGCTCCCAAAAGAGCAAATTTATAATTTTTAAATTTCAAGTTTAATATAAGAAAAAAACAATAAACTCCTAAAAAAAATACTAAAAAGGTTAATAAATGTTTCAGTTGCAAGGCCTCAACCTTATTTTTTGCTCCACTCAAAAATTCTAAAATTGTTGTAAAAATATGAAAAGGAATACCTGAAAATATTTGAGTTTTTTGTAACTCAGGAATTGTGAAATAATCTTTTCCACTGGCTATTTTTTCTGAAAATTCAGGAAAAAAATAGTCATTTAAAGTGTATAAAATTGTTACTCCTTGATACCTATAACCAACCTCATCAACTGATATGCCATAGTCCTTATAAACATTAAGACCAATAGTTAAAAAACTTATAAAGAATATAGATATAAATATTTTTTCAAATTTCATAGTTTATTAAAAAGGTTATTTCAAATTTTTTACTGTCTTTTTGACTAACTATTATGGCTGCAATCTTCATTTTATAGTTTATTTGATTTATATTAATTATTTATAGCGTTAAATTTTATCTAAATAGTTATTATAAATTTAAAATATATTATTTTATAATATAGTTTAATTCTAACAATAATTTAATTACTACTAACAGACCTAGAAAAATGAAAGAAAATTTTAAATCAATCTACATTGTTAAAAAAAGGAACATATTGCATGGAGGGCAAAGATTAAATTTTAAATTATCAAAACCTTTATTATCTATAATTACAGTAGTGTTGAATGGTGAAAAACACTTAGAAGAGACTATAAAGAGTGTATTGAAACAAAAAAAATCTTTTGAATATATTTTGATAGATGGACAATCAAATGACAATTCTTTAAAGATTATCAAGAAATATTCTAATAAAATTTCTTATTGGTTAAGTGAAAAAGATAAAGGCTTATATGATGCTTTTAATAAAGGAATGAAATTAGCGCAAGGAAAATATATTGGAATAATCAATTCTGACGATGTGTACACAAATAAAGCATTTGATATTGTTCATAAATATATAACTAAGAATCCACAAGCAGACTTTATATTTGGTAGTGTAAAAAAACATTGGGGCATTTTATATGGGTATAAACCTAAGAAAATAAAATTTAGTTGGGGCTTTTATTCTAGTCATTCAACTGGCTTTTTTATTAAAAAAGATGCAGCCAAGAAAGTTGGTTTGTATAATATAAAATATAAATACCATGCTGATTATGATTATTTTTATAGAATGATTGTAAAAAAAAAATTAATTGGAATTGCAACAAAAAAAAATGAAGTTGTTGGAGTTTTTAGGAGAGGAGGATTTTCCAGTACTATTTCTTATAGAAAAATGTTTTTTGAAGAATTAAAAATTAGACATGATAATGGACAAAATATTATATTCCTCTTAATATTAGGAATTTATAAAATTTTAAATTACTGGAAAAAAAAAATAATTAAATAATGAAAATATTAATCACTTATGAAAAAGAAAATTTTTTACTGGTCGCCTTGCTTAAATCCTGTCGGTACTGTTAAATCAACATTAAATTCTGCTGTATCAGCCGTTCAATATGGATCAAATTTTTTTGACGTTACATTAATTAATGCATGCGGAGAGTGGGATGAATATTTAGATTATTTTAAAGAAAATCATGTAAAAATTATTAATTTTAAATATAAATTTTTTAAGTACCTTCCTAAACATGGTTATATTCAGAGCCGTTTTTCCTACATAATAATTTTTTTATTCTGTTTTTTCCCACTTATTAAATTGATAAAATCTAATAAACCAGAATTTTTTATTGCCCATTTAATTACCTCTTTACCTCTAACAATTATGAATTTATTAAAAACAGATACAAAATTTATTTTAAGGATTTCAGGTATGCCTAAATTAAATTTAATAAGAAAATCATTTTGGAAAATAATATCAGCAAAATTATATATGGTAACAAGCCCATCTATTGAGCTAATGAATAAACTTATTAACATAAATTTATTTGATCAAAATAAAATTTCTTTTTTACCTGATGCGATAATTGATATTAAACAATTCATTTTTAAAAAAAATTCAGAAATTCAGAATTTTCAAACATTTGACAAAAAAAGACTAATTTTTGCTGCTGGAAGACTAACAAAACAAAAAAATTTTTCATACTTAATTGATGAATTTTCAACTTTTCTTCAAAATAATAAAGATTTTATACTATTGATACTAGGTGATGGCGAGGAAAGGAGTAAGTTAGAAAAACAAATTATAAAAAAAAAACTTCAAACAAATGTTTATTTAATTGGACATGTGAATAATGTCTTTAAATATTTTAAAAAAGGAGAAGTTTTTGTTTTAAGTTCCTTGTGGGAAGAGGTAGGATTTGTAATGGTAGAGGCTGCTTTAACAAATTTATTTGTAATCTCTAGTAATTGTCCAAATGGACCAAAAGAATTTTTGTCAGATGGAAGATATGGAATTTTATTTGAAAATAATAAGAAGGGTGAATTATCTAACAGTTTAATAAAATACACCAACTTAAAAGACTTAAAAAAACATAAATTTGAAATAAAAAAAAATACTAAACAATACACAAAATATAGGCATTTCCTTAAATTAAAAAATATTTTAAAGAATAATATTAATTAGTTTATTTGGTTAACCAAATTTAAGTATTTTTTAAGATTAATTTGATAATCAAATCTATGCAATTTTTTAATTGCATGACTTAACTTCTTTAAACATTTTTTTTTATTTTTTTTGTAATATATTATTTTATTTGCTAGTTGATTATGATTTCCTACATTAAATAAAAGCCCTCCCTTGCCATTCAATAAAATTTCTTGCGGACCAGTAGGACACTTGGAGGAAATAATAAACTTTTTTAATGTTAACGACTCCAATAATACGTTTGGTAAACCCTCATATTTAGATGATAGTATAAATAATTCAGCTTGTTTTAGTAGTGGAAAGGGGTTGTCTACAAAATCAATTATCTTTATGAACTGATTTAAATTATTCTGTAATATATATTCTGAAAGTTTTTTATGTAATTTACCACGTCCAATTATAACTGCTTCAAATTTAATAATTTCTTTGATTTGATTTAAGGCTTTTAAAAGTGTGATCTGGTCTTTTTGTTCAGTTAATCTTCCAATATTTAATATTTTTAATTGTTTTTTATTTGTAAATATTTTTTTTGATTTTTTTTTAGACTTTTTTATGATTTCATCATTATTTAATGGATTGTAAATACATGTTGCATTTACATCAAATTCTTTTTTCAAGTCACTTTTAAATTGAATGCTATTAACCATAACTCTATCTGCAAGATTTAAAAAAAACTTAAAAACTAATCTTTTTAATAAATTTTTAGACCAACCAGCAGGTGCTGAATTTGATCTTGCTATCACTTTAATGGAAAATAATTTACAGATTATTATACAGTATATATTAGCTTGAAATGCAAAAACTACTATATTTCTACTTTTTAATATTTCTTTAATAAGCAAAAAAATTGATAAAAAATATTTTGATCTTCTATTTAATCTATCCCAGAAATTTGATGTGAGAGAAATAAATTTAATTGAGTTGTTAAATCTTTTTTTATACTTTTTTGAAATTGTGATTAATGTTACATTATTTAGTTTTTTACATAGATAATTACTCACTAAAAACAAATTTTTTTCAACACCTCCGCCTTCAATAGAGGGCATAAATATTATTAATTGTTTTTTCATTTCTATTTACTAAGCATAAAATTATAATAAGGTTATAAAATGAGTTTATAAGTGTTATTATACCCTATTATCAAAAAAAAAAATATATTACTTCAAGTATAAATTCCGTTTTAAAACAATCGTATAAAAATCTAGAATTAATAATTATTTATGATGATACTAATCATGAAGATTTAATCATTCTTAACAATTTAAAAAAAAAAGATAAAAGAATTAAGATTTTTATTAACAAAAAAAACATGGGTGCAGGCCCATCAAGAAATAAAGGAATTAAATTAAGCAGGGGAAAGTTTATTGCTTTTTTAGATTCAGATGATTTGTGGTCTCGAAATAAACTCAAAAAACAAATTTTTTTTATGAAACAACATAAAATTAAAATTTCACACACTTCGTATTATATAATTAATTACAAAAATAAAGTAATTGGACAGCGTAAGGCAAAAGACCTTAGTCATAAACAACTTTTGAAGTCATGCGATATTGGGCTATCAACAATAATATTAGATAAAAAATTAATTAAAAATAATATCAAATTTGCCAGTATAAAAACTAAAGAAGATTATGTTTTATGGCTTCAAATTACTCTAAATGAAAAAAAAATTTATGCTTTACCTGACAATTTAACAAAATGGAGAAAGCTTGATAATTCTTTGTCTTCATCTAAATTCCAAAAATTTAAAGATGGATATTTAGTTTATAGGAAGTATATGAAATTCAACCAAATAAAATCTTTTTTTTATTTATGTTTGCTTTCTATAAACTTTCTTTTAAAACAGATTAACACAAAATGAATATTATATTATTTTTTTTAATCTTAAGTTTAGGTTTAATTTTGAATTATATTTGTATTAAAAAAAATATTTTATTAAATTTAACAGGAGATGCTCATCAAAAATTCACATCTTCTGAAAGTGTACCTTTATTAGGTGGAATAATTCTAATTCTTGCATCTTTTTTTTATATTAATTTATCAAATTTTACTTTTATTTTTTTTATTTCAGTTATTTTTTTTATTGGTTTTTTGTCTGACATAAAAAAAATTAACTCTCCAAAACTAAGATTGTTTTTTCAAATTTTGACGGTATATACCTGCATACATTTTTCATCAATTATTATCACTCCAACAAATATACTTTTACTAGATTATCTGCTTGGAAATATTAGTTTTCAAATAGCTTTTACAATGTTTTGTATTCTAGTGGTGATTAATGGGTATAATTTTATAGATGGTGTCAATACCTCTCTTGTTGGATATTGTTTAATTATTTCTTCTAGTTTATATTATCTAGACTTAAACGGCATTCAAGCAAGTCAAATTTTAGACTTACGAAGTTTAATATATGTTTTAGTAGCTATTTTTATATTAAATTTTTTTAACAAATTATATTTAGGGGATGGTGGATCATATTTATTGGGCTTGCTATTTGCTATATATTTGATTGACACATATAAAGTCAATGACTCCATGTCATCTTTGTTTGTAATTAGTTTGCTTTGGTATCCCGCCTATGAGAATCTATTTTCAATTTTAAGAAAAGTAAAATTTTCAATTTCACCAATTAATCCAGACACAAATCACCTACATCAACTAATATTTTTTTATTTGAGAGAAATTTTTGGTAGAAATAATTTTTATGTAAATACATTTACCGGCTTATTAATTAATCTTTATAATTTATTAGGTATTATGTTGGCAACAAAATTTTATAATAATTCTCAGATTCTAATACTAATTATAATATTTAATGTATTTTTTTATACTTTTGTTTACATAAAGCTAAAAAATAAAAATTCAAAATCTATTTGAAAAATAGTTTAATCATATGGTTTAAAATCAAAAAACCATCTCGGAAGGCATTAACTTTTTTTTTACCAGCAATTCTTTTTCTTTCAAAAGCATTTATACATCCTAATTTCATCATATTTTTTTTTGCTTTTATTGGTAATTCAACGCATAAAGAAAAATCTTTTTGGGACAAATTTAGTTTTTTTGCTTGATCAGTTTTTCCAATTAAATAAGTATATAAAATATCAGATATATTAAGCTTGAAAAATATTTTTCCAATATAACTAAATATAAAGTTACCTATTAGGGTTATTATTGTGTCATCATCGCTGCCTGCGTTAGCTTCATACCTAGATGCAAATATAAAATCTAACTGTCTAATTTGCATAGATTTAAGCATGTTATTTATTTCAGAGGGATTAAACGAACCATCTGCGTTAAAAATACAAAAATATTCAGTATGACAATTATTTATACCTTCAATAATAGCATCTCCATAACCTAAGTTTTTTTGATAGATTATATTAACTTTATGATTTTCTATTGACTGAATAGTTTTTGTATCAGAGGAATGCAAAACAATATTAACATTATAATTAAATTTTTTTAACTCACTTAATACTGTTGGCAAACTTTCAGATTCATTTTTAGCTGGAATTATTAAAGTAAGGTTTTTCATAATCAAAATCAAATTAAAGTATTGTAATAACTTTTCAAGTTTATATGCTGTTATTTTAATAAAAAATCCTATAATTAAAGGCGATGCCTAATTTTTTAATCTTAATATTTTATTATTTTGTAATTCTCATCTCTGTATTAGGTTATGGTTCTTTTTTTTTAAAAGTATTCGAAAAAAAATTAGTTAGCAATAACTTTGGATACGTAGGCTTATTTGGAATCTATGTGTTTTTAGTATATTCATATTTAAGTAATTTTATTTTAGCACATTCTCAATTTCATAATATTCTAATACTTATTATTGGTACAATTCTCTTTTTTTTAAAAATTATAAAAAATTATTTAAAATATCGAAAAGAAATATTTTTAACTTTTTTTGTTTTTATTATAATTTCTAGTTCTTTATTTTTATATAAAAATCATGATGATTTCTCATATTATCATTTTCCGTATACATATTATTTAACACAGCAAAGTTTTTATATTGGTGTTGGCCAGTTTGGTCATGGTTTTAGAACACCCTCATCTATATTTTATATAAACTCATTATTTTATTTACCATATGCAAAGTTTCATTTGTTCCATCTTTCTCAAATTTATATTTTAGGTTTTGCAAACATTATATTACTTAAAAATATTCATAGTTATTTTACTTATTTAAAAATTAAAAAAGAAAAAATTAATCTCACAAACTATCTTAGTTTGTTTTCGATAATTTTTATTAATATTTTTTTTTATAGAATTGCAGAGCATGGAACAGATCGATCTGCACAAATATTAGTATTTATATTTATAATTGAGATGATAGTTTTTATAAATTTAAAAAATATCAAAAGTATAGATTTATTTAAACTGTATTTATTGGGAGCAATTATAGTTTCACTAAAAGCATTTTATATATTGTATGCAGCATTCTTCATACCTCTACTTTTTTTGATGAAGTCAAAAAATAAGAGTTATACTAAGTCGTTTATTTTTTTAATTTTTAATAAATATTTTTCTTTATTTATATTATTATTATTTTTTGTTTTATTTACTTATTTTATCAACACAGGTTGCATAATATACCCTTTAAGCATTACATGTTTTGATAATTTAAATTGGAGCATTCCTTCTACAGAAACACTTTTAATGAATAATCATTATGAACTTTGGTCAAAAGCTGGAAAAACACCAACATCAAGAGTTTTAAATCCAAATGAGTATATTCAAGGTTTTAACTGGGTTAAAAATTGGATGGATCTTTATTTTTTTAATAAAGTTTCTGATTTTCTTTTAGGGTTAATATTACTAATTATTATTGTGATATTTTCTTTCAAAGGAAAATCTTTAAATAAATATAAATATAAATATAAAAATAATTATAATTATATTTATTTAATCTACTTGATATTAATAGTTTTGGGATTTGAGTGGTTTTATAATCATCCAGCATTAAGATACGGAGGTTATAGTATTATTGGATTGTTATTTTTTATACCAGTTTGCATGAGGCTAGAATTAATTAAGATAGATTATATTAAATATACTAGAGCCACACTAATATTACTTATTATAACAATATTGGTGTTTAACTTAAGAAATATTCATAGAATAATTAAAGAGGTAAATTTTTATCAATATAAACCATTAATTGAAGTGTTCTATTGGGTAGAAGATAGTAATTTTCGTGTTCAAAAATCAATGAATGATTTAATAACTCAATATAATTTTTGTATAGATTCAAATGTCCTATGTTCTAAAAAACAAAAAGTGTATAAAAAATATGGGAAGATAATATTTAATAATAGAATGAATGATTAAAAAATTAGTTTTATTATTTTTAAGTTTTTTTGATTATTTTTATCAAAAAAAGATTATTAAATTTCTTAAAAAAAATAGTTTATCGGAGATTAACTTAATTTTTGATGTTGGGGCACATAAAGGAGAATCTATAAATTTATTTCTAAAAAATATGAAAGTAGAAAATATTGTTTCATTTGAAGCAAGCCCATTAAATTTTAAATATTTAGAAAATAATAAAAAAAATCTAGAAAAAAAATTTCCAAATACAAAAATAATTATAGAAAATTTAGCATTAAGTTCTGATGGTAGAGTAGTTACTTTTAATCAGTTTAACGAAAGTTCTTCTTCAACAATAAATAATATTAATCAAGAATCAAGATATTTTAAAAGAAAGTTTAATTTATTAAATTTACGAAATAAAAAAAAAATATATGAAAGTTTTAAGTTAAAAACAGAAACATTAGATAATTATATATATCAAAATAATTTTAATAGAATATCTTTTCTTAAAATTGACACAGAAGGTTATGAATATGAAATCCTAATAGGATTAAAAAAAAGAATTAAATCTGTGGATACAATAATGTTTGAGCATCACTATGATAATATGATTATTAAAGAATATACATTTTCAGATATTAATTATCTTTTAAAAAAAAATGATTTTTATCAAATATTTAAATCTAGAATGCCATTTAGAAAATCATTTGAATATATCTATAGAAGAAAAGAAATTGACTAAATTAAAAGTTTCAGTGTTGATAGCAAATTATAATAATCAACAATATATTGAAGATTGCATTGATTCAATTAAACAGCAATCATATGATAATATTGAAATTATTTTCCATGATGATTTATCTTCAGACGATTCTATAAAAAAGATTAATGAATACAAAAATATAAAGGTTATAAAAAATAAGAAACGTGGAAAATATGGTTCATTTAATCAAATTAATGCATATAAGCGAGCTTTTAAAAAAAGCAGTGGAGATATAATTTTTTTTTTAGATAGTGACGATTTATTTAAAAAAAATAAAATAGAGGCAATAGTTAATAAATTTTTAAGTAATAAAAAAATTTCTTCAATATTTGACTTACCAATTCATGCGTACAAAAATAAAAAAAAAATTATTATAAATAAAAAAAAGATTATGTCATCTTTTTGGCCATACATTCCTCCTCAAAGTTGCATTGCAGTAAAAAGAAACCTTTTTAACAAAATGATTAATAAAATTAATTTCAACTTATTCCCAGACATTTGGATGGATTTCAGAATAGCAATATATTTAAAATATATAGAAAAAAATTTTTTTATATTAGAAAAAAATTTAACGATTTATAGACAATCTCCAAAAATGATTTCTTCAAAGTTTATATTTTTATCTTTTAATTGGTGGAAAAGAAGAGAGCAAGCACATGCTTATGTAAAATATTTTTTTTTTAAAAATAAAATACAATACAAAAAAAATTTAGATTATTTTTTGACTAAATTATTAAATTTTTTTATTTGATGAAAAAAAAAATACTAATAATTGGAAAAAAGGGTTTCATCTCTAAAAATCTAATCAAATTTTTTAATAAAAAAAAAATAAATTTTTATTCAATTAGTTTTAAAAATTTTATTATCAAATCCTATTTAGGCAATAAAGAATTTGACTATATTATTAACTGCTCTTCTAATAAGAGTTATATAAATAATAAATATCAATCTCAAAATGATTATGATTTGTTGATAGCAAAAAAAATAAAAAACTCCAAAACTAAACTAGTAATGTTAAGTACTAGAAAAGTTTATAAACCAAAATTTAATATAAAAGAATCTCATAAAAAAAATCCAACCTGCAATTATTCAAAAAATAAATTGCAATCTGAGATTTCAATCAAAACAATTTTACAAAATAGATTTTTGATTTTAAGAATTTCTAATATTATAGGATCTCCAAATAATAGTAAAAAAAAGCTTCATAAGACATTTTCTGATATTTTTTTTGAAACAGTGAAACGTGGACTAATATATAAAAATAAAGATACTTATAAAGATTTTATTTCTATAAAAAAATTTTGTGAAATTATTCATGCACTGATAATAAATGGTTCATATGGTGTTTTTAATGTTTCGATAGGAAAAAAAATTTATACAAAAAAAATTATAAAATGGTTAAATTATCATAATCATAATAAAGTTAAGTTGATTAATATTAACAATACTTTTAATAATGAAAGTTTTACACTAAATAATGATAAACTTATGAAGATAATTAAAATTAAAAATCGTCTAGATGATTTAAGAAAAGAATGTATAATTATTAGTAAAAATTTCTTTATATAAAAATGAAAAAAAAAATTGCTTTAATTTTTGGTGTTACCGGACAAGATGGTTCTTACCTTGCTAAATTATTAATTGACAAAGGTTATATTGTTCATGGCGTTAAAAGAAGGTCATCATCATTCAACACAGGAAGAATAGATCATTTGTATCAAGAGCCTCAAGTAAAAAGTAGAAATTTTATTTTACATTATGGGGATATCACAGATTCTCTATCTGTTTCAACAATGATTAAAAATATAAAACCAAATGAAATTTATAATTTAGCCGCACAATCACATGTAGCAGTTTCATTTGAAGTTCCTGAATATACAGCAAATGCAGATGCTGTCGGAGCATTAAGAATATTAGAGGCCATTAAATTTCATGGGTTTCAAAAAAAAACAAAATTTTATCAAGCTGGTACCTCTGAAATGTTTGGTAAAGTGCAACAGGTTCCGCAATCTGAAAATACACCTTTTTATCCAAGAAGCCCTTATGGTGTTGCTAAAGTGTATGCACACTGGATAACAGTAAACTATAGAGAAGCCTACAATATATTCGCATGTAATGGAATTTTATTTAATCATGAAAGCCCTGTCAGAGGTGAAACATTCGTAACAAGAAAAATAGTTGTAGCCCTGTGTAAAATTAAATTAGGATTACAGAAAAAACTATACCTAGGAAATTTAGATGCAAAACGAGATTGGGGACACGCTAAAGACTATGTAGAAGCTATGTGGAAGATGATGCAAAAGAAAAAACCTTCTGATTATGTAATTGCTACTGGGAAACAATACACCGTTAAACAATTTGTAGATTTAACTCTTAATCAGTTAGAGATAAAATATTATTGGAAAGGATCAGGAGTAAAAACAAAATGCTTTGATATGAGCGGAAGATGTATAGTTCAATGTGATAAAGAATATTTTAGACCTTTAGAGGTAGACACATTATTAGGTGATCCTACTAAAGCTCGAAAAGAACTTAAGTGGAGTCCAAAAATTAATATAAAAATGCTTGTAAAGGAAATGGTTGATTCTGAGATTTCAAATTTAGGAAATGATTAATCTAAAATCAAAGATATATATTGCTGGTCACAAGGGCTTAGTTGGAAGCGCAATTATAAGAAAACTCAAAAAAAAGGGCTATAAAAATCTAATTTTTAGATCTAAAAAACAACTCGATTTAAAAAATCAAAAAAAAGTTCTTAGTTTCTTAAAAAGAAATAAACCTGATTTTATTTTTATAGCTGCTGCAAAAGTGGGGGGAATTTATTCAAACGACAAGTATAGAGCAGAATTTATTTTTGACAATCTGTCTATTCAAATTAATTTAATTCACTCTGCGTATTTATGTGGAATAAAAGATCTAATCTTTCTTGGCTCTAGTTGTGTTTATCCTAGAAACTGTAAGCAGCCCATTAAAGAAAGCTATTTATTAACCGGAGAGCTAGAAAAAACTAATGATGCATATGCTATTGCTAAAATTGCAGGAATTAAAATGTGTGAGAGTTATAATATTCAATACAAAACAAACTATAAGTGTTTAATGCCAACAAATACATTTGGACCAAATGATCATTATAATGCTTTAAATTCACATTTTTTACCTGCATTAATTAAGAAAGTACACGATCTAAAACTAAACAATAAAAAAGAATTAACACTATGGGGAAATGGCCTAGCTAAAAGAGAAGTTATTTATGTTGATGATTTAGCTGATGCTTGTATTTTTTTTATGAAAAAGAGCTTTTCTGGAACAACACTTAATATTGGTACAGGAAAAGATTTTTCAATTAAACAATATGCAAAGAAAATATTGAATAAAATTATGCCAAAAAATAAGATTAAAATAAAATATGATTTATCAAAACCAAATGGAACGCCAAGAAAAGTTTTAGATATTAAATTAGCAAATAAATATGGCTGGAAACCCAAAACAAAATTAGATGAGGCAATAACAAAAACTTATCTAAACTTTTTAGAAAATAATAAAGTTGTATAAAAAAAAAATATATATTGTAGTTACTGGTGGAGCTGGCTTTGTTGGCTCTAACTTAATTAAATATCTATTAAAAAAAACAAACTTTGATATAATAAGTTTAGATAATTACTCTACTGGAAATAAAAAAAATCACATCAAAAGTGAAAGAATAAAATACATAAAATCACATACAAAAAATATCTCAAAAATTTTAGAATTATTTAAAAAAAATATTCATTCACTCTTTCATTTTGGTGAGTTCTCCCGAATATATCAAAGTTTTTTAAAAATGAACGATTGTATTGATTCAAATACAATTGGTTCAAATGAGGTGTTTAATTTTTGTCTTTCTAATAAAATAAAACTTATATATTCAGCAACATCAGCCACTATTGGAAATAAAGGTGTTGATAAAAATTTATCCCCATATGCATTTACTAAAGCTAAAAATTTAGAATTACTAGAAAATTTAAAAAAATGGTTTAAATTTAAATTTGAAATAATCTACTTTTATAATGTTTATGGACCAGGACAAATTAAAACAGGTTCAATGGCTACTGTAATTGGAATATTTGAAGATCAGTTTAGAAAGAGAAAACTACTAACCATAGTCAAACCAGGATCACAATCTAGAAGGTTTACCCATATCTTTGATACAGTTGATGCGTGTTATTATGCGTGGAAAGAAAACAAGTGTAGACATTACAGTATATCGAATAAAAAAAGTTACACGATCATAGAGGTTGCCAAAATGTTTAATAGTAAAATCAAGTTTCTTAAGGCTAGAGCAGGTGAGAGGTATGCCTCAGCATTAACTAGTATGAACTTGTCAAATAAAGTTTATAAAATCTTTGGAAAAACTAATCTAAAAGACTACATCTCAAATATTGTTAAAAACTCCCAAAAAAGACTGTAATTCTTTGTTTACAATATATTTATTTTAGGTATAACACACACGCCGGTGATTATTGCGAAGGGGTTATACCCGATCCCATTCCGAACTCGGAAGTCAAGCCCTTCAGCGCCAATGGTACTTTGTCTTAAGACACGGAAGAGTAGGACATTGCCGGCTATAAAAAATATTATGAAAATAAAAAGTTCTTTAAAATCATTAAAAAAAAGAGACCTTAACTCTAAGTTAGTTAGAAGAAGAGGAAGAGTTTACATAATTAATAAAACAAACCCAAAATTTAAAGCAAGACAGAAGTAGTTTTTATGGACAATCAAAACCATAAAGATACTTGGAGCAGCTTCACAAAATTTGTTCTGTGGGGAACTGTCGCTGTTATTGGTGTTTTAGTTTTAATGGCGATATTCTTGTTATAGAGTTTACTCTATGAAAATTGTTTCAATTTTAGAAAATCAAAATATTGAGAAAAGAATAGCAATAACTCCTGAAATTGCAAAAAAATATATAGCTCTTGGTTTTGAAATTTCTATAGTTGAAAAGTATGGTGAACACTTAGGATTTAAAGATAGTGACTATAAGGAATTAGGTGTTGAAATTTTAACTAATAAATCAGAAGTTTTAAATAGTGCTGATATCATTATTCAATTAGGTTTATTGTCAGATGAAAACATTCTAAACTTAAAAAAAAATCAAACTCTAGTTGGAGTGTTTAATCCTTATACAAATAAAGAAAAAATAGAAAATTTAGCTAAAAAAAATATAAATATTTTTTCTTTAGAAATGCTGCCTCGAATAACTAGAGCTCAATCAATGGATATTCTTTCTTCACAAGCTAACCTAGCAGGTTATAAAGCAGTAATCGAATCATTTGCTAACTTTGAAAAAGCAATACCCATGATGATGACAGCAGCTGGCACAATTCCAGCGGCAAAAGTATTAGTAGTAGGTGCAGGAGTTGCTGGATTACAAGCTATTGCAACTGCAAAAAGAATGGGTGCTATTGTATTTGCTACCGATGTAAGAATGGCTTCAAAGGAACAAGTTGAAAGCCTAGGTGGAAAATTTTTAACAGTTGAAGGATCTGAAAATCTTGAAACAGAGGATGGTTATGCAAAAGAAGCCTCTGAAGAATTTAAAAAAAAACAAGAAGATTTATTAGCAGAAACTTTAAAAAAAATTGATATTGTAATATGTACAGCTTTAATCCCAGGTAAAAAAGCTCCATTAATTATTAAAGGTTTTATGATTGATAATATGAATTCCGGATCTGTTATTTATGACTTAGCTGCAGTTCAGGGTGGAAATGCTGAATTCACTGAAGTCGATAAAATTGTGGTTAAAAATGGAGTAAAGATTATGGGTGAAACAAATATTCTCAATAAACTTCCTGTTTCGGCTTCAAACTTGTATTCAAGAAATGTATTTAATTTTGTGACCAACTTATATGATAAAGAAAATAAAAAAATTAATATTAATTTAGAAGACGAGATAATTAACAAAACATTAATTAAGTAAATTTATGGAAATAGACCCTTTTATATTCAGATTAAGCATATTTATTTTATCAATTTTTATTGGGTACTATGTCGTATGGAGTGTAACCCCATCTTTACACACACCACTAATGTCAGTTACTAATGCAATTTCCTCAGTAATTATTGTCGGTGCTATAATTGCAGGTTTGGCAGGAAGTGTTGACAATGTTTTTACGATCTCGAACATTCTTGGTTTTTTAGCAATATCTCTTGCTGCCATTAATATATTTGGAGGATTTTTGGTTACTCAAAGAATGCTTCAAATGTATAAAAAAAAGAAGAAAGATAAATAATTATGTCAGCAAACTTATCGGCAATACTTTATTTAGTTTCAGGGATCCTATTTATATTGGCATTAAGAGGTCTTTCATCACCAGAAACTTCAAGACAGGGTAATTTTTTTGGAATTTTGGGAATGGTGATAGCTATCACTGTTACCTTTCTGTCTGTTGGAAGTTTTTCTACTGGTCTGATTTATGTATTAATTTTTTTACTAGTAGGTGGGCTTATAGGGGCATTCATAGCTTACAAGATACCAATGACTGCTATGCCAGAATTGGTAGCAGGTTTCCATAGCCTAGTTGGGCTATCAGCAGTGTTTGTTGCA
This sequence comes from Candidatus Pelagibacter sp. Uisw_137, assembly GCF_047720245.1. GTDB lineage: Bacteria > Pseudomonadota > Alphaproteobacteria > Pelagibacterales > Pelagibacteraceae > Pelagibacter. The sequence goes on from NZ_CP159811.1 coordinate 175,750, forward strand.
ATCTCAGCTTTCTTAAATCCAGAGGCTTTTAATCTTGGATCACCTGGAGTCATTAAACTTGCAAGCTTAATTGAAATGTCAATTGGAGCTGCGGTTGGTGCAATAACATTCTCAGGCTCAATAATTGCTTTTTTAAAACTTCAAGGAATAATGTCAGGATCGCCAATTACTTTTAAGGGGCAGCATTTTCTTAATGCTTTATTGTTAATTTCAATTCTAATTTTAACTTATTTACTTTGCTCATCGCAGTCATCTAACTTTTTTTGGGTTTTAATAGGAGTTTCATTTTTAATAGGGTTTTTATTAATTATTCCAATTGGTGGAGCGGATATGCCTGTGGTTATTTCAATGCTAAATTCCTATTCTGGTTGGGCTGCTGCAGGAATTGGTTTTACTTTAGAAAATACCGCATTGATTATAACAGGTGCACTTGTTGGATCTTCTGGTGCAATCTTGTCTTATATAATGTGTAAAGGTATGAACCGTTCTTTCTTTAATGTAATTTTAGGAGGATTTGGTGCAACAGAACAGTCTGCATCAACAGGAAATAAAGAACAAAGACCAGTCAAGAGTGGTAATGCGGAAGATGCAGCCTTCTTAATGAAAAATGCATCATCTGTCATAATTGTTCCAGGTTATGGTATGGCTGTAGCTCAAGCACAGCATGCTTTAAGAGAAATGGTAGATACGTTAAAGAAAAATGATATTAAAGTAACTTATGCAATCCACCCTGTTGCAGGAAGAATGCCAGGTCATATGAATGTGTTATTGGCCGAAGCGAATGTTCCATATGATGAAGTTTTTGAACTTGAAGAGATTAATAATGATTTTGCTAATGCAGATGTTGCATTTGTAATTGGAGCAAATGATGTAACCAACCCAATTGCAAAAACAGATCCACAAAGTCCAATCTATGGAATGCCAGTACTAGATGTTGAAAAGTGTAAATCAGTATTATTTGTAAAGAGAAGTTTATCACCTGGATATGCTGGAATTGACAATGAATTGTTTTATAAAGATAACACGCTAATGTTATTTGCAGATGCAAAAAAAATGACTGAGGATATAACTAAAAACCTTTAAAAATTGATGACAACAAAAATATTTTGTGACATTGCAGAATTAGATTTAATAAAGAAGTTCAATAAGAAAAAAATAGTTAAAGGTTTTACGACCAATCCAAGCTTAATGAGAAAAGCTGGAGCAAAAGATTATAAATCCTATTCAAAGAAAATATTAAAAATTTGTAATAATAAACCTGTTTCATTGGAGGTATTTGCTGACGAATATAAAGAAATGAAAAAACAAGCTCTTCAGATTAATGCTTGGGGAAAGAATGTTTATGTAAAAGTACCAGTTTCCAATTCAAAAGGTATTTTTATGAGTAAAATTATTAAAGAGCTTAATAATTTAGATATTAAACTTAATATCACGGCAATTTATAGCGCAAAACAAACAGAAAAAATTCTAAAATTAATTAATAAAAAAACTAAAGTTATAATTTCAATATTTGCAGGTAGAGCAGGTGATACAGGCAAAGATCCAGTTCCAGAATTTAAAAAAAGTATAACTTTAGCAAAGAAATTTAAAAATGTAGAAATACTTTGGGCCAGTGTTAGGGAGCCCTATAATTATTTACAAGCAAAACAATTGGGATGTCATATCATTACCATTCCACCAGCAACTATTGAAAAAATTGAAAACTTTGGAAAAACTTTTGATCAGCTTACAAAAGAAACTGTTAAAGCATTTTTAGTTGATAGTAAAAAATCTAATTTTAAAATTTAGTTAATTTTGGTTGCGGGGGACGGATTTGAACCGCCGACCTTCAGGTTATGAGCCTGACGAGCTACCAGACTGCTCCACCCCGCGGTATATTTAAATTCTATTTTTAAGCTTATTAAGCTTTTTAACTCTTTTAATATTCTCTTGTAGAATTCTTTTTTTCTTTTCAGAAGGTTTTTCGTAAACACTTTTTAATTTCACTACTTTAAAAAACCCATCTCTTTGTAATTTTCTCTTAAGAACCCTAAGTGCTTGTTCAATATTATTATCTTTGACTTCTATTTTCATAAATATTTTTTAAGAATGTTTAAGTACCATCATATAATTTTGGTGTCTATTAAAATTATTCAATGTTCGAAACTTCTCTTGTTAGTTTGGCCTTCTCTTTTTCCTTTTTTTCCCTTTTTATTCTTCTTTCAGCTTTTTCAATAGCTTCAATTAGATCTTTTTGAAAAAACAGTCCTAACGCTACAGGATCTTTAGGATTTAAATTGTTATAATTCCAATAACTTTTATTTTTAATTGCGGTAACAGATACCTTGGTTATTCCAACTAGTTTTGCTATTTGTGAATCTTTTAGTAATGAATGATGTTTGATTAACCACAAAGCTGAATCTGGCTTATCTTGTCTTTTAGACAAAGGAATATATTTTTTAATTTTTTTATCTTCGGTTGAAATCTCAATATCAGTGTTTTTTATTTGTAATTCTTTATTTTCATCTTTTGATGCCAGTTCAATTTCCTCTCTAGTAAGTTGACCTGATATAATCGGATTATAAGCCATTATTCCTTTTGCAACTTCACCATCGGCAATACCTTGCACTTCTACCTCATGTAAATTACAGAACTTTGAAATTTGTTTGAAAGTAAGTGTTGTATTTTCTACTAACCAAACAGCTGTTGCCATTGGCATTAATGGTATGTTTGACATTTAATCTTTCTTTTCTGATCTGAAATTTTGGAATTTTTTATTGAATTTGCTTACACGACCTTTGTCCATTAATTTTTGTTTTCCACCTGTCCATGCAGCATGAGATTTTGGATCGATTTCTAATTTTAAAACTTCACCTTCTTTCCCCCAAGTTGATCTTGTTTCAAATTGAGTTCCATCAGTCATTTCCACTTTAATTGCGTGGTAGTTTGGGTGTATGTCTTTTTTCATATCGAGACTTATAGCAAAAGAATTTTATAAAACAATTAAAAGTTCTTTAGTTTTTCAAGCATTTTGTCATTAATTGCCATGCTAGAAGCTCTTATTTTGATGCTTTTATTTTGCGAGAGGTCAATTTCATTAATTAAGCCACCTGCCTCTTTTACCAATATTATACCAGCAGCTATATCCCATAAATTTAAATCATTTTGAAAATATCCATCATATCTACCGGCTGCAACGTAGGCAATATCAAGTGCTGCACTTCCAGATTTTCTCAAAGGTAAGTCGACTTCATTTTTAGTTACACCGCCTGTCGCAAACAAGCAGCTATTAAGCTCTCTTTTTTTTGATACTCTAATTCTTTGATTGTTAAAGTACGCACCACCTTCTTTTTCAGCATAAAACATTTCATCTTTTATTGGATCATAAATTAACCCCGATACTATTTCGTCACCAGATTTTAAAGCAATTGATATTGCAAAGTGAGGAACACCATGTAAAAAATTTGTAGTACCATCTATAGGATCTATTATCCATGTGTGTTCTTTATCTTTATTAGTTTCAGAACCATCTTCTTCACTAATAATAGAATAGTAGGGTCTTGCTTTTTTTAATTCTTCTATAATTATCTTCTCAGCTTTTAAATCAGCATTAGATACAAAATCAGTAGGTCCTTTGATTGAAACTTGTAGTTTTTCTATTTCTCCAAAATCTCTAATTAAAGCTCTAGATGCTTTTTCTGCAGCTTTTATCATGACATTTAGATTGGCTGATATTGATTGCATATGATTTATATTTTTTTGACATATTCCATAGTTCTAGTATCAACTATGATTTTATCTCCACTTTCAATAAATGGAGGGACTTGAATATTTACTCCATTATCTAAAGTTGCGGGCTTGTAAGAAGAGGAAACTGTTTGCCCTTTTAAAGCAACATCAGTTGTATCAATTGTGCACGTTACTTGATTGGGCAGTTCAACTATTAAAGGTTTTTCATTATAAAAACTTATACTGACTTCTAAGTTTTCTGTTAACATTTTACCTTTTTCTCCAATTGTTTCTTTTTTAATATTTATTTGCTCGTAAGTTTTAGGGTCCATAAAATAAAAATCAGTTTCATCACCATAAAGATAATTAAACTTTGTCTCATCTAATGAAGCTTTTTCAACAGACTCACTTGATCTAAATCTTTCATTTAATTTTGTATTTTTATTCACACTTTTCATCTCAACTTGAGCAAAAGCACCACCCTTGCCAGGTTTTACATGTTGTGTTTTTAAGACTTGCCAAAGATCATTTTTATATTCAATTAACATCCCAACTCTAATTTCACTTGCGTATAATTTCATTTTAATTTCTTAATAGCTTCTAATGGTTTATATTTTTTATTATTCCAAATGTAGCCTGAAATAGCTAAAAAGTTAGCTTTATTCAATAAAAGCTTTTTATAATTGCTAAGCTTTATGCCACCAATAGCAACAATTGGTATGGAAGTTATTTTTTTAATAGATTTTAATACAGTTAAACTAGCTCTATATTTAACTATCTTGGTTTTGGTTTCATAAAATGCACCAAAAGCCAAATAATCAGCACCAGCTTCAATAGCTCTCTTTGCTAAATTAATAGAATTATGACAGGTCACACCAATAATTTTATTCTTTAATATTTTTCTAGCTTTTATTAAGTCCATATCTTTTTGACCTAAATGACAACCGTCTGCATTCAGTTTTTTAGCAAGAAGGGGATCGTCGTTGATTAAAAATTTAACTTTGTATTTATTGCAAATTTTCTTAATTTTTTTTCCAATAATTAGTTTGTTTAAATTTGTTTCTTTTTTAAGCCTTAGTTGAAAAAAACTTATTTTTTTGGAACTTAAAACAAGAGCTAAATCATTGTAAAAATTTATATCAGTTATTTTATTTGGAGAAATTAGATAAATAAATTTTTTATTTGTTTTATTTTGTTTCAAGTTCTTTTGACCATTTGCCTTGAGCTGCAAGTGTGCACATATTTGCTCTGTGGTTAAAGATTTTTTGAGTGCCGCTAGTATTATTAGTATCTTTTGACCAAAATTTAAGTGCACTTTGCTGTAAGGCTCTACCGTATGAATAGGTCATAATAAAATTTGTATCATTATATTTGTTAATTAGGTTTAAATTTTCTGCAGCTTCCACCTCTGTTTGTCCTCCAGATAAAAAAGCAATTCCAGGCACTTCAGTTGGCACACTTTCTTTTAGGCATTTTAAAGTAAGTTTTGCAACCTCTTCACTTGATATTTTTTTATCAGAAGCAGTTCCTGCTAAAATCATATTAGGTTTTAAAATTATTCCACCTAAGTCTATTTTATTAATCATTAATTCTTCAAAGCATTTTTTAATAACTTCAGAGGTTTTATTAAAACAAGTTTCAGCAGAATGATTTCCATCCATTAGAACCTCAGGTTCTACAATTGGAACCATTCCACATTCTTGAACTAAAGCCGAATATCTTGCCAGTGCATGAGCATTGGAGTGCATTGATAGTTTGCTTGGATATTTATCTGAAATGTTAAAAACACCTCTCCATTTTGTAAATCTTGCTCCAAGTTTATAATAGTTCTTTAGTCTTTCTCTTAAGCCATCTAGACCTTCTGTAATTTTTTCCTCATTAGATCCTGCCAGAATTTTTGCACCTGTATCAACTTTAATTCCTGGAATTGCTCCAGATTTAGAAATTAGTTCTGGAATAGTTTGGTTTGAGCTAGACGTTTGGTTAATGGTTTCATCATATAAAATAACACCACCAATAAAATCTTTCATCCTACTTGCGGAAAAAAGAGTTTCTCTAAATAGAAGTCTATTTTTTGGGCTAGAGGGTACATTAACTGAGTCTAATCTTTTGGTCATAGTTCCATTGCTTTCGTCAGCAGCAAGGATTCCTTTACCATTAGACAGTATTTTTAAGGCAATTTTATTAAGTTCTGACATGTTAATTAAGAGCCTTTATACCAGGAAGTTCTTTTCCTTCAAGATATTCTAAAAAAGCCCCACCCGCAGTTGAAACAAAATTAAAATTGCTAGTTGCTCCAATACTATTTAAGAGAGAAACGGTATCACCACCACCTGCAACTGAGTAAATTGTATTATTCTTATTTTTTTCAATAATCTTTTGTGCTATTTCAACACTTCCTTTGGCAAAATTAGGATTTTCAAAATAACCAGCGGGCCCATTCCACAAGATAGTATTACTTTCTTCAATTAATAAATTAATAGCCTTAATTGTTTTAGGGCCAATATCTAAAATTAATTCATCTTTAGAAATATTATTTAGTTCTTTTATTTCAGCTGATCCATCTAAGTTTTTCCCTACGGCAACATCCTCAGGGTAAATTATCTTACAGTTTTCTTTTTCAGATAAAGAAAATATTTCTTCAATAATTTGGTCACAATTATCTTCTTGAATAGATTTTCCAATTTCATACTCTTTATATTTGAGTATATTATTGGCCATTCCACCAACTATTATAATATTATCAAATTTAGCAATTAAATTTTTAATTATATTAATTTTAGAAGATATTTTAGAACCACCTATGATACATGTTATGGGTCTTTTAATTTCAGACGTAATTTTAGTTAGTGCATCAATTTCAAAATTTAATTGAAGGCCAGCGTATGAAGGGATAAATTTGGTGACTTCAAAAATTGAGGCATGAGCCCTATGTGAACATGAGAAAGCATCATTGACATAAATATCAGCTAGACTTGCTAAATGTTTTGCAAAACTCTTATCATTTTTTTCTTCTTCTTCATAAAATCTAAGATTTTCAAGTATTACAATTTTTTCATCCTGCTCATTAAATAAATCGGTAGATTTAATTTCTTTTATATTTTTTGAAACTAGTCTTATATTTTTGTTTAGTTTATTTTTTAGATCTTCACAAATTGGCTTAAGAGAGAGTTCATTTACAACTTTGCCATTGGGTCTACCAACATGAGATAGTATTATAATTTTTGCTTCATTTTTTAATAAAAAATTAATAGTAGGTAAAATTTTATCTATTCGAGTGGTGTCAGTAATTTTCCCATTATCTAATGGAACATTTAAATCCAACCTAAGTAATACTTTTTTTTGATTGAGATTAGTCTCGTCTTGAATATTTCTCATTAAGAGATTTGATGAAGATGTTCTGCTATGTCACACATCCTATTTGAAAAGCCCCATTCGTTATCATACCATGCTGAAATTTTTCCCATATTTTTACCAACCACATTAGTTAAAGACAAATCAACAATTGCTGAAGCTGAATTATGATTGAAATCAATTGAAACTAATTTTTCTAACGTAACTTCTAAAACGTTTTTTGACTGTTCTTTAGAGGCGATAGTAAATGCCTCATTAATTGTTTCTTTGCTCATCTCTTTTTTTGTACAAAAAACTAGCTCTATAAGGGAAACATTAGGAGTCGGCACTCTCATTGCAATGCCTTCAAGCTTTCCTTTTAATGCAGGTATAATTTCACCAATTGCTTTTGAAGCACCCGTAGAAGTTGGTACAATAGATTGACTGGCAGATCTTGCTCTTCTAGGATCTTTATGGGAATTGTCTAAAATTCTTTGGTCACTAGTGAAAGCATGAATAGTTGTCATAAACCCTTTTTCAATTTCGAAAGTTTCATTTAAAACATTAGCAACTGGTGCAAGACAGTTAGTTGTACAAGAGGCTGCAGAAATAATTTGATCATCTTTTGTCAAAATATTTTCATTTACTCCATAGACAATAGTCTTGTCTGCATTTTTGCATGGAGCAGAAACTATAACTTTTTTAGCCCCATTTTTTATATGAGCTAATAATTTTTCTTTTGAGTTAAATTTTCCAGTACATTCAAAAACATAATCAACACCAAACTTTTTCCAATTGATATCTTCAATATTAGACTCTTGTGAAAATGTTATTTTATTATTATTAATAATTAAATGTTTTTCATCATAATTTAAATCTGCATTAAATTTACCATGAATAGAATCGTATTTAATTAAAGAACAACTGGCTTCAGAATTTGATCGGTTATTGATGTGTTTGATTTCTATGTTTTTGTTTTGACTCTCAATGATAGCTCTAATTACCATTCTACCAATTCTTCCCATTCCATTTATGCCAACTTTTATTGTCATACTTAACTCTTTATTAGTTTCTTAGTTTTTTGTGAAATATTTCGAACTGTTAATCCGAAATATTTATAAATTTCTTTGTATGGTGCACTTTTACCAAATGTATCTATTCCAAAAGCTAGACCCTCAGTTCCAATATATCTTTTCCAACAATCTGTTGAAGCAGCTTCAATAGATATTTTAAATTTAGCTTCATTAAGAATTTTTGTCTTATATGATTTTGACTGTAAATCAAAAATATCTTGGCATGGTACTGACACAACTTTAGAATATATCTTATCTTTGGCTAATTTATGGCTAGTTTCAATTGCTAAATTAACCTCAGAACCACTAGCAAATATTGTTAAATTAATTTTTTTATTAGTTCTTAAAACCTCGTAAGCACCCAAAGAACATTTGTTTGTATTTGAATATTTTTTTCTAATAGGTTCAAGATTTTGTCTAGTTAAAGATAACACACTTGGTGTTTTCGAGTTCTTTAATGCTAATTCCCAACATTCGATAGTTTCCATTCTGTCTGCTGGTCTAAAAACATTTAAATTAGGAATAGATCTTAATCCAGACAGTTGTTCTATGGGCTGGTGTGTTGGTCCATCTTCCCCTAAGCCAATAGAGTCGTGGGTCATCACATAAATAACACGTTGTTGCATCAAAGCAGATAAACGAATGGAAGGTTTACAATAATCAGAAAATATTAAAAAAGTTCCCCCGTAAGGAATAAATTTACTATGAAGTGCTAGTCCATTCATTATTCCAGACATAGCATGTTCTCTAACTCCATAGTGAATATAATTACCATTAAAATTACTAGAATTAATAGCATTATGATGTTTTGTCTTGGTGTTATTAGATCCCGCTAAGTCAGCTGAACCACCAATTAATGTATTATTTTCTTTTGTAAGGGCATTAAGGGTTAACTCAGAAGCTTTTCTTGAGGCTAGACTTATGTTTTCTTTAAGAGAATTTTGCTTTTCATTTTTTAAAGCTTTAGAGAAATTATTTTTAAAGACTTTATCTACTAAATTTTTTTTTCTTTTATAAATTTTATTCCATGCAGAATCTAGTTTTACACCTTTGCTACCAATTTTTCTCCACTCATTTAAAGTATTTTTAGGAATCTTAAAAGGTTTATATTCCCAATCTAAACTCTTTCTAACTAATTCGATTTCATCTAAGCCAATTGGACTACCGTGCGAAGAGGCTTTGCCAGATTTATTAGGTGAGCCATACCCAATTTTTGTTTTACATGAAATAACAGTTGGTCTTTTTGCATTTTGAACTTTTTTTAATGCAGCAAAAATTTCTTTTTCATTATGACCATTAATTAGAATGTAATCCCAACCATAACTTTCAAATCTCTTTTTAAAATTATCTGAAACTGTCAAACTAGTTGGTCCATCAATTGATATTGAGTTATTGTCAAAGAGCATAACTAGATTCTTTAACTTTAAGTGTCCTGCTAAACTCATTGCTTCATGGCTAATACCTTCCATTAAACATCCGTCTCCAGCTAAAACATAAGTTTTATGATTTATTATTTCTTTACCTAGTTTTTTTTTTAAAATTTCTTCTGCAATGGCAAACCCAACTGAATTAGCAACTCCTTGCCCAAGGGGACCCGTCGTCGTTTCAATACCAGTACCAGGGTGATATTCAGGGTGACCCGCACAAATTGATTTTAATTGTCTAAAATTTTTAATATCATTCAAGGAAATACTTTTGTACCCAGTTAAATGTAATAAAGAGTAAAGAAGCATAGATCCATGACCAGCAGATAAAACAAATCTATCTCTATTTAGCCAGTTAGGATTTTTTGGATTAAATCTAAGAAAATCTTTAAATAAAACTGTTGCTACGTCAGCCATACCCATTGGCATCCCAGGGTGGCCCGAATTTGCTTTTTGCACAGCATCTATCGATAAAAACCTTATTGCGTTTGATAAATCTTTATGTAATTTGTTCAAAAATATCCTATCTAGACTTAGAAGACTCAATTTAATAATATAAATATATATATATGAAAACAGACAGTGAAAAAGAAAAAAAGCTTAGTTTTGCACTTAATAGATTGAAGAGTTTAAATTTACAAAACCCAACGTTAAAGTTTAATTTAGAAAACTTAAACATTCAAAAAAATCAATTAGAAATTGAAAAAAAACAAATAGAAGAAAAATATCGAAATTTAGAAAGTGAATACAAAGCTCTTAATCAAAAATTAGAAGATATTAATAAGCAAAAAATAGACGAACAAAAAAAAGAAACAGAATTTTCAGAAAAAATAGATGAATTAAATCAAGAAACAGATACTTTATTAGAAGAAATAGATAAATGGCAAATGTAAATATTAAATTTAATGGCAAAGATTTTCTTCTATCTTGTGATGATGGACAAGAAGAGCATTTAGAAGAATTGTTAACTTATATTAATGAAAAATTTAATAATTTAAAGAATGACCTAGGAAACATAGGGGAAAATAAACTTCTATTGATCACTTCAGTTCAAATAATGGATGAATATTTTGAAACTAAAAAAAAAATAGAACAAAAAAAAACTGAGTTACAGAATTTATCAAATAAATTTAGAGAATTAAAATCATTAGTTTATGATTACAGGGATAAAAAAGAAGAAGAAATGAAGGAATTACAACAAGACCACGAAGATTTTAAAATAGAAATAGAAAAAAATAAAGAAGATTATGAAAAAATAATCGAAGCAGCTACAGATGAAATTGAAAATTTTGTTGAAAAAGCAAATTTAGAAAATCCAGTTCAGTAGATTTGTGTTAAAGTCTAAATTAAGAAAGAAAATTCTTAAAGTTAGGCAAAAATTTAATACAAAAAATATTCAGCTAAACTTTAACCAAATCATTAAAATTCTTAAAAAAGAAAAGATAACCAATAAGATTATAGGTGGATACTATCCAGTAAACTTTGAGATAGATGACTTGGCACTATTAAGAAAATTTAAAAAGAATAAATTTAATATTTCTTTGCCCGTAATTAAGAAAAATTTTCAAATGGATTTTTATTCATGGTCATTCTCTGAACCATTAAAAATAAATAAATATGGGATACCTGAACCAGAAAACAAAAATATAGTTTACCCTGATGTTTTGTTAATTCCTTTACTAGCATTTGATAAAAATTTGAACAGACTTGGATATGGTGGTGGATATTACGATAGATTAATAGAAAAATTATCAAAAAAAAAAAATATCATAAAGATAGGTTTAGCTTTTTCAGTCCAAGAAATTGATAAAGTGCCAATTAATATGTATGATCAAAAATTAGATTATATTGTAACAAATAAACTTATTATAAAATGAAAATACTTTTCTTGGGTGATGTAGTTGGCATTTCAGGGCGCTCGATGGTTTTAAATAATTTACTATCAAAAATTAAAGATGAAAAAATTGACTTTGTAGTTGTTAATGGTGAGAATGCAGCTGACTCAGGCGTTGGTCTTACAGAGGAAATATGTAAAGATTTTTTCAATTGTGGAGTAGATGTTATTACAACGGGCAATCATGTGTGGGATCAGAAAGAAACAATGTCTCATATTGAAAAAGAAAATCGACTTCTTAGACCTAAAAATTTATTTGAACCATCTCCAGGAAAAGGGTTTGGAATATTTACTGCAAAAAATGAGATGAGAGTAGGTGTACTTAATTTGATGGGAAATGTTTTTATGAAGAAATGTGAAGATGTATTTGAAGCAGCTGAAAAATTTATGAAAAAATATAAGCTTAAAGAAGATTATGATTTTCTATTAGTCGATTTTCATGGAGAAATAACAAGTGAAAAGGCAGCTATGGGTCATTTTTTTGATGGAAAAGCGACATTGGTTGTTGGAACTCACACACATATTCCAACAAATGATACGAGAGTATTAAAAGGTGGTACTGCTTATCAAACAGATGCAGGAATGTGTGGCGACTACGACTCAGTTATTGGAATGAATAAAGATAATTCAATTAATAGGTTTTTAAAAAAAAAGTCTACAAAGCACTTTCCATCAATTGGTGAAGCTAGTTTGTGTGGTGTGATTGTTGAATGTGATATAGAAACAGGATTAGCTAAAAATGTAGAAAATTTTATATATGGAGGAGAATTAAAAAATTCTCAATAATTATTATGTCGGGTCATTCAAAATGGGCAAGTATAAAACACTCTAAAGGAAAAGCAGACAAACAGAGATCTAAAGTATTTTCAAAATTATCTAAAGAGATAAGTGTAGCAGCAAAACTAGGTGATAAAGATCCTGCGATGAACCCAAGACTTAGGTCTGCAATTCAAGCAGCAAAGTCAGCTAACATGCCAAAAGATAATATTGAAAGAGCTATTGCCAAATCTTCTGCTAACTCTGAAACAAATTATGAAAATTTAAGATATGAAGGATTTGGTCCAGATAAAATAGCTGTGATCGTAGAAGCGTTAACCGACAATAAAAACAGAACAGCTTCTAATGTTAGATCTATATTTGTAAAAAGTGGTGGCAATTTAGGGACCCAGGGTTCTGCTTCACATAACTTTAATCAGTTAGGGATTATCAAAATAGATAAAAAAGAAATCTCAGATGAACAAATTTTTGAACTAGCAATTGAATCTGGTGCAGATGAGTGTATTTCAAATGATGAATTTCATGAAATTCAATGTCCTATGAGCGAAATTTATAATGTAAAAAAAAACTTAGAAAAAACAATTGCAAATTTTATTTCAACGGAGATTGAATGGGTTCCCTTAAATAGTGTAGATGTTGAAAAAGATAAAGTGGAAGCAGCAATAGAGTTTTTAGAAACATTAGAAGATGATGATGATGTTCAAAGTGTTTATTCAAACATAAACTTTAATAATAGTTAATGCTTATTATTGGAATAGATCCAGGAATAACAGGTTCTATTTGCTTTTTTCAAGATGGCAAAATAATTGATGTCATTGAAATGCCAAATATGCCAGAAGGAAAAAAAAATAAAAAACAGGTTAATGGCGCTCAAATTTATTATGAAATTTCTTCAAGAATTAAGGATATAAAAAAGGAAGATATCAAAGTTATAATTGAACAAGTATCAGCTATGCCGGGTCAAGGTGTTACTAGTATGTTTAATTTTGGACAATCATTTGGTATTTTAAAAGGGATCTGTTCTGCAATGCAATTACCAATGTACTTTGTAAGACCGGCAAAATGGAAAAAATATTTTAATCTTATTAATTCTGAAAAAGATGCCAGCAGAACAAAAGCAATAGAGGTATTTCCTTACTTTTCATCAGAATTATCAAGAAAAAAAGACTCAAATAAAGCTGATGCAATATTAATTGCTAGCTTTTATTACGAAACCTATAAATTAGAAGAATAAATTAAGATTTTAAAAGTCAAATTCATGACACATTTTAGTGTGAAACCTTAAATATGGAAGCAGATATTTCATCTCAAGCAGTAGGCCTTGCCTCAAATACAGATTTTTCTTTGTGGAGTTTATTCTTAAGAGCAGACCTTGTTGTAAAGTCAGTAATACTTATGTTGATTGGTTGTTCTATATACTCATGGGCTGTTATTATCGAAAAATTTAGGTTATTTAAAAAAATCAATCTAGAATCTGAGGAATTTGAGGAAAAATTTTGGAAATCAAAATCGGCAGAAACCTTTTATAATAGTTTGCCAGCTGATGTAGAGAACCCAACAGCCTCATTGTTTAAAGATACTATGCAAAGTTTATTAAAAGCCAAAAGTAAATCTAACCTAAATGAAAGAATGGCAAGCATACTTGAGGTTAATATTGAAAAACAAATTTCAAAAATAGATAAAGGTTTTACATTTTTAGCAACAGTTGGCTCAACAGCACCTTTTATAGGTTTGTTTGGAACTGTATGGGGAATAATGAACTCATTTCAATCTATAGCAATCTCAAGAAATACAAGTTTGGCGATTGTGGCACCAGGAATAGCAGAAGCATTATTTGCAACTGCTCTTGGATTATTAGCTGCAATACCTGCAGTTGTTGCTTACAATAAATTTAATAACGACTCAAAAAAATATTCACAAAGATTAGAAAATTTTTCTAAAAGATTTTTATCAATAATATAAAATGACTTTTAAACTCAATCGTTCATCCAAAGAACCTATGAGTGAAATTAATGTTACTCCTTTTGTGGATGTAATGTTGGTATTATTAATTATATTTATGGTAACGGCACCATTATTGACAGTTGGAATACAAGTTGATCTACCCGAAAGCTCTGCAGATTCATTGCCTGAAGAATTAGAGCCGTTAACATTATCTATAAATTCTAAAGGTGAAATATTTATACAAGAATCTAAAGTTGAATATGATAAAATAATAGCAAAAATTTTAGCTGTATCTAAAAATAGAACAGATACTAGAATTTATGTACGAGGTGATAAATCAATAAACTATGGTAGAGTTCTAGAAATAATGGGGATGCTATCTGGTTCTGGCTTTACTAAAGTAGCATTAATTTCTGAACCATATAAAGAGAGATAGTTAAAGTGAATAGAAATATTGTCATTTCTTTTGGGCTTCATATATTTCTTGTAATAATTACAGCTATGAGCTTACCATTTCTTGCTAAAAAACCGATTGATCTTCCTCCAATTATATCTGTTGAACTCATTCAAATCACAGACAAAACCAATATTCCTTTTGCACCTAAAGCAAAAAAAATAATAGAGAAGGTTAAAGAAAAAGAAAAAAAATTAGTTTCTGAACAGGCACCACCAAAAAAAATAAAAAAACAAAAGCCAGATGCCGTTCCACTTCCAGATGAAAAAATAAAAAAAATTAAAAAAATTAAAGATGAAAAACAAAACCCCGAAAAAGAAGAGACAGAAACTAAACAAATTTCAGAATTTGAAAAAAAAGAATTATTTGACACCAATAGTATTGCCGCATTAATTGATAAATCTAAGGCTGAGAGTGCGGAAACAAATAAAAAATCTGATAAAGTTACCCAAGATCAAGATAAAGAAATGGATTTTGCTGGATTAACCCTAAGCGAAGAAGATGCTCTAAAAGCTCAAATTTTTGGATGCTGGAGTATTCCTCTGGGGTTACCGTTTAATGAAGATTTATTAGTTAGAATTAAGTTACAATTAAAGCCGGATGGTTCTATTATAAAAACTGAGATTCTTGATCATGCTAGAATGAATAGGCCTGGACAAGGATTTTATAAAGTATTAGCTGAAAGTGCATTAAGGGCTGTAAAACTTTGCCAACCTCTTAGAGTGCCTAGTACAGGTTATGAAAGATGGAAAAATATGCAGCTAAACTTTGATGCTAGAGAAATGTTAGAAGGATAAAAATGTTATTAAGATATTTATTTATATTATTTATTATTCCCATTAAAGCTTTTGCTTTAATCGAAGTTGATATTACTAGAGGAAATTTAAATCCACTACCAGTTGCTGTATCCCCTTTATCAATAGATAATGAATCAAAAGAAAATTTTAAAAAAATTTTGAAAAAAGAAGATCTTGGATCAGAAATTTCAATAATTGTAGAAAATAATTTAAGACAATCTGGTCTATTTAATCCACTAAATAAAGATGCATTTCTACAAGAGCCAGATGTAGCCAATTTAAAACCAAGGTTTGAGGATTGGAATTTAATTAAAGCACAAGCTTTAGTAACAGGCAAGGTCACGTTTGTAGATGAAAAGCTAAGAGTAGAATTTAGATTATGGGATGTTTTAGCTGGAAAAGAAATGATGGCTTTAGCATTTACTACAATTCCTAGTAACTGGAGAAGAGTAGGTCATATCATAACTGACAAAGTTTACGAGCGTTTGACTGGTGAAAAAGGTTATTTTGATACTAGAATAATTTATATTGCTGAAGAAGGCCCAAAGACTAACAGAATAAAAAAATTAGCAATAATGGACCAAGATGGTTTTAATAATAAATATTTAACTCTTGGAAATGAATTGGTTTTAACACCAAGATTTAGCCCAACTAATCAAATGGTTACAT
The DNA here is from genome assembly GCF_047720245.1 of Candidatus Pelagibacter sp. Uisw_137. Lineage (GTDB taxonomy): Bacteria > Pseudomonadota > Alphaproteobacteria > Pelagibacterales > Pelagibacteraceae > Pelagibacter. The sequence continues at coordinate 191,823 of NZ_CP159811.1, forward strand.
ATCTTTCTTATTTTAGAAATTTACCTAGGGTATATTTATTAGACATAGAAACTGGAATGCAAGAAGTAGTTGGAGATTTTCCTGGAATGACATTTGCCCCAAGGTTTTCACCTGATGGAAAAAAAATAATAATGAGTTTTGCTAAAGATGGTAACTCTGATATTTATACGATGGATCTTGAAAATAGAATTGTTGAAAGAGTTACCAATCATCCATCAATTGATACATCACCCTCTTACTCACCAGACGGAAAACGAATTACTTTTAACTCAGACAGAAGTGGCTACCAACAGATTTATGTAATGGATAGTAATGGAAAAAATGTTAAGAGAATTTCATTCGGAAATGGTTTGTATGGAACCCCAGTGTGGTCTCCAAGAGGTGATTTAATTGCATTTACTAAGCTTCATAAAGGAAAATTTTATATTGGAGTAATGAGAACGGATGGAACTGGTGAAAGACTATTAACAGAGAATTTTTATCAAGAAGCACCGTCATGGTCTCCAAATGGAAGAGTGCTGATTTTTTATAGGGAGACCAAAACCAACTCAAAAGGAGAGGGGTTTTCAGCTAAATTATGGTCTATTGATTTAACAGGATATAATGAGAAGATGGTTGAAACTGAAACAGATGCATCTGACCCATCCTGGTCATCATTATTAAGTGATTAATAGTTAAATTACTTGATTTTTTAGCTTGAAACATTTAATTAGTTATGAAAAAGTAAGTAAATCAAATAAGATTTAAGGAGTAACAATGAACTTAAGTAAAATTTTAAAAAATGCATTTCTAATTATATTGGCAAGTATAGTCTTAACCGCTTGTGCAACACAAAAAAAATCCACAACAGGGCAACTCCAAGGAGATGTTTATACTGGAACAGATTCTATTGAATATTTAGCATCTGGTGTTCCAGATAGAGTTTTCTTTGCAACAAATGAAACTGTACTTACAACAGCTTCAAGAGAAACTTTAAGAAAACAAGCCGCATGGTTAAGAAAAAATTCAGATATTAATGTTGTTTTAGAAGGTCACGCTGATGAAAGAGGTACAAGAGAGTACAACTTAGCATTAGGTGAAAGAAGAGCTAATTCAGCAAAAGACTATTTAATGACTTATGGAATTTCTTCAAATAGAATTTCTGTGCTAAGTTATGGTAAAGAAAGACCGGTAGATTCTGGATCTAGCCCTTTAGCTTGGTCTAAAAATAGAAGATCAGTTACTGTTAAAGCTAACTAATCAATTTAAGTAATTTATAAAAGACCCTATCACAATTGTGTATAGGGTCTTTTTTTTGCCATCATTATAATTACTACTCAATTTATTATGCTTAATTATAAAAAGATAATTCGATTAAAGTTAATATTAGTATTTATATTTTTCCCAAATATTATCTTTGCAGATAACCACAATATAAATGAAATTTTAGAATTAATTCAAAAGGATTTAAAAACTTTAGAAAAAGCTGTTTATTCAGAATCAATTAATTCAAATAGTCAAAAAAGCACAAATGAAAATTCTGAAGATGTTTTAACAAGGCATCTTTTAAAATTATCTGATGTTGAAAAACAATTTCAAGAGCTTACTAATAAGTTTGAAGAAATTAACTTCAAGTTAGATAAATTATCAAATAGACTTTCTAAGGTTCAAGCAGATAATCAAATCAGGTTTCAAGATGTTGAAAATGTTTTGTCATCTGGAGAAGTTGAAAAAAAATTAACCGCAATACCAAAAGAACAAGTAGACAAAACTTTACCAGGCTCCTCACAACCACAAGACTTAGGATCTATTTCATATAAAGATACAGAAAATGGAGAAACTACTCAACAAATACAGTCTGTAGAAACCACTTCATCTATAGTGACAGAAAATTTTGAGTCAGAAAAAAATATACTTCCAAATACCTCTCCAGAAAAACAATATGAATTTGCAACTAGTTTTTTAAAAGTAGGTGATTATAGCACTGCGGAAAGAGCATTTAGAGAATTTGTAATAAATAATTCAGAGCATAAATTGGCAGGCAATGCTCAATATTGGTATGCTGAAACGTTTAGAATAAGACAGCTTTATACAGATGCAGCTACAGCTTATCTTGAAGGATATCAAAAATATCCAAAAGGTGAGAAGGCTCCTATAAATTTATTAAAACTTGGTGTATCAATGGTTCAAATAGGAGAAAAAGAGCAAGGTTGTAAAATGATTGTGGGTGTTGAAGAACAATATCCTAAAGCAAATCAATCTGTGCTTCAAAAAGCAAAATATGAATCAAAAAAGTTTGAGTGCTCTAAACAAAACTCATAGACAAATTCTTAGTTTTTTAAAAAATCAAAAAATCTCAAAAGTTTATAATGAATTCTCTTCTTCTTTAAGTACCAGAGAAAATTTAGCTGTAGCTGTTTCAGGTGGACCGGACAGCTTGGCGCTAGCTTACTTAGCTAAATGCTATTCAATAAAAAATAAAATAACAGTTAATTTTTTTTTAGTTGATCATAACCTCAGACCCGAGTCGACAAAAGAAGCTGCCTCAGTAAAAAAAATTTTACGAAAAATTGGGATCACATGCAAAGTATTAAGCTGGAAAGGTAAAAAACCTTCTAGAAATATTCAATCTTTAGCAAGAGATGCAAGATATTCTTTACTGGCAAAAGAATGTAAAAAAAATAATATTAAGCACTTATTGTTAGGACATCATTCAAATGACCTATTTGAAAATTTTTTAATTAGAGTGGTTAGAGGAAGTGGGTTAAATGGACTGGTATCTTTTAACAAAAGTGTAAAATATAAAGATGAAGATCTAAATATTTTAAGACCATTACTCAACTTAGAAAAAAATGATTTAATTAATATTTCTAAAATAGTATTTAAGTTTTTTATTAAAGATCCATCAAATATCAACGAGATATATAAAAGAACAAGAATTAGAACTTTATTAGAATCTCTTGAAAAAGAGGGATTGGATTTAAAAAAACTTAAATTAACCATCGATAATTTAAGAGACTCAGACAAGTCAATAAAGTTTTATGTTAAAAAAAATTTGGAGGATAATTCTGTACATATTAAAACAAAAGGTACTTGTATTTTAAATCATAATTTTTTTGATCAATCGCATGAAGTTGTTTTTAGATCTTTGACATTTGTTATCCAAAAAATAGGAAAAAAATACTATCCTGTTAGAGGAAAAAGTATCAATGAACTGATTAACCAAATTACTCTCAAGAAGTTTTCGAAAATAACTTTAGGGGGCTGTTTTGTTGAAAGTGTTAATGAGACCATACTGATATCAAGAGAAAACACTAATAAAGTTAAAGTTTTGTAACAATTTGACACTTGTTTAATTAATAATAATTATTATCTTATAAGTATGAATATGAAAAATTTAGCCATGTGGGCAGTAATTGTTTTTTTAACAATAGGCCTTTATAATATGTTTAAGAACCCTCAAGCTAATGTGGGCAAGGGCAATTCTATTATATTTTCAGAATTTTTATCAGAAGTTGATAATGGTGGAGTTATAAAAGTAGATATTCAAGGAAACAATATTAGAGGAGTGCTAGCTAATGGAAATACTTTTTCTACTTATTCACCAAATTATCCAAATTTAATTGAGAAGCTATCTGAAAAAGGTGTAAGTATATCAGCTGCTCCTTTAGAAGATAAGATGCCTTCTTTGTTTGGAGTTTTATTGTCGTGGTTTCCAATGTTGTTACTAATTGCTGTTTGGATTTTCTTTATGAGACAGATGCAGGGTGGCAAAGGTGGAGCTATGGGTTTTGGAAAATCCAAGGCTAAATTGATGAATGAATTAAAAGGCAAGGTTACCTTTGATGATGTTGCTGGAGTAGAAGAGGCTAAAGAAGAAGTTGAAGAAGTTGTCCAATTTTTAAAAGATCCTAAAAAGTTTAGTAGACTTGGTGGAAAAATACCAAGGGGATGTTTGTTAGTTGGTCAACCCGGAACAGGTAAGACTTTACTTGCTAGAGCTATTGCTGGAGAAGCGGGAGTTCCATTTTTTACTATATCAGGATCAGATTTTGTTGAAATGTTTGTAGGTGTTGGAGCCTCAAGAGTTAGAGATATGTTTGAGCAAGGTAAAAAAAATTCACCCTGCATTATTTTCATAGATGAGATAGATGCCGTTGGAAGAAGTAGGGGCGCTGGTCTTGGTGGAGGTAACGATGAAAGAGAACAAACTTTAAACCAATTATTAGTTGAAATGGATGGCTTTGAAACGAATGAAGGTGTAATAATTATTGCAGCTACAAATAGACCTGATGTATTAGACCCAGCATTATTACGACCTGGTAGATTTGACAGACAAGTAGTTGTTGGACTTCCAGATATAATAGGAAGAGAAAAAGTATTAAAAGTGCATGTTAAAAAAATTAAAATGGCACCTGATGTCAATTTAAGAACAGTAGCCAGAGGAACTCCTGGTTTTTCAGGTGCAGATTTAGCAAATATAGTTAATGAAGCAGCATTACTTGCTGCAAGAAAAAATAAAAGACTAGTTACTCTAACTGAGTTTGAAGAAGCAAGAGATAAAGTGATGATGGGATCAGAAAGAAGATCCATGGTAATGACTGAAGAAGAAAAAACATTAACAGCTTACCATGAAGCTGGACATGCTATAGTAACTATTAACGAGAATGCAGCTCATCCAATTCATAAAGCAACAATCATTCCAAGAGGTCGAGCCTTAGGAATGGTTATGCAGCTACCTGAGAGAGATCAGCTATCTCAAACAAGAGAACAGCTTCATGCTCAATTAGCTATAGCTATGGGTGGAAGAGTAGCAGAAGAAATCATATTTGGTGAAGATAAAGTTACAACTGGTGCATCTAGTGATATTGAACAAGCGACTCAAAGAGCAAGAGCCATGGTAATGCAAGCAGGCCTTAGTAAAGAGTTGGGACCAGTTGCCTATGGTTCGAATGAAGAAGAAGTATTTTTAGGCAGATCTGTTGCTAGAACTCAAAATATGTCTGAAGAAACTTCAAAAAAAGTAGATGCAGAAATTAGAAAAATTGTAGATAAAGGTTATGAAAGAGCAAGAACAGTTTTAACTGAAAAAATTGATGACTTGCATAAATTAGCTAAAGCTCTTTTAACATATGAAACACTTTCAGGTGAAGAAATAGAAAACTTGATAAATAAAAATATATATCCAAGCAATAAAGAAGATTTAAAAGTTGAAGATGAAGATAAAGGCTCAGCTTTAAGTTCAATGGGTCTTAAGCCAAAAATAGTTCATTAAAATTAAATGATAAAATATTACACAAGAGTGTGTAATTTTGCTTACGGTAAATCTTCAATTGAATTAGTTAGAAAAAAAAAAAATCTCCCACTAAACGGTAATAAGAAAATTTCATTTGGACAAATTGAAATCCTTACACGAACTTCAATCAAAGTAATTGACCTTAAGGATATAAAAAAATTACCTAAATTACTAAAAGAAAAAATTAATAAGGATATTAAGATTATTGTTAAAAAAAATAAAAATTTTTCTTTTTTAAATTTTAATAAAATTCCTAATATAATGGGTATATTAAATTTAACGCCAGATAGTTTTTCTGATGGTGGAAAGTTTAACAAAAAGAAAACAGGAATATCCCATGCAAAGAATTTATTTAAATCTGGAGCAGACATTATTGATGTTGGTGGAGAGTCAACGAGACCTGGATCTAAACCTGTTAGTAAAAAAGAAGAATGGAATAGAATAAAGGAAACATTAAAAGATGTTAATAAAAAAATTCCACTATCATTAGATACAAGAAAATCAGAAATTATGAATAAAGGGATTCAGTTAGGAGTTAAACTTATAAACGATGTTTCAGGGCTAAGTTATGACTCTAAAACAGTTGAGGTATTGAAAAAAAATAAAACTCCATTTGTAATTCAACATTCACAAGGTACACCAGAAAAAATGCAAAAAAATCCTAAATATAAAAATGAACTATTAGATATTTATGATTTCTTTGAAAAAAAGATTAAATTTTTAATATCTATGGGTATAAAACACAATAATATCATTATTGATCCAGGGATTGGCTTTGGAAAAAATTTGAAACATAATATGAATTTAATTAAGAGTGTTTCTATTTTTCATACTCTTGGTTTTCCTATATTACTTGGGCTTTCTAGAAAAAGATTTATTAAGGATTTATCTGGAAAAAATGATAGCAAGGAAAGGTTAGGTGGAACAGTAGCCTCTTCCCTATACGCAATAATGCAAGGAGTTCAAGTTCTAAGAATTCATGACGTGAATGAATTAAGACAAAGTATAAAGGTATTTAAAGCATTAATAAAAAACTGATGGCAAAAAAGTATTTTGGAACAGACGGAATAAGAGGTGCCGTTAACAGTAAAAATATTAATGGAGACATGTTTTTTAAATTTGGTCTTGCAACAGGTACTTATTTTAAAACTCAAAAAAAAAAGAAACAAATAGCAATAATTGCTAAAGATACCAGACTATCAGGATATAGTTTAGAGCCTGCTTTGGTATCAGGGCTTACATCGGCTGGTATGCACGTTTATACATTAGGCCCACTTCCAACCAATGGCTTAGCAATGTTAACAAAGACCATGAAAGCTAACATGGGAATTATGATTACAGCATCTCATAACCCATATCATGACAATGGGTTAAAGTTATTTGGACCCGATGGTTTAAAACTTTCAAATAAGATTGAAAAAAAAATTGAAACTTTAATTGATCAAAAAATTGAAAAGTCTTTATCTAAGCCAAAAAAATTAGGTCGTGTAAAAAGGTTAGAAACTGCAAATAAAGATTATATAAAAATTTTAAAAAGTAATTTACCAAAAGATTTTAACCTTAGAGGTTTAAGAATAGTGATTGATTGTGCAAATGGGGCTGGATATAAGGCTGGGCCTGAATTGTTAAAATCTTTAGGTGCCAAAGTATTTTCGATTGGAATAAACCCCAATGGTCTTAATATTAATAAAAATTGTGGCTCTACTTTTCCAAATAAATTTAGGTTAGCAGTAAAAAAATATAGAGCACACATAGGAATTTCGCTTGATGGAGATGCTGACAGAATTATTATGTGTGACGAAAAAGGTACTGTAATTGATGGAGATCAAATAATTGCTGCAATAGCAATGAGATGGAAAAGAAAAAAAATGTTAAGAGGAGGTGTGGTTGGCACTTTAATGTCTAACTATGGACTAGAAAAATTTTTTAAACTACATAATATAAAATTCTTAAGATCAAATGTAGGAGACCGTTTTGTAAAAGAGAAAATGCAAAAAAATAATTTTAATTTAGGTGGTGAACAATCTGGGCATATTATCTTAGGTAAATTTGCAACTACTGGAGATGGCTTATTAGTCGCTTTAGAAGTTTTATTTTCATTAAGAAAAGGAAAAAAAGCTAGTAGTTTTTTTAATACCTTTAAGAAAACTCTACAAATATTGGAAAATATTGACGTTAAAGATAAAAGTATAATTAAAAATATTGATATCAAGAATTCTATAAAATTAGCAGAAAAATTAATTAAAGGACAGGGTAGAATATTAGTTAGAAGCTCAGGAACGGAATCTAAAATTAGAGTAATGGGAGAGAGTGATAATAGTAGATTGCTTCAAAAATGTTTGAAAATTGTATTAAAAAAAATTAAATAAATTGAAACCAAAATCTAAAATATTAGTTATTGCAGGATCAGACTCATCTGGTGGTGCTGGTATTCAAGCTGACATTAAAACTATCACTGCTTTAGGTTCGTATGCAATGACAGCAATAACAGCTGTTACAATCCAAAATACAACAGGTGTAAAATCAATAGTGCCAATTGATCCAAAAGAAATTTCTAATCAAATAGAATTTACCTCAAAAGACATTAAACCTGATGCTGTAAAAATTGGAATGTTACATTCTACAAAAGTAATAAAATCAGTAATTCACTCACTAAACCTTATTAAAGTTAAAAAAATAATTTTAGATCCTGTTATGGTTGCTAAAGGTGGTGCAAAACTTATTGATGATAAAGCAATTCAATTATTAAAAGATGAACTAATTAAAAAAGTTAGTTTAATAACTCCCAATATTCCAGAAGCTGAAATATTAACTAAAACTAAAATAAGAACAAAAGAAGATATGATTTTTGCTGCCAGTATATTAATCAAATTAGGCGCAAAAAATGTTTTTATAAAAGGTGGTCATTTAGAATCTAAAATTGTTCAAGATATTTTTGTAAATAAAAATGAAATTTTTATTATAAAAAATAAAAGAATTACAACCAGGAATACACATGGTACTGGTTGTACTCTTTCTTCTGCTATTACCACATTCTTTTCATGTGGAAAAACCTTAAAGAGATCTTGTGAGCTTGCAACTAAGTATGTACACAATTCAATAAACTCAAACCTTAAATTTGGTAAAGGTCATGGACCTATCAACCATTTAAGTTCAGTAACAATAGAAAAAAAATTTAGATAATGAAAAATGTTGTAGTTGTTGGATCTCAATGGGGTGATGAAGGAAAGGGTAAAATAGTCGACTGGCTATCAGACCAAGCAGATGTTGTTATCCGTTTCCAAGGAGGGCACAATGCTGGACACACATTAGTAATTGATGGAATAACTTATAAATTAAGATTACTGCCTTCTGGGATTGTAAGAAAAAATAAAATTTCTATTATAGGGAATGGAGTCGTTGTTGACCCTTGGGCACTATTAGAAGAAATAGAAGAAATTAAATCTAAGGGCGTTGAGGTTAATGTAGATAATTTTATAATTTCAGAATCTGCAAATCTTATTTTGCCATTTCATAGAGAGATGGATGAAATAAGAGAAGATGCTGCTGGAAAAGCAAAAATTGGAACAACAAGAAGAGGAATAGGACCAGCCTACGAAGATAAAGTGGGAAGAAGATCAATCCGTGTTATGGATTTAAGATCTGAGACTAATCTAGACCACAGGTTAGAAACAGTACTTCTTCATCATAATGCAATTAGAAAAGGGTTAGGTAAAAAAATTTTTGAAAAAGATAAACTTAAAGAAGAACTTTTAAAGATTGCTCCAGAAATATTAAAGTTTTCTCAACCTGTTTGGCTTAGAATTGATGAATTTAAAAAACAAAAAAAAAAAATATTATTTGAAGGTGCGCAAGGAATACTACTTGATGTAGATCATGGAACGTACCCTTTTGTAACATCATCCAATACTGTTGCATCTGCCGCTGCTACAGGAACTGGTTGTGGTCCTAACTCTATTCATTATGTTCTTGGAATAACAAAAGCCTATACTACCAGAGTTGGTGAAGGACCTTTTCCAACTGAGTTAACAGATGATATTGGAGAATTGCTTGGTTCTAGAGGAAAAGAATTTGGTACTGTCACTAGTAGAAAAAGAAGATGTGGTTGGTTTGATGGTGTTTTGGTTAGACAAACAATTAAAATTTCAGGCATAGATGGAATAGCGTTAACTAAATTAGATGTGTTAGATGAATTAGATGAAATTAAAATGTGTGTTGAATATGAACTTGATGGAAAGAAAATGGATTATCTACCAGCTGCTGTTGAGGATCAGATAAAAATCAAACCAATTTATAAAACTTTCCCTGGCTGGAAAAGTTCTACCCAAGGAATAAAAAATATTGAAGCTTTACCAGAAAATGCCAAAAATTATATTTATGCATTAGAAGATTTTATTGGGACAAAAGTTTCAAGTATTTCAACAAGCCCTGAACGAGAAGATACAATTCTTTTAGAGAATCCTTTTGAAGTTTAATTTACTGGAAGTAAGTTTTTAGATTTAGCAGATAGCAACATATGTTTTTGAAGCTTTTCAAATGCTTTGTTTTCAATTTGTCTAACTCTCTCTCTACTAATTTCGTATTTTTTGCTTAGATCTTCAAGCGTTGTAGGCTCATCATTTAATCTTCTAGAGTACAAAATCTCTTTTTCTCTTTCATTAAGAATTTTTATAGAATCTTTAAGTAAGCTTTGTCTTTGACCCATTTCTTCCTGATGTGCAAATTTAAGATCATGGTCTAGCTCTTTATCTACTAACCAGTCTTGCCATTCGTCACCATCTTCTCCAACTTGAGCATTTAAAGAAAACTCTTTACCTGAAAGTCTTCTGTTCATTGAAATCACTTCATCTTTTTTAACATCTAATTTGTTAGCAATTTCTTCTACATGTTCAGGTCTTAAGTCACCTTCAGACTGAGGAGCGATTCGATTTTTAATTTTCTTTAAATTAAAAAATAATTTTTTTTGTGCAGTTGTTGTTCCTATTTTAACCAAACTCCAGGATCTTAGAATGTATTCTTGGATAGAAGCTCTAATCCACCACATTGCATAGGTTGCCAATCTAAATCCTTTCTCAGGTTCAAATTTTTTAACAGCTTGCATTAATCCTACATTTCCCTCTGAAATCATTTCGTTTACTGGAAGACCATACCCTCTATAACCCATCGCAATTTTTGCAACGAGTTTAAGGTGGCTAGTAACAAGTTTTTCTGCAGCTTTAACATTGCCTGTTGCCTTCCAATTTTTTGCTAGCATATATTCTTCTTCAGCTGCCAACATAGGAAATTTTTTAATCTGCTCAAGATAAGCAGATAAACCACCTTCATTAGATAGTGCTGGAAGATTACTATTTATTGTAGCGCTCATAAGTTTTATTTATTTAGTTAACTATAGTATTATTTCAAGGTTTTATTTGTCACTATTTCTAAGCAATACTAAAATATTTTCAAGTTCTTGTGGCAAAATTGAGGTAAAAGTCATTTCATCATTAGTTTTAGGGTGAATGAAGCCCAGTGTTTGTGCGTGCAGAAATTGTCTATCCAATTTATAAATTAGGTTTTCTAAACTAGTATCGATATTTTTAAGTTTCTTGTATTTTTTTTTATATTTACCATCACCCATAATACTGTTGCCCATATGTGTCATGTGAACTCTTATCTGGTGCGTTCTTCCTGTTTCCAATCTACATTCGACCAAACTTAGTGTGGGTGTTTTATCATTTTCAAAAATCTCTATAGTTTTGTAATTAGTGATTGCTCTTTTACCTTTAGAAGTACTAACCTCCATCATTTGTCTATTTTTTGAACTCCTAGTTATGAAGGTATCAATTTTCCCAGAAGAAGGTCTAAGTTTTCCCCAAATTAAGAGCTGATAAACTCTTGTAATCGTGTGCTCGCTAAATTGATGAGATAAATTTTCATGTGTTACGTTATTTTTAGCTATAACTATTAATCCAGAAGTATCTTTGTCTATTCTGTGCACAATACCAGGTCTTAACTCATCTCCAATTGTAGACAGTGAATCTTTATTGTAGTGCATTAAGGCATTAACAATTGTTTCATCATAATTACCAGCACCTGGATGCATAATTATTCCAGCTGGCTTATCAATTACTAACAAATCATCATCCTCATAAACAATTTCTAATTTAAAATCATAAGGCTTTAAAGAGGCTTCTTTTGGTTCTGGAATTTGAAGATCAATTTTATCACCAGTAGATATTTTTTTTGAAGGACTGTTAACGATTACATTATTTAATTTTAATTTTTCTTTAAGAATTAAATTTTTGATTCTAGTTCTACTAATCAACTCCTCTCTTTTGTTGACGAATACATCAAGTCGAAGGTTATTCTCATCTGTTTCAACTATTAAATTAATGTTTTTTTCCATAAAATGTAATATTAATACTATATGCGCTGCTAGCTCAACTGGATAGAGCACCAGATTTCGAATCTGGGGGTTATAGGTTCGACTCCTATGTGGCGCACCAAAACCAAACTAGATATCTAATACTTTGATGCCCTCCGCAATCTATCATTTATAGCTTTACCAAGACCTATATTGGGAATTTTTTCCACAGCAATTGATTTATAGCCTTCATTTTTTATATTTCTTAGACATGAGTAGAGGTTCTTTGCTGCTTCATCTAGGTTATTTTTAGTAGTTAAATAAAAATAATTTTTGAGTTTAGTTTTTTTTTTCTTAAGCATTATAAAAGCTTCATCATTTTTTGGTTTTGTGACATTCATTCGTAAAGGAATACCAGGAGAATAATGCAAGCGAGATTGACCAGGTGCTATTTTTTTTTTAGGATTAATAGATATACTTATCTTAAAACCCAAAGTTTTTTGAATTTTTAAGATATCTAGACCACCCAATCTTAGTATAGATGGTCTGCCTAAAAGGTTAACTATTGTAGATTCTATTCCAATAGCACATGTACCTCCGTCTAAAATATATTTAATTTTATTACCAAATTCTTCTTTAACATCTTTTGCTTTAACAGCGCTTACTTTTGTTGTGATATTAGCACTGGGCGCAGCTAATGGATAATCTAACTGTTTTAGTAAATTTTTAAATATTGGGTGTTTTGGAAATCTTACTGCTAAACTTTTCTTATTATTGGTAACATATTTAGAAATTTTAGAATCTTTCCTTAATTGTAATATGTATGTTATTGGGCCAGGAGAAAATTTTTTATAAAGTTTAGTAAAATTATCATTTATTAGGCAATCTTTTTTAAGAGAATTGATATCGTGATAATGTACGATTAAAGGGTTGTTTTTTGGTCTTTTTTTTATGTTAAAAATCTTTTTTACTGCTGAATTCTTGTATGCATTAGCTGCTAGACCATAAACAGTTTCAGTAGGTACGCCAATACAGTAATTTTTATTAAGGTATTTTTTTGCTTTTTTGATATTTGATTGATTGGATTTCATGTATTAATAATTATTATTATATGAAAGATAAAAATTTACCACCTGATAATAACACACAGTCTCTTGAGGAACTAACAAAAGAAGCAAATAATATTATTCAATCTTTAGAGTCAGAAAAAGACTTACAGAATTCAATTGATTCATACCAGCGGTTATTAAAATTAAATAATACTATTGAAAAAAAATTCCATAAAACTTCAAAAATGATCAATGAAGAAACAAAAAAAAAAATTAACAATATAAGTTCAAAAAAAAATGCAAAATAAACTTGCTAGAATAGCAAAAGATACAAACTTATTTTTAAAGCGATTTATTAAAAGGCAAAAAAGAACAGAATTAGTTGCAGCTATGGAGTATGGCTTATTTCCGGGTGGAAAAAAAATTAGATCAAAAATTTTAATTGATATAGGAGCTATATTTAAAATTAATTATAAAACATTAATTTCTATTGGTGCTGCAGTTGAGTGCATTCACGCTTATTCATTAATACATGATGATTTACCTTGTATGGATGATGATAAAATACGAAGAGGAAAAATTTCTACGCACATTAAATTTGGAGAATCAACAGCGGTACTTGCGGGAAACTCACTTTTAACAATGGCTTTTGAAATCTTGGTTAGTTCGAACTTAAAGATTAATGAAAAAATAAAAGCAGATCTAGTAAAAAAACTATCTGAGTCTTCTGGACATTTAGGAATAGCTGGTGGACAGTATTTAGATCTTAGTTTTGAAAAAAAAAAAGTTTCTAAAAGTAAAATTATAGAGATGGAAATAAAAAAAACTGGTAAGCTTTTTAGCTTTTGTTGTGCTGTTCCAATTATTATTAAGAGAAAGAATGATAAACAAATAAAGTTTTTTGAAAATATAGGGTCAAATATTGGACTTTTATTTCAAATTGCTGATGATTTAATAGACTTTAAAGGCTCTACAGCCATTGCTGGTAAAATAACAGGCAAAGACAAGAAAAAAGGTAAAGCTACTTTAATCAGTTTACTAGGATACCAAAATGCTATTAAATATGCTGACAAAATTAAGTCTAAAATAATTAAAGATTTAAATAAATACAGTTCAAACACTAATAGTTTAGATGAAACCTTAGATTACATTCTAAAAAGAAATAAATAATGCAAGACTACAAATTTTTAAAAGATATTAATTTTCCTTCTGATTTAAGAAAATTATCAGAGGGTGATCTTCAAGAAGTTTCTAACGAGGTTAGAAAAGAAATGATTGATGCAGTATCTAAAACGGGAGGACATTTAGGGGCAGGTCTTGGAGTTGTTGAGCTAACTGTTGCCTTGCATTACGTATTTGACACTCCAAATGATAGGCTGATTTGGGATGTGGGCCATCAAACTTATCCACATAAAATATTGACTGGAAGAAAGTCAAAAATTAAAACTTTGAGACAAGGTAATGGATTGTCTGGTTTTACAAAAAGATCTGAGAGTGAGTATGATCCATTTGGTGCAGCACATAGCTCAACATCAATATCATCTGCTCTAGGTATGGCTGAAGCAAACAAGTTATCTAATAAATTAAACAATATAATTGCAGTCATAGGAGATGGTGCAATTAGTGCGGGTATGGCATATGAGGCAATGAATAACGCCGGTGCTTCAAAAACTAAAATGATTGTTATTTTAAATGATAACGACATGTCGATTGCAAAACCAGTAGGCGCTATGAGAACCTATTTAGCTAAACTTTTAACAGGTAAAATTTATTTTAGTTTAAGAGAAACGTTCAAATTAATAGTTTCTGCTTTTTCCAAAAGATTTAGTGCAAAAGCTGGAAAAGCTGAGGATTTTTTAAGATCAGCTGTAACTGGTGGTACTCTTTTTAATTCTTTAGGTTTTTATTATGTTGGTCCAATAGATGGACATGATTTGTCCACACTCATACCAATTCTAAAAAATGCAAGAGACTCAAAGCATCAAGGTCCAATCATGATTCATGTAAAAACTCAAAAAGGTAAAGGCTATTCTTATGCTGAAAAAGCTAGTGATCATTATCATGGTGTTTCAAAATTTAATGTTGTGACTGGAGAACAAGTGAAAAGTGGAACAAACCTTCCGGCTTATACAAAAGTTTTTGCAAATACTTTAGTCAAACATGCAGAAAAAGATAGTAAAGTTGTAGGAGTTACTGCTGCAATGCCAGGTGGAACAGGTATGGATATTTTTGCTAAAGAGTTTCCAAAAAGAATGTTTGATGTTGGAATTGCCGAACAACATGGCGTTACTTTTGCTGCAGGGTTAGCCACTGAAGGTTATAAGCCATATGTTGCAATCTATTCGACTTTTTTACAAAGAGCTTATGATCAAGTGGTTCATGATGTGGCTATTCAAAGTTTACCTGTGAGATTTATAATAGATAGAGCAGGCTTAGTAGGTGCTGATGGATCAACTCATGCTGGCTCATTCGATATTACTTATCTTTCTACTCTTCCTAATTTTATAGTAATGGCACCAAGTGATGAATCAGAACTAGTTAAAATGATAAATACCTCGACAATTATTAATGATAAACCTTGTGCTATTAGATACCCAAGAGGAACTGGTATTGGAGTGGAATTACCATCAATAGATGAGAAAATAGAGATTGGAAAAGGAAGAGTTATTCAAGAAGGTAAACAGGTTTGTATCTTAAGCATAGGAACTAGATTGGAAGAATGTAAAATTGCAGCTGTAGAATTAAAGAATAAAGGAATTGAATCAACAATAGTTGACGCTCGTTTTGCTAAACCTTTGGACCAAGAACTTATTTTAAAGTGTGCAAGAGAACATGAGGTAATGATTACCGTAGAAGAGGGCTCTATTGGAGGTTTTGGCTCTCATGTAGAAAATTTATTATCAGAAAAAGGTATATTTGATAAAGGTTTAAAATTTAGAGCCATGATATTACCTGATATTTTTATTGAACAAGATAGTCCAAAAAAAATGTATGATGTTGCTGGTCTTAATGCATCTCAAATATCAAAAAAAATACTAGATATTTTATTTACAAAAGAGTCGATAAAAGTAGTTAAAAATTAAATTTAAAAAAATTAGCTACACTGAGCTTTGTTCATTAGGTAATGGTCTAATAAAACGCAATTCATCATTGCTTCCCCTACTGGAACAGCACGAATGCCAACACAAGGATCATGCCGACCTTTAACAGAAATAGTAGTATTTTTTCCAAACTTATCTATAGTTTTTCTAGTTGTTAAAATCGATGATGTTGGTTTAACAGCAAATGAAACAACAATTTCCTGTCCTGTTGAAATACCACCAAGAATTCCACCTGCATTATTAGAGTTAAATTTTAATTTTTTACCTTTTTGCGAAATTTCGTCTGAGTTCTGCTCTCCACTTAATTGAGCAGAGTTCATTCCTGAACCAATATTAACACCCTTAACAGCATTAATACTCATCATTGCAGAGGCAATATCCATATCTAGTTTAGAATAAATTGGAGCACCTAAGCCAACAGGAATTCCTCTAGCTCTTACCTCAATAATTGCACCACAAGATGATCCAGACTTTCTTATATCTAACAAATATTTTTCCCAAAGTTTTAGCATATTTTTATCAGGACAAAAAAAGGGATTTTTATTAATTGTTAGATCGTTCCATTTACTAGTATCACATCCCAACATTCCCAATTGAGTAACAGCTCCTACAACTTTAAATTTTTTACCTAATTTATTCTCTAAAACTTTTTTAGCAATTGCACCTGCAGCAACTCTTGCAGCTGTTTCTCTTGCAGAGGATCTTCCGCCACCACGGTAATCTCTTATTCCATACTTCTTAAAGTACGTAAAGTCAGCATGCCCAGGTCTAAATTTATCTTTGATATTTCCATAATCTTTTGATCTCATATCTTGATTGTAAATAATTAAAGAAATAGGTGTCCCAGTTGTTTTGCCCTCAAACACACCCGATAAAATTTGAACTTTATCATCTTCTTTTCTTTGTGTTGTAAATTTTGATTGTCCTGGTTTTCTTTTATCTAGCTCAACTTGGATATCTTGCTCTTTTAAGTTTATATTGGGTGGACAACCATCAACAACACAACCTAATGCTGGGCCATGAGATTCTCCCCATGTTGTGAAACGAAATTGCTTTCCAAAAGTATTAAATGACATTATCTATAGTATATAGATTATTTTGTTAAAATTATGAATCAAAAAAACTCATTAGGCCTTAATAAATGCTTTTTAGATAAAATTGATCCAATAGATTTATTTGAAGTTTGGATGAATGAAGCAAAAAAAACAGAATTAAACGATCCAAATGCACTAGCATTAGCCACATCAGATCAAAATAATTCTCCATCAATTAGAATGGTCTTATTAAAAGACTTTAACAAAGATGGATTTGTTTTTTATACCAATCTAAATAGTCAGAAAGGAAATGAATTAAAAAATAACCCAAAAGCATCCATGTGTTTTCATTGGAAAAGCCTTCTAAGACAAGTAAGAATTAATGGAATGGTACAAAAAGTTTCTAATGAAGTGGCAGATGAATATTATAACAGTAGAGGTTATGAGAGCAGAATTGGAGCATGGGCCTCAAAACAAAGCACTATATTAAATAATAGAGATGAACTTTTAAACTCAATAGAAGAATATAAGAATAAATATAGTAATAAAAATGATGTTCCAAGACCAGAGCATTGGTCAGGTTGGAATTTAATACCTACAAGTATAGAATTTTGGTTGGATGGAGATAGTAGAATTCACGAAAGATTAAAATATACTAAGGATAATAAGGGTAACTGGGCTAAATCTTTATTAAGTCCTTAAAAAGTTCTTTGTAGACTAAACGAGGTGAGACTTTCCAAAATCTTTTTTTCATCACTATCTTTGAAGACTGTTAAAGAATTTGATGCAAGATTAATAAAATGTTCAGCTTTTTTGTAGCATTCATTGATTATGTTGTATTTCTTAATAAGCTCTAAAGTAAAATTTAAATCTTCATTTGATCTTGTTTCTTGTTTAAAAATATTTTTTAACTTATTTTTTTCTATTGATGATACATTTTGAAATAATAAAATCACAGGTAGGGTAATTTTACCCTCAAGAAAATCTTTACCAATTTTTTTACCAAAAAATTTTAGATCAGAATTGTAATCCAATGTGTCATCAGCAATTTGAAATGTTAAGCCTAAGTTTTTTCCATAAAACTCTAGTGCTTCTTTTTCTTTTGTTTCTGTATTTGATAAAATTGCACCAACTTTAGTTGCTGCAGAGAAAAGCTCAGCTGTTTTTGCTGTAATAATTTTAAAATATGTTTCTTCTAACATGTCTACTTCGCTTTTGTGTTGTAGTTGTAATACTTCTCCTTGAGCGATCTTTGACGAAGTTGAAGATAAAAGTTTTAAAACTTCTATATTCCCATCATCGACCATCATTTCAAAACATCTACTTAAAAGGTAGTCTCCAATTAATACAGAAGAGTGATTCCCCCAAACTGAATTTAATGTTTTTTTACCTCTTCTAATATTTCCAAGGTCAATAACATCATCATGCATTAAAGTTGCTCCATGGATCATTTCTACACATGCTGCTAAATTAATATCTCGACCTCCTTTAGTGTAGCCACATAACTTTGCTGACCCAAGTGTTAGTAGGGCTCTTAGTCTTTTTCCACCAGTATCGATATGATATTCGGTCATTTTTTGAACGAGGTCTACTTCACTCAAGAGCTTTGATTTAATCTTTTCTTCAACTAAAACTAATTTCTCATCAACAGAATCTTTTAGTTGATAATATGAATTATTTATTTTGTTTTTTAGCTGAACTACAGTTCCCATAAAAAATAAGTTAGTATAATTAAGTTATATTTATTACTTATCAATTGACGCACCTTAATCTTCAACTATAAGTAGGCTTTATATTAAATCAAAAATTCTATAAGGATTAACAATGTTCTCTTTTTTTAAAAAGAAAAAAATAATAGCTCATATCAAGCTAAATGGTGTGATCGGTAATGCTGGAAAGTTTAAACAGGGCATAGACTTTGCAGGACAAGAAGAGATTATAGAAAAGGCTTTTTCACTAAAAAAAGCTAAAGCAGTGGCAATTACAATCAATTCACCAGGTGGATCGCCTGTACAATCACATTTAATCTACAAATTTATTCGAGCTCAAGCCAAGAAAAATAAAATAAAAGTAATAGTGTTTGCAGAGGATGTTGCAGCTTCTGGTGGATACTTAATAGCTTGTGCAGGAGATGAGATATATGCAAATTCAAGCTCAATTATTGGATCTATAGGAGTTATATATTCATCATTTGGATTTACAGAATTGATTAAAAAAATTGGTGTAGAAAGAAGAGTTCATACGGCAGGAAAAAATAAAAGTTCACTAGATCCATTTCAAGAAGAGAAGACAGAGGATATTGAGAGACTTAAGAATATTCAATTAGATCTACATAAAGACTTTATTAAAGTTGTAGAAGAAAGCAGAGGATCTAAACTTAAAAAAGATGGTATTGAATTATTCTCAGGAGAGTTTTGGGCAGGTAGTAAATCAAAAGAGCTAGGTTTGATTGATGGATTAGGTAATGCTAATGAAATCTTAAAAGAAAAATTTGGTGAAGATGTTGTTATTAAAAAATTTGAAAAATCTAAAGGCTGGTTAAGCAAAAAACTTTCCTCATCAAGCAATCAAATGGATCAACTAGCAAATATTTTAGAGGAAAGATCTATCTGGCAAAGATATGGCTTCTAAAGAAAAAATTATAAAACCTAAATTTCAATCATTTCAAGATACTATTTTGAATCTTCAAAAATATTGGGGTAAACATGGTTGTGTTATTCTTCAACCATACGATATTGAGGTGGGGGCTGGAACCTTTCATCCTGCTACAACCTTAAGATCATTAGGGCCTAAGCCATGGAAAGCAGCTTATGTTCAGCCATCAAGAAGACCTACTGATGGAAGATATGGAGAGAACCCGAATAGATTACAACATTATTATCAATTTCAAGTTTTAATAAAACCATCACCAGATAATATCAAAAAGCTTTATTTAAATAGTTTGGCTGTAATTGGTATCAACCATAAAGAGCATGACATTAGATTTGTTGAAGATGATTGGGAAAGTCCAACTTTAGGTGCGGCAGGTTTAGGATGGGAAGTTTGGTGTGATGGTATGGAAATTACTCAATTCACATACTTTCAACAGATGGCTGGATTTGAATGTAAACCTGTTTCAGTTGAAATTACATATGGTCTTGAAAGAATTTGCATGTTCACTCAACAAATGAAAAATGTTTATGATCTATTATGGAATAATGAAGGTATAAAATATGGGGATGTATTTCTTCAAGCAGAAAAAGAATTCTCAGCATATAATTTTGAACACGCTAATACAGATAATTTATTCAAAATGTTTGATATGCTTGAGCTTGAAGCAAAAGCATTGGTAGAAAAAAAAATTTCACTACCTGCATATGATCAATGTTTAAAAGCAAGTCATGTTTTTAATATCTTGGATGCAAGGGGAGTTATAAGTGTTGCCCAAAGAGCAGGTTATATAGGGCGTATTAGAGACATTACAAAAGCAGTTGCAGAAAGTTGGTTAAGCAGTCAAACAAATTAATGTCAGAATTTTTTATAGAGCTGTTTAGTGAAGAAATACCAGCTGGTTTGCAGCGTAACTCACGTAATGTTTTATTAGAAAATTTTCAAAATTTATTTGAAGAAAAAAAAATTTCATTTAAGAAAAGTTCATCATTTTCAACACCAAATCGTCTTATAATTTTATTTGAGGGTCTATCTAAAGAGATAAAACAAAAAGCTGAAGAAATAAAAGGACCGAATATTAAAGCGCCAGATAAAGCTGTAGAGGGCTTTTTAAGATCAAATCTAATAGATAAAAAAGATCTCTTTATAAAAAAAATAGAAAAAGGAGAATTTTATTTTTTTAAGAAACTATCAAATAAAACTAATACAATAGATTTGTTACAAGAATATACACCTTTAATCTTTGATAAATTACAATGGAAAAAATCTATGACTTGGGGAAACTATAATCTTAAATGGGCGAGACCACTAAAATCTATTTTAGCAGTTTTTAATAATAAAAGTTTAGATTTTAAATTTCATCATTTAATATCTTCCAACACAACATTTACTGATAAAGAGTTCGAAGATAAAAAAAAAATATTTAAGACTTTTAAAAGCTATAAAGATTTTTTCAATCAATCAGGTATAATTATAGACCACGTATTAAGAAAAGAGTTTATTGTTAAAGAAATTGAGAAAATATCTAGTAAAAATAATTTTACCGTTGAGTCTAACAATAAACTTTTGGATGAAGTCACAGATATAGTTGAACAACCGAATATTATAGTATGCAAATTTGATCAGAAATTTTTGAATATTCCAAAAGAAATTTTGATAATTACAATGCAATACCATCAAAAATATTTTCCAACATTTGATAAAAAAGGAAAAATTACCAATGAATTTTTAGTTGTAGCAAATAACAATGATGAAAAAGGTTATATTAAACTGGGCAATGAAAGAGTTGTAGAGGCAAGATTAAGTGATGCTCAATTCTTTTGGGAAAAAAATAAATCTCAAAATTTAGTTAAGCAAGTTTCAAAATTAAAAAGTATGAATTATTTTAAAGGTCTTGGAACTTATTTTGATAAGATTCAAAGAATGAGAAAGCTTGGAGGAATGATCTCTGATGAACTATTGATTAGTAAAGATCAAGTTGAACTATCAGCATCAATTTGTAAAGTTGATTTAGTTTCTGATATCGTTGGTGAATTCCCTGAGCTTCAAGGAATTATGGGCGGACATTTCGCTGAAGTTCAAGGTTTTGATAAAGAAATAGCCTTAGCTGTAAGTGAACATTATCTACCAACAGGACTTGATAGTAAGACTCCAAAAAAACCATTTAGTATTGCTTTAGCTTTAGCTGACAAAATTGATACTCTAGTTGGGTTTTTTGGAATTGATCAAAAACCAACAAGCTCAAAAGATCCTTATGCACTGAGGAGATCAGCATTAGGAGTTATAAAATTATTAATAGATAATAATAAAGAATTTAAAATTAAAGATCTTATTAGTTATTCAACTTCTCTACATAGGGATCAAGGCTTTGAACTTTCAAATGATTTATCTCAAAAAGAACTAGCAGAGTTTTTAATGGACAGATTAAAATATTATATGAAAGAAAAGAAAATTAGAACAGATATTGCTGAAGCTAGCATTAACTCATATGGAATAGACCATATGAATAAAATATATAAAAAAGCCTTAACTTTAAATAATTTAATAAAAAAAGAGATTGGTGAAGATGTAATCGCAAGTTACAAAAGAGCATCAAGTATACTGGAAAGTGAATTAAAAAATAGCGATCTTGAATTATCAAATACAACTGACCCTGGTATTTTTAAAAATGATTATGAGAAAAATTTATTAAAAAAGATTAATGAATTAAGGAAATATTTTACGAATACAAATAAAGATGAAAATTATATGGAATCACTTACGAATTTAGCAGGTGCCAAAAAAGTGATTTTTGATTTTTTTAACAATGTAAAAGTTAACGATGAAGATAAAAGTATCAAAAAAAACAGATTGGAACTTTTGCAAATGTTATGTAGAACCTTTGATAACTACATAAACTTTTCAAATATTGAGACCAAATAGTGAATAAATTAATTTTAAATTTCAAGTCTAAGGACTCAAAAAAAATAAAAAACCCAAAAAACTTTTTGGGTGGAAAAGGTGCAAACCTTTCTGAAATGGGGAGAATAGGCTTACCTGTTCCACCGGGATTTACTATCTCAACTAAAGTGTGTGAATTATTTTATAAAGATAAGAAAAAATTAAATCCACAAATAGTTAGTACTATAAAAAAAGAATTAAAAATTATTGAAAAAGAAGTTGGGAAAAAATTTGGTGATTTAAAAAACCCTTTATTATTATCTGTTAGATCTGGTGCTAGAGTTTCTATGCCTGGTATGATGGACACAATTTTAAATTTAGGTTTGAATGATAAAACAGTAATTGCACTTGCAAATAAAACTTCCAACATGAGATTTGCAAAGGACAGCTACAGAAGATTCATCCAAATGTATGGAAATGTTGTAATGGGAGTTGAAGGCTATCATTTTGAAGAATTAATTGAAAACTACAAACTAACTAAAGGTGTTCTACTTGATACAGATTTAGATGAAAATGATTGGGAAGGGCTAATTAATGATTTTAAAAAAGTTGTTAAGGATCAGGCTAGAAAAGATTTTCCTCAAAATGTATATGACCAATTACTTGGTGCAATTAGTGCGGTATTTTTATCTTGGGAAAGCAATAGAGCAAAAGTCTACAGAAAATTAAACCAGATCTCTTCAGAATGGGGAACAGCAGTTAATGTTCAGTCTATGGTGTTTGGTAATATGGGTGATGATTGTGCAACTGGTGTTGTCTTTACAAGAAATCCATCAGATGGTGTTAATGAAGTTTATGGTGAATATTTAATTAATGCTCAAGGAGAAGATGTTGTAGCGGGAACAAGAACTCCTCAGTATATAACAAAAAAAGCAAGAAAAGATGCAAAGGTAAAAGAAGCTTCAATGGAAGAATCTATGCCAAAAGTATTTAAACAATTGGATAAGATTTTAAAAATTTTAGAAAAACACTACAAAGATATGCAAGACGTAGAATTTACAGTTGAAAATAATAAATTGTGGATGTTACAAACAAGATCTGGGAAGAGAACTTCAAAATCTGCAGTTAGAATTGCAGTTGATATGGTTAAAGAAAAATTAATCTCAAAAAAAGAAGCAGTAATGAGAATAGATCCTGCTTCTTTAGATACATTGTTACACCCTACATTGGATGAAAAAAGTATACCAAACGTTATTGCAAAAGGCTTGCCAGCTTCTCCAGGCGCTGCAAGTGGTAAAGTTGTTTTCACATCAGAAGAAGCAGAAAGATTAAATAATGTCATGCAGGATACTATTTTAGTACGTGTAGAAACCTCACCTGAAGATATTCATGGAATGCATGCTGCTAAAGGAATTTTAACTGCAAGAGGTGGGATGACTAGTCATGCTGCGGTGGTTGCAAGGGGCATGGGAAGACCATGTGTTTCTGGCTCTAGTGAGATTGATATAAACTATGATGCAAAAACTTTTAAAACATCTTCCGTTGAAATTAAAGAAGGAGACATTATTACAATTGATGGATCAACGGGAAGAATTATTCTAGGAGAGGTACCAACAGTTAAACCAGAAATCTCAGGAGACTTTTCTAAATTGATGAGCTGGGCAGATAATTTTAGAAAATTAAAAGTAAGAACTAACGCGGAAACACCATTAGATACAAAAACTGCAAGAGACTTTGGTGCTGAGGGTATAGGGCTTTGCAGAACAGAGCATATGTTTTTTGATGAGGAAAGAATTTTATCTGTCAGAGAAATGATTTTATCAAAAACAGTGGAGGATAGAAATAAAGCACTAGAAAAGCTTTTACCACACCAAAAAAAAGATTTTGTTGAAATATTTAAAATTATGAATGGCCTTCCTGTAACAGTGAGATTGTTAGATCCACCATTACATGAGTTTCTTCCAAAAACAGAAAAAGAAATTAATGATGTAGCAAAAGTTGTGGGTTTACCGTTAAAAGAAATTGAGTCTCGAATTAATGAACTACATGAACAAAACCCAATGTTAGGTCACAGAGGTTGTAGATTGGGAATTTCATTTCCAGAAATTTATGAAATGCAATGTAGAGCAATCTTTGAAGCTTTATCTGAACTTAAGATAAAAAAAATTAAGTCGGCATTTCCAGAAATTATGATCCCTCTAGTATCAACCGAAGCTGAGATTAGAATAATGAAAGATTTAGTAGTGAGAGTTGCAAAAGAAGTTCAAAGGGATAAAAACATTAAAGTAGATTATTTAGTTGGCACAATGATTGAATTGCCAAGAGCTGTAATTAAAGCTGATGATATAGCTAAACATGCAGAGTTCTTTAGTTTTGGAACTAATGACTTAACTCAAACAGCATTTGGCTTAAGCAGAGATGACAGTGGTAAATTTTTAAATGATTATCTTGATAATAAGATTTTTTCTATAGATCCATTTATCTCTTTAGATGATGGAGTAGGTGATTTAATAGAAATTGCAGTTGAAAAAGGAAGAAAAACAAATAAAAAAATTAAACTTGGAATTTGTGGAGAACACGGTGGAGACCCTAAAAGTATTCACTTTTGTGCAAATGTAGGTTTAGATTACGTTTCTTGCTCACCATATAGAGTTCCAATAGCAAGATTAGCTGCTGCACAAGCAGAGCTGTCTAAAAAAAATTAAATTTCTAATTTAAAATCTATAGCAGGCACACTATGAGTGATGTTACCAATAGAAATTCTATCAATACCAGTTGCTGCAATTTTTTTAACTGATTTTAGGGTTACATTTCCAGAAGCTTCAGTTTCGTAATACTTTTTGGCTATTTTAACACCTACCTTAAGTGTTTTATTGTTCATATTATCAAACAAAACAGTATTAAATTTTAAACCCATTATTTTTTTGAGCTGATTTAAATTATCAACTTCTACTGTAATTTTTCTTCCTTTTTTATTTTTGATTGCAAGAGACACTAAAGTTTTAATATCAGAGCTTGCAATATGATTGTCTTTAATAAGAAATTCATCACTTAAGTTAAATCTATGGTTTGTACCACCACCTAACTTAACAGCATATTTTTGTATTACCCTTAAGGTAGGAATCGTTTTTCTAGTACAGCAAATTTTACATTTTTTATTAACCAATTTAACAAATTGATTAGTTTTAGTGGCAATTCCAGAGATATGACTCATAAAGTTTAAAGCAACTCTTTCACCAATTAGAATATTTTCAGCCTTACCCTCAATTATAGCTATTATATCATTCTTATTAATTATTGAGCCTTCTTTTTTTTTAATAATAAATCTAATCTTACCATCTATTAATTTAAATGTTTGTTTTGCAAATTCTAATCCAGCTATCACAGCTTGTTGATTGGAAATTAATTTAACTTTTATTATCTTATTATTCTTAACTAAGTTTGAAGTGATATCGCCAGAAGGGTACAGATCTTCATTTAAGGCAAGCTTTACAACATTCTTGATATAATAATTACTTAATTTAATTTGAGACACTTTTATTATCTGCCGATCGCAACCATTCTTTCAACAGGAATTCTTGCTTTTTCTATTGTCTCTTTATCCATTATGATTTCACCAGTTTCATTTTCTAGGCAATCTAAAATTTTTGGTAATGTAATTTTTTTCATATGAGGACAAAGGTTACACGGTCTAATAAACTCTACATTTGGGTTTTCTACTTGAATATTATCACTCATGGAGCATTCAGTAACCATCATAACTTTTTTAGGTTGATTGTCCTTAACATATTTAATCATTCCACCAGTTGATCCAGCAAAATCACTTGCTTTAATTACATCAGGTGGACATTCTGGATGAGCTATTATTTTAATACCAGGATTTTTTGCTCTAATATCATGTATTTCTTTTTCTGTGAACTGGTCATGAACCATACAAATGCCTTTCCAAGCGATAATTTCAACTTTAGTTTGGGAAGCAACATATTTTGCTAAGTATTCATCAGGTAAAAAAATAACCTTTTTAACACCAAGAGATTCTACAATTTTAACTGCATTTGCAGATGTACAGCAAATATCTGTTTCAGCTTTGACATCTGCAGAAGTATTTACATATGAGACAACAGGTAACCCTGGATATTTTTCCTTTAACAATCTTACGTCTTTACCTGTAATTGACGATGATAAAGAGCAACCTGCGGTCATATCAGGAAGTAAAACTTTTTTTTCAGGACTCATCAACTTAGATGTTTCGGCCATGAAGTGAACTCCTGCCATTACAATGATATCAGCCTCAGTTTTTGAAGCTTCAAATGCAAGAGCTAACGAATCTGCTGCAACATCTGCAATACCGTGATAAATTTCTGGAGTTTGATAATTATGAGCAAGTATAATTGCATTTTTTTCTTTTTTTAGTTGATTAATTCTATGAATATAAGGAGCATGAACTGACCATTCAATCTCAGGCATAACCTTTGAGATTTTTTGATAAATAGGATCTGTTGCCATTCTTACTTCTGGTGTAAATTCCATGGCAAAACCTATCAATTTGATACATGCTTGTCATTCATTAATTCTGACGCACTAGGCAATTTCAAAACTTTTTAAAAATGGAGGTAGAATAATTCATGCGTGCCAGCAAACAATCAATGTGGTCATTGATTTTGGCAATTTTCTTCAAAGCTTTTTTAGTTTTTATGATGAGTCAAACGGATATCAATCAACAGAAATTGATTTGGTAGATGTTTATAATGATCAGAATTATTGGCACATTAGGTGACAAGCTAAAAATAAAAGATTAGAATTTAATTCTTTTATCCTGTTATATATTCTCATTTTAACAATTAAAAAATTAAAAACATAATTCAAAAGTACAGCAGTCAGATTATAAATATGCCTGAGATAAGAAACCTGTCTCTATTGATATTTCTATGAATAAAAAATCCTCAATTGGTATTATGTGGAAGAGATATAAAGATAAAATAATTTTTTTTTACAATATGCAAATAAGAGATTATTTAAAAAAAATTTTTACAAAAAAATGATAATTTAACTAAATTAAATTATTGATAATTTTCATTTAAGATATTCTGAACACATTCAAATAAATATTTGTAGCCTGCTTGGTTGGGATGCCCATCATGTTTATAAAAGTTATTAAGGTCATTATTAAAATCACACTCAAAAAGTTTAGATGTTTTTTGGATATGTTTTTTAACACGAATAGAATTATAACTATCACCATTTGTAATCTCATTTTTTTGTTTAAGTCTGACAAAGATAATATTTGATTTATATTTTTTTATTAAATTATCAATCGACTCTAGGTTTGAAATTATTTTCACATTTTTTGATTCATAAAAGTTGTTCTTTAAAAATTGATAAGGATAAAAAAATATACTTAGTTGAGATATATATTTTTTGACCTGTCTTTTATAAATTTTAAAAGTTTTCTTGTTATCAGAATTTCTATTTATTCTTTGTGATTTTAAAAAATTTAAGTGATCATTTAATGAAATTGGATTAAAACTATAAAAATTTTCGTAACCACTGCAATTTAAATAACTTTTAAGGCAATTTATTACTTGTTCACTGTGGTTAAATAGGTCTCTTCTTAAATCATCACCCAAGTAAAGAACAATAACTTTTTTAACATCATAATCATTAGAGATATGTTTTTCTAATAATTCAAATTGTTTAAAACCAGTACCTAAAATCCCTCCATTTATTACTTGATAATCTTTGTAGGAACCATTGAATTTATCTACCCATGAATAATAGCCCTGTCCCTCTGTAAAAGAGTCACCTAAAAATAGTATTGATTGTTTATTTTTTTTAATATTATTTTTTTGAACTAGGCCATAATTATTAGTTTGAATTGTGTAATCATATTCCTCTATAAAGGAATTCTTTACGTCATAAAAAGTTCTGGAAACAATTTTTTTGTTGGCATGATACTTGAAAATTTTGTCAACATTTTGAAAAACATCCCCCTCAGAAAAAAGCATATATCTATTGTTAGCTAAATTTTTTTTATTTTTGTCTCCTAGAGTTGAGTCAAGAACAATTTCTATAGTGAAAAGTGTTACTATTAAAGTAGCCACTAAAAGAAAAAAGTTTTTTTTCATCTAATCCAATTTGTTTTTTTAATTTTTAAAATTGCATTTTTACTTTTTAATTCATCATCTTCATTAAAATTATTATCTAAGTATTTAATTAATGCAAAAGGGTATTTATCATCGATCAACACTTTCCCTATTTCAATATCATTAGTATAAATTGGAGCACCTTCGATTAATTTTCCACTGATTAAATTTATTGCTAATAATCTTCTGGAAAGTTTATTTTTTAGTTTTATTCTAGCAGTATTTTCTTGTCCAATATAGCAGCCTTTTTTAAAGTCTATTCCATTAAGTTCCTCAAAATTACACTCAATTCCAAATAATTTATTCTGTAGTTTGTTCATGCTTTTTTGAGCTATTCCTAAGTCATGACTGAATTGATAATATTCATCAATTGGAGAATCTTTTAACTCTAATTTTTTTAAAGTTAGATAAAGTTTTTCTAAATTAATAATAAGCCTCGCTCCTAGATTTGTATTTCTTGGATCTAGTAAGATTGAATCTTCTCTATATTTAATTGTATTTCCGGGAATATCTTTTGATCCTTCAAATTCTAAAAACCTTTCTTTATTGAGTGCTGCAATAACAAATTCATTGCTTAGATTCATAATTTCAACTTTTGATCTAAGTTTATAGACACTAAGTTGTTTAAAAAGTGCTTCTGTTTGAGATTTTTCGCAGTCAATCAGGTAGCCAGACTTGTGTTTTATAATAATAAAAGCAAAAAGAAATTTTCCTTGTGGAGTTAGTAATGATGCAAAGCAGCTATTAACATCATTAACCTTGTTAATGTCGTTACTAATTAGGTTTTGTAGAAATTCTTTAGCATCAGCTCCATTTATATACAGAATTCCTCTATCTTCTAAAATGTATACATTTTGAGTATTCATAATTGATTGATGCACAAATATAATATAATTACTTTTTTCATAAATGTTAGATCTAATAATTAAAAATGGCTCATGCTACATAGACAAAGATCTTAAAGATCAAGATATAGCAATCAAAGATGGTAAAATCACAGAAATTGGTAAAATTGATAATCAAGCCAAAGAAGTTTTTGATGCTAAAGGTTTAATTGTTTTACCAGGATGTATTGATACCCAAACTCATTTTAGGGAACCTGGTTCAACTGATACAGAAGATCTTCATTCAGGAAGTAGGGCAGCAATTGTTGGAGGAATAACGAGTGTTTTTGAGATGCCAAATACTAATCCACCAACTTCTAATAAAGTAGAATTTCAAAAGAAATTAGATCTCGCAAAAAATAGAATGTATTGCAATTATGCTTTTTACTTTGGTGCAACACCAGATAACGCTGATGAGTTAGCAGACTTAAAAAATTTAGAAGGATGTTGTGGAATTAAGCTTTTTGCTGGTTCTTCAACAGGGAATTTATTGGTTCAATTTGAAGAAGATATTGAAAAAGTATTTAAAAGCAGCTCTAAAGTTGTTTCAGTTCACTCCGAAGATGAAGAGATTTTAAATAGGAATAAAAAATTAATTAAAGAAGGAGATGTTCACTCACATCCAATTTGGAGAAGTGAAGAATGTGCGATTTCATCAACTAGAAGAATTGTAAGAATAGCTGAAAGATTTAAAAAAAAGGCACATATTCTTCATGTTACAACAAAACAAGAAATTGATTTTTTATCACAGCACAAAGGTAATATTACATTTGAAATAACACCCCAACATCTTTCTATATATGCACCTGATTGTTATAATAAATTAGGAACATACGCTCAAATGAATCCACCAATAAGAGATAAGTCTCACTATGACAGGTTGTGGTATGGAGTAAAAAATAACCTTAATGATACAATTGGCTCTGATCATGCTCCACATTTAAAAGAAAACAAGGAAAAAAATTACCCAAATTCACCATCTGGTATGCCAGGTGTTCAAACACTTTTACCAGTTATGTTAAATCATGTTAATGATGGAAAATTAAGTTTAGAACAATTAATGAATTCTATATGTGAAAATCCAGTAAAAATTTTTGGGATACAAGATAAAGGTTTTATTAAAGAGGGTTTTGATGCTGATTTCACAATTGTAGATATGAATAAAAAAATTACAATTAAAAATGAAAATATTGAAAGTAAATGTGGTTGGTCACCTTTTGATGGATATGAATTTAAAGGCACACCAGTATCAACAATCATTAATGGTCAAATTAAAATGATAGATGGTAAAATTTTAGGTGATCCTGAGGGTAAGGCCTTAAAATTTTAAATAGTTTTTATAGTAAAACTATTTACCAGAACAACACCAGTAACAATAAAAAACAACCCTAACACAGCCTGCCAAGATAATGATTGTTTAAAGAAAATATATCCCAATATTGCAATTGTAAATATACCAAGGCCACTCCATGTTGCGTAAACAATAGCTATTGGAAGTTTATCAACTACAAATGTTAAAAGATAAAATGAAGATAGATACAAAACTGCAAGCGCTGTTGTTGGAATTATTTTAGTAAAATTTTGTGAAACGGGTAATAACATTGTTCCACCAACTTCACAAAAAATTGCAATAATCAAAAATAAGTAAGTTTTAATCATTATTTAAGAATATTATTTTTAATTAAATCTTCTTTTATCTCAGCTAAAATCGCAGGATCGTCAATAGTTGCTGGCATTTTATAATCTTCTCCATCAGCAATTTTTCTTATTGTCCCTCTTAATATTTTACCAGATCTTGTTTTTGGCAATCTTTTAATAACAATTACAATCTTAAATGCAGCAACAGGACCAATTTTATCTCTAACCATTTTTATACATTCTTTTGAAATAGTTTCGTTATCTTTTTTAACACCTGTCTTAAGAACAACTAGACCAATTGGTAATTGTCCTTTTAATTTATCAGCAACTCCTAATACCGCACACTCAGCAACTGATTGATGTTCTGATAAAACTTCCTCTATAGCACCTGTCGATAATCTGTGACCTGCAACATTAATAATGTCATCTGTTCTAGACATAATCCAAATATACCCATCTTCATCTATATGACCTGCATCATAAGTTTCATAGTAACCGTCATAGTTAGTCATGTAATTATCTTCGTATCTTTTATCTGCATTCCATAAGGTTGGAAAAGTTCCAGGAGGTAAAGGTAATTTTACAACTATATCTCCCATCTCATTAGGTTTAGCTAGAGTTTGATCT
Organism: Candidatus Pelagibacter sp. Uisw_137; assembly: GCF_047720245.1. GTDB lineage: Bacteria > Pseudomonadota > Alphaproteobacteria > Pelagibacterales > Pelagibacteraceae > Pelagibacter. The sequence continues at coordinate 223,449 of NZ_CP159811.1, forward strand.
GGTTTCATAATTTTTACATCATAACCAGGAACTGCTTTGCAGGCTGAGCCATACTTTGTTTTCATCATCTCAATTCCTGTACAGTTAGAACTGATTGCCCAGCTAGTTTCAGTTTGCCACCAGTGATCAATTACGGGAACTTTTAATAAATTTTCAGCCCATTTAATGGTATCGGGATCTGCTCTTTCACCAGCTAAAAACAATGACTCAAATTTACTTAAATCATATTTAGAAAAAAACTTACCCTCAGGATCCTCTTTTTTAATAGCCCTAAAAGCAGTTGGTGCAGTAAAAAGTGATTTTACCTTATAGTCTGAAATTATTTTCCAAAAAGCACCAGCATCAGGAGTACCAACGGGCTTTCCTTCAAATAATACTGTAGTGCAACCTTTAAATAAAGGTGCATAAACAATATAAGAGTGACCAACTATCCAGCCAATATCACTTGCTGACCACCAAACATCATCAGCATCAATATTATAAATATTTTTCATAGTCCATTTAAGAGCAACTATATGACCTCCAATATCCCTAACAATTCCTTTAGGCACACCTGTGGTTCCTGATGTATATAAAATATAAGCAAGATCATTTGAATTCATTTCAACACAATCTACTTCTTTTGCATTTGAAAGTGCTTCACCCCAACTGATTTCTTTTGGAGCATTAAGTTCAACTGTATGATCTATTCTTTGAAACAAGATCATTTTATCAATTTTATGAGAAGCCATTTTAGTTGCTGCATCAACCAACGGCTTATATTCAACAGTTTTTCCAGGTTCAAAGCCACATGAAGCTGTAACTATTACTTTTGCTTTACTGTCATCAATTCTGCTAGCAAGTTCATTTGAGGCAAACCCCCCAAAAACCACAGAGTGAATTGCTCCAATTCTCCCACAAGCCAACATTGCTATAACTGCCTCTGGAATCATAGGCATGTAGATTATAACCCTATCACCTTTGTCGACTCCTTGATTTCTTAGCGCTCCTGCAAATTTTGAAACCTTTTCTCTTAATTCTTTGTAGGTAAACTGCTTTTTGTTGCCAGTTATTGGGCTGTCATAGATTAAAGCTAGCTTCTCACCTCTGCCTTGATCGATATGAATGTCTAAAGCATTATAACAAGTGTTGGTAACACCATCCTCAAACCATTTATAAAAAGGTGGATTAGATTTATTTAAAATTTTAGTGGGTTTTTTAAACCAAAAAATATCATTAGAGACTTCTTGCCAAAAATCTTCAGGATTTTTTAAAGAATTTTGGTAAATATCATTAAATTTTTTTGACATATTATTTGATTCTATTTTGTTAGTTTTTTTAGCTTATTAAATTAAAAATTGTATTAAAATTTAAAAAGTAAGTAAAATCAATACAAATTAGATACAATTAAACCTTCTAAAAACTAGATAACTTTGATAGTTAACCTTCAGCGTGATCTAAGTTTTTGTTTAGGTCTAGTTTATATAAACTAAAAGTTAAAAACTAACAAAAGAGGGAGTTTTTTATGAAAAAACTAAAATTGTTTGCTCTTGCAGCTGTAGCCCTAATGGGTCTATCAGGTGCAGCAAACGCAGAAACAGCCTTATTGGCTTCTGACGACTTCGTTGGGATCTCATTCTGGCTTGTATCAATGGTGATGTTAGCATCGACTGCTTTCTTTTTCCTAGAAGCTGGAAATGTTGCAGCAGGTTGGAGAACATCAATAATTGTATCTGGTTTAGTAACTGGTATTGCCTTTGTACATTATGTGTATATGAGAGATGTATGGGTTATGACTGGTGAGTCACCAACTGTTTACAGATATATTGACTGGTTAATCACTGTGCCATTACTAATGATAGAATTTTACCTTGTTCTAGCAGCAGTAGGTAAAGCAAATTCTGGAATATTCTGGAGATTGTTAATTGGAACAGTTGTGATGCTTGTAGGTGGATACTTAGGAGAAGCAGGATACATTAATGCTACACTTGGTTTTGTAATTGGTATGGCTGGATGGTTCTACATTCTTTATGAAGTATTCTCTGGTGAAGCAGGAAAAGCTGCAGCAAAAAGTGGAAACAAAGCTCTTGTTACTGCATTTGGTGCAATGAGAATGATCGTTACAGTTGGTTGGGCAATTTACCCATTAGGTTACGTATTTGGTTACCTAACAGGTGGTGTAGATGCTGACTCGCTAAACGTGATTTACAACATAGCTGACTTGCTAAACAAAACTGCATTTGGTCTAATCATTTGGGCTGCGGCAGTGCAATCAGGTGGTAAAAAAGCTAAGTAATTAGTTTTAAACCTAAATAATTTAAAAAGGGCGAGTACATTTTGTGTACTTGCCCTTTTTTTTTATATAATTATATATAGTTCAATGCCTAAAATTACCTACATTGAAAACAATGGAAAGTCTCATACTATAGAAATTGCTAACGGACTAAGCGTGATGGAAGGTGCAGTTCAAAACGACATTCCTGGGATTGATGCAGATTGTGGAGGTGGTATGGCTTGTGCTACTTGCCATGTTTATGTCAAAGAAGAATGGTTTGATAAGCTTCCAAAAAAGGAACAAGGAGAAGAGGACATGCTGGATATGGCATTTGAGCCTAACAAGTTTAGCAGATTAAGCTGCCAATTATTAATTTCAGATGAATTAGATGGACTAATAGTTAGTCTTCCATCAAAACAAGGTTAAATGATTAAAACAGATACTTTAATAATAGGCGCAGGCCCAGTTGGATTATTTTGTGTTCATCAATTAGGAATAATTGGATTAAAATGTGAAGTAGTAGACAACTTAGATAAAATTGGCGGTCAATGTATTGAGCTTTATCCTGACAAACCTATCTATGACATACCAGCGGTTCCTGAGTGTACAGGGGAAGAGTTAACTAATAATTTAATTGAACAAATTAAAGCATTTAAAACAAATTTTCATTTAAACGAGAGAGTAGAGAAAATTAAAAAAGTTGAAAAAAAATGGTTAATAAAAACCAATAAAGGAACTAAATTTGAAGCATCAAGTATAATTATTGCGGCTGGTGTAGGATCTTTTGAACCAAGAAAATTCCCAACAAAAGAAATTGAAAGGTATGAAGGAAAACAAATACTTTATTCAATTAAAGACAAAACAATCTTTAAAGATAAAACAGTTACCATTTTTGGTGGAGGAGACTCCGCATTAGATTGGGCGATAGAACTCTCAAATACATCTAAAGTTATATTAGTACACAGAAGAGATGAATTTAGAGGAATGCAAGCAAGTATTGATAAAGTTAACCAATTAAAAGATGAATGTGAAATAGAAGTTTATACAAAGTATCAACTAGATTCAGTTAGTGGTAATGAAAAAGTTGAAAGTATTAACATCAAACATGATGATGAAAGTATAAAAGAAATTAAAACTGATTATGTTTTAGGCTTTTTTGGATTAATAATGCAACTAGGACCGATTGCTGAATGGGGATTAAATTTAGATAAAAAGACAGTACCTGTTAATACAGAAAATTTTGAGACTAATAAAGAAGGTATTTTTGCTATTGGTGATATTTGTACTTATCCAGGAAAACTTAAATTAATTCTTTCAGGTTTTCACGAGGGTGCACTAGCTGCAAGAGGTTGTTTTAAATATGCTAAGCCAGATGAAAAATACAGATTTGAGTTTACTACCTCATCTAAAACAGTAAAAGGTAGACTAGGTGTTAAAGAGTGATAGAGCTATATACCTCCGATACTCCAAATGGAAAAAAAATAACCATATTATTAGAAGAAATAGGTTGTGATTTTAAAGTTACAGCAGTTGACCTGTCGAAAGAAGAGCAGTTTAAACCTGATTTTAAAAAAATAAGTCCCTTTGGAAAGATACCTGTAATAGTAAATCATGAAAATCAAGAATCTGTCTTTGAGTTTGGAGCGATCCTTATGTATTTAGCAGATAAATATAATAAATTTTATGAAGCTAAAGATCGTAATGTTATTAATCAGTGGTTAATGGCACAGATGGGAACCATTGGACCAATGCTAGGACAGCATCATCAATTTCATCATTATAATCCTGGCAAAAGTCAATTTGGAGAAGAGAGATTTTTTAAAATTGCTAAAAGATTATATGGTGAGTTAAATGAAAGATTGTCTTCATCAAAATACTTAGCAGGTAATGAATACACAATTGCAGATATTGCAACTTGGCCTTGGCTTGCTAGACATGAATGGCATGACATTGGGCTTAAGGATTATAAAAATTTAACAAGATGGTATTTAGATATCGCAAATAGAGAAGCTGTTATAAAGGGTTATGATCTTTTAAAAAATGGTTCCAAGATACCAAAACCTTAATTAAAAACTTCCTTTTTTTGTAGAGCCAGGATAAAAAATTCTTTGAAGATCATCATTTGCTTTCTTCCTTATTTCAATATCCCTTGAGTTCATTAGGCTGCTTGGTCTTTTAGTATGTTGATGATACTTGAAAGTATCATCTCCTCTTGCTTGCTGAACATACATTTTGCCTAAAACTTGATCTACATTACTGCCAATATAACTTTGAACCACAAACCCAATTCTTCTATCATTACTTTTATTTAGTCCCGAACCGTGAACTATTGTTGGATGATGTAAGGACATTTGCCCTGCTTTTAGAACTAATGGTGTTGTTTTATCTAATGGAACATTTTCAACAGTTTGACCTCTTGTTAATAAGTTGCCTTCATCATATTTTTGCTCATGATGTCTGACATTATTTTTATGTGAGCCAGACCACATTCTCATACAACCATTTTCTTCATTAGTATCAGTTATTGCCAACCAAGCTGTTACCCAATTATGTGGTTCCAGTCCAATATATGTTGCATCTTGATGAAAACTTACAAATCCTTTTTCATATGGGTTTTTAATAAATAAAGTTGTTCCACAGATAAGAATATTTTTTCCAATTAAACTCTCAACAGCATCTAACATTTTAGAGTTATGACAAACTTCATCGAGTATGGGAGAAATCATATGTACATAATTTCTACCAGCTCCTTTCAGTTCATCAGGCCATTTAGTTTCAATATTTTCTATTTCTTTTCTTATCTCAAATGCTTGATCTTTAGTTAAGACTTCTATTGGAGCAACATAGCCATTATCATTATACTCTTGAAGTTGATTTGAGGACAATTTAGGCATATTATTTAAAAATATTATATGAGTGCAACAATTTCTTCAATAAATTATTGTCCAGTTAAATCTGTATCATTTCAAACTATTGATAAGTGCAAAATTAAAAAAGATATTGGAATTATAGGAGATCGAATTTTTGCATTTGCTAAAGATCTCAACTTAGATAAAGCACACCAATTTGAAAAAAGTCCAGAAGAGAGAAAAGGTAAATGGAATAAAGTTTTAACTCTTAAAAATTCCCCAGTTTTAAATAAGTATAATTTTTTGTATAAGAAAAATAGCTTAACATTAACCTTGAATGATAAAGAAATTTTAACAATCGATATAAATGAATTAAGTGAACGTCAATTACTTTCAAATAAGATTATAGAATTAGAAAATTCTTTAAAGGAACCAATAGTTTTAATGAAAAATGAAGAGTTTCCTTTTTTTGATACATCAATTTCAAATAAAGTTGATTTTATTAATTCAGTCTCACTTATAAACATACAAAGTGTCGATGATTTCCAAAAAAAAATAAATGAAAAAATTGAAATATCTAGATTTAGAGGAAATATATGTATTGATGGAATTAAGCCTTGGGAAGAACGAGAGTGGATAGGAAAAAGTATAAAAATTAATAATATTTCCTTTAAGGTTGAGAAAAATATTCCAAGATGTGTTGCAATCAATTTAAAACCAACAACAAATGACAATTCTTTAAATTTACTTCAATCATTAAAAAAAAATTATAATCATTTTGAAATGGGAATTTATTTGACCGCACTTGATGATGGTGAAATTAATTTAGGAGATAAGCTTGAGATAACTATTTAATAAAAATATTTTATTAAGCAACTTTAAGTTGTATTTACTTTTTTGGTGTACAAACAACTTCAATTTTGTTTTAATTATTAAAATAAACTTAAATAGAGGAAAAAAAATGAATAGATTTTTAAAATCGATTGGAGTTTTTCTTGTAATTTTTTTTAGTATTACAGCAGTTAGTGCTGAAACATTGACTGAAAAACTAAAAAATGGTGGCAAGTTAAGACTTGGTTTTGGTACTGCTGTACCGTGGGCCTATGCTGGAGATAGTGGTGAACCGTTAGGATTTGTTAATATGATTGCATTGACAGTTCTTGAAGAAATGGGAATTACTAAAGATCAAATGGAGTTTAAAACTTTTGAATGGTCAGGATTAATTCCAGGAATAAATGCTGGTCGTTCAGATATTATTACTGGTGGTATGTATATTACACCAAAGAGATGCAAAAGTATGAACTTTTCTGATCCTATAGGTGTTTTTGGTGATGCCATGATGGTTCCAAAAGGAAACCCTAAAGGAATTTATAATTATGCAGATGTAATTAGCAAAGGTGCTAAACTTGTAACTGGTGCTGGCTTTAACACTGTAGCAGCTGCTAAAAAGTATGGAGTTCCTGATAGTCAAATGATGTTTGTTGAAGGTGAAGTTGGAATTCTTGCTGCAATGAAAGCTGGTAGAGCGGATGCTGCAGTTCAAACTTTATTTGGTGCAAAAGAACATGTAGCAAAAAGTAATGGAATGTTTGAAATAGCTGATCCTAAAAAAATGCCTGAAGAAACTTTAAATGTAGTAGGTATGGGCTTTAGAAAAACTGATGTTGAGTTTAGAGACAATTTCAACAAAGCATTAGCTAAAGTTATGGCTAACCCAGCAAAAATGTTGAAAAGAGCTGGTGAATATGGATATGGTGAGGCACAATTTCAACCTGCTCATATGACAACAGCTTGGGCTTGCAACAGATAATATAAGAAATAAACCAATTTAATCAGGCGATGAATAAAAGTCGCCTGATTTTTTTTTAAATTTAATTAAAGGTTTTTAAACGTGAGTTATTTTTCATTCTTATCCGAACATGGACCTACGCTACTTCTAGGAACGATAACTACACTTAAGGTTTTAATTTGTGCCACTATTCTCTATGTAATAATTTCGATTATTTTTGGATTAATGAGGGTGTCTAATAATTCAATTATTCAAGGTGTTGCAACTGTTTATATTGAGTTTTTTAGAGGAACATCTTTGATGGTTCAATTATTCTGGTTTTATTATGTATTACCTTTTTTTGGTGTTTCATTAGAAGCATTTACGTCTGGTGTGGTTGCAATAGGTTTAAACTTTGGTGCATATGGAGCTGAAATAGTTAGAGGTGGAATATTAGCAGTACCTAAGAGTCAATGGGAAGGTGCTCATGCATTAAACTTTAGTTCAGCAAAAAGAATGAGAAGAATTATAATACCCCAAATTTTTCCAATAATACTACCACCAGCAGCAAATTTAACTGTTGAACTTTTAAAAGCAACAGCATTAGTTGCATTAGTTACGGTTGTTGACTTAACTTTTGAAGCAAAACAAATTAATTCAATCACATGGTTGTCAGCTCAATGTTTTGGCACAGCTCTTTTAATTTATTATATAATCTCTAGATTTTTTCTTGTGCCTTTCTTGCGTTGGCTAGAAGTTCTTGCAGCAAGAAAAGTTGGAAAGGAAAAGATATAATATGAACGCAGAATGGAGGTGGGATTTTACATATGAAATCCTGCCAAAAATGTTATGGGCAACCTTAAATACTATAATGGCTGCAGGCATAGGATATGCAATTGCAGTAGTTGTGGGGTTAATATTTTTAATAGGGCAACGAACACCTTACAGAGTTATAAATATACTAGTCAGAGAGATAGTTGAATTTATTCGTTCAACCCCTCTTCTTATTCAGTTATTTTTTCTTTATTTTGTTGGCCCTCAATTTGGCATAATCTTATCAGCTTGGGTGACAGCAATGATTACAATTGGACTTCATTTTGGAACCTATCTTTCAGAAGTTTATAGAGGTGCACTAGAAGGTGTTCCAAAATCTCAATGGGAAGCATGTAGAGCTCTAAATTTTACAACATTATATACGTATAGAAGAATAGTTTTACCCCAAGCTTTTCCTATAGCAATTCCAGGAATGGGAAATTATTTAGTTGGAATTTTTAAAGACACACCACTACTTTCAACAATCGGAGTTGCAGAGTTATTTCATGCAGCAACATCAGTAGGTGGAGAACACTACCGTTATTTGGAACCATATACGATGGTTGGAATTATTTTCTTAATTTTATCAATACCTGCTGCTATGGGTATAAGAAAATTAGAGAGATCAGTAAATAAAGCACAAGGAAAGGCAAAAAATTAAATGGATAATAAAAAAGACTCTAACGATATCTTAGTAAAATTCTCTGATGTTACTAAGCAATATGGAGACCTTGTTGTTTTAGATAAGCTTAATTTAGAAATAAAAAAAAATGAAATGGTTTCAATTATTGGTCCATCAGGTTCAGGTAAAACAACAGTTTTAAGGGTTTTAATGACTTTAGAAAAAATTAATCAAGGTATAATTTATTTAGATGGTGAGCCTTTAACCCACATGATGGAAAAAGAAAAACTTGTTTTTGCTAATGAAAAATACTTAAGAGAAAGACGATCAAAAATAGGAATGGTCTTTCAACAATTTAATCTTTTTCCTCATATGACTGCTCTACAAAATTGTATTGAGGCACCAGTTGAAGTATTGGGCATGAAAAAAGAAGAAGCTGAAGAGAGAGCTTTAGATTTACTAGACTTAGTAGGATTATCAGATAAAAAAGATGAGCATCCTTCAAGATTATCAGGTGGTCAACAGCAAAGAGTTGCAATAGCCAGAGCCTTAGCAATGAGACCAAAAGTTATGCTTTTAGATGAAATTACATCTGCATTAGACCCTGAGGTTGTTGGCGAAGTTTTAAATGTAATTAGATCTTTAAATAAAGAACATGATCTTACTATGATTATGGTCACACACCAAATGGGATTTGCTAGAGAAATATCAGATCGAGTATGTTTTTTTAATGAAGGTAAAATATTTGAACAAGGGCCTCCTGAACAATTATTTGATAATCCTCAAAATGAAAGAACTAAACAGTTTTTACATGCTGTCCTAGACGCTAATTAAAAAATAAATTTAGATTTTAATCGTCAGCGTATACTTTTTCATCTTTTTCATGTTTTTCTTGAGCTGCAATGCAAAGATGCGCAACCGGTCTTGCCATTAATCTTTTTATTCCAATTGGTTCAGCAGTTTCAGCACAAAATCCAAAAGTTTTATCTTTTATTCTTATTAAGGCTTGGTCAATTTTAGAAATTAATTTAATTTGTCTATTAATTGCTTTCATTTCTACAGTTTTATCCGTGTAAGAACTTGCTTGATCGACAATATCTGCTGAAACACTATTGTCATCCATTGACCCATGGTAAAGGGCTTCATTATTTGCTGTTACTAGTTCTTTTTTCCACTCAGTAAGTTTTATTTTGAAAAAGGATAGGTGCTTATCACACATATATTTTTCTTTATCCTTTGGAATATATGTTTTTGAAATCTTAATTGGCGCCTTTACTTTGATTTCAGTGAGAGCAATTTTTTTTATTACTTTAACTGTCTTTTTAGTCACTGCAGCAACTTTCTTTGCTTTAGCTGTAGTTTTTTTAGTAGATGGTTTTGAGATTTTAGGCATATGTATAAATTTAGTGGCCGGATTATATTCAGCAATTAATACGTGTCAAGCAAGCTTAATTCGTATAAAATCAATGAAATGTTAATCAATAAAAACAATATAAATAAATTGTTTTATAGCTTTCTTATAATTCATTTAACTTTATGGACATTGGTTCCAACATTAACAAATAACAATTTACCACTTGATACAATTGAAGCCTTAGCTTGGGGAAGTAATTTAGACTGGGGATTTAACAAACATCCACCAGCAAGTGCATTTTTTCCAGAAGCTATTTATCAACTTTTCGGATCTCAAGATTGGGCTTATTACTTATTAAGTCAATTGTTTGTGGTAACTGCATTTATTATTGTTTTTAAATTTGCTGAAGAAGTATTTAAGAATAAAACTTTAAGTTTAATATCTGTACTTCTTTTAGAGGGTATTTATTTCTATAATTTTACAACACCTGAATTTAATGTGAATGTTTGCCAATTACCCTTTTGGTCATTGTGTGTTTATTATTCTTGGAAATTATTTGATAAACAAACAATAACTTTTAAGGATTGTTTTTTGCTTGGAGTTTTTGCAGCTATAGGCTTTTTATCAAAATATCTTTTTATTTACCTTTTAATATCAATAGACTTATTGTTTTTTTATATAATTTTTATAAAGAAATATCAAAAATTTGATTTCAAATATCTAATATCATTAGAGGTCTTTATTGTTTTGTTGGTTCCCCATTTAATTTGGTTGGCTAATAACGATTATATTACAATTACATATGGGTTAGCTAGAACAGGTTTGGAGAATGCAAGCTTATTAGATCATATAACTTACCCTTTAATATTTTTAAGTAAACAAGTAGGGATATTAATTCCATTTTTTATAATGTCATTTTTTTTAATAAAAAAGATTAAGCTCAAAGTGTCCTTAAAAGATAAGAAGTTATTGTTCTTAATATTTATTAATCTAATTCCAATTGGACTAATGTTCTTAACTTCAATGTTAACAGGATCTAAAATAAGAACAATGTGGATGACACCATTTTATTTGTTTTTTGGTGTATTAATTGTCTATATTTTTCAGGCACAAATAAATCTTAAAAAGTTAAATGGCTTCATATCAGCATTTTTAATTTTATTTATTTTTTCACCTTTTGCTTATGCTTATATTTCAATTACAGAAATAGATAAAAGAACAGATTATTTAGGCAAAGAAATAGCCACTAAAACTGAATACTTATGGAAACAAAATCATAATGAGCCAATTAATGTCGTGTTGGGTGATGAATGGCATGCAGGAAATTTATCATATCATTTACAATCTAGACCTGTTTGGGGAGGCTTTATCACAAAAAATAAATTGAATGCATTGTCAAAATTTATATGTATTGATAATATTTGCATAGGCAGAAAGAAAAAAGTTAATTAAATGAAAAAAACTAAAATTTTAATACCCATTTATAATGATTGGAAGTCAGTCTTTAGGCTTTTAGAGGAAATTGATGTACAGTTAGATGGTTGGGTAGCCGATGTATCTGTTGTAATTATCAATGATGCTTCTACAGAAGAAAGACCTATTAATACTTCTTTATTAAAAAATTTAAAATCAATTCATATCATTAACATGAAAGAAAATAGAGGACATGCTAGATGTAATGCTGCTGGATTAAAATATATTAACAAAAATGAAGATTTTGATTATATTATTATTATGGATGGTGATGGAGAAGATAGACCTGCAGAACTTGGGACTCTTTTGTGTAAAAGTTATGAAAATCCTGAAAAAGTTATTACAGCAGATAGAGTAAAACGTTCAGAGGGTTTTTTTTTTAAATTTTGCTACTTAGTTCATAAATATTTAACCTTTACATTAGCAGGCCAATCAATAAAGTTTGGTAACTATTCTTGCCTCCCTAAATTTGTAGTTAATGTGATGATTAAAGATGCTGCAACTTGGAGTAGTTTTTCTGGATCACTAGCAAAGACAATGAAAAAAAGAACATCAATTCAATCAACAAGAGGCAAAAGATATTTTGGTCCATCTAAAATGAATTTTATTAATTTATTAAAACATTCCCTTTCTATTATTGCAGTATTTAAAACAACTTTACTAATTAGATCTATATTATTTTTAATTGTTTATTTATTTTTAGTCATGGGAAGTATATCTATAATTACGCTGATACCAGTAATTGGAATTATTTTTGTGATGCTCTCAGTAATTATTTTATCAAAGAGAGAAAACATGTCAGAATTTAATAACTCTTTAGAAAATATTAGCAGCATTGATAAAATTAAATGAAAATAATTTTAATTATAATTAGTTTATTAATAAAAAATTTTGTATTTGCTCTTCAAACATCAATGAAAAAATTATCTAAAAAAAATTTATTTTAAATCAAATAGCTTTTATTATTGGTAGTGAATGAAAATTAGCCGTATCTATTTTTGAGGAGTGGTCTCTTCTCATATTCCATTTTTTATTTACTCCTGCACTAGCCAAGCTCAGCGTTGATCGGCCATATCTATAATTTGTACTATCAATAGCTCTCATTAAGCCTTTAATTTTTTCATCTTTTTCAGTAGAAAATAAATTTTTACTGCCACTAGAACTAACCAAACCAGTTAATGTTATGCCTGCCTTTTGATATCTATATCCATTTATAAAGATTTTATTTAATGCGACTAAAGCAGTTTTAACTATTTCAATACTATTGTTGGTAGCTATTGGAAAATCTATAGTTTTAGCATTTGAATAATATACACCTCTATTTTGAAAGGGGCTTGTTCTAACAGAAACAGTTATCGATTTTGCCATTAAAGACTCTGATCTAATTTTTTCTGAAGCATTTAAGCAATAACTTACTACTGCTTCTTGGAGTTCTTGAAATTTTTCAACTCTTGTACCAAATGATCTTGACACTACACAACTTTTTCTTTTTGAAGTTTTGGTTTCTAATGGGATACAAGGAATACCCCTAAGCTCTAATGCAGTTCGAGAACTTAAAACATTAGAACTTTTTTTGATCCAAGTGTTTGACATATTTTTTAATTGTTTGGCATTATAAATTCCATTTTGATGATAAAATTTAGTTAATTGTTTACCAACTCCCCAAACATCATTAATATCTATTTTTTCTAATAGTGGATCAATATTTTTAATTCCTATTAAGTTTGTTACACCAGATTGTTTTTTCTTTGCTATATGATTTGCAATCTTGCTTAAGGTTTTTGTTTTTGCAATGCCAATGCTAGTTGGTATTCCCGTCCACTGTAAAATAATACTTCTAATTTCTTTTCCTATATCTTCTACTTCATCATCTGGATAATTACTTAAATCTAAAAAAGCCTCATCTACTGAATATATTTCTAATTCAGGGTTAAATCTTTTTAAAGTTCTCATCACTCTTCTAGATAAATCTCCATATAAAGAATAGTTTGAAGAAAAAACATAAACATTATTTCCAAGTATTATATCTTTAGCTTTAAAATAAGGCTCTCCCATTTTAATACCAAGAGCTTTAGCTTCATTTGATCTTGCAATAATGCAGCCATCATTGTTAGACAATACTACAACTGGCTTATTTCTAATTTTAGGATTGAACAATCTTTCACAAGAAACATAAAAAGAATTGCAATCAACAAGTGCTATTTTTTTAGTACGTTGAATGGATGACATAAGTCACAACTCCCCAAATAAATACTTCCATTTCATCACCAATAATTATTTTATCCTCAGTATTTTTTGAACCTGATGTTAGAAATTGATCATCTTTTGATTTAATAAAACTTTTAACAACTAATTCATCATGAACATTTGCAACAACTGTGGAAAAATTTTTAGGTTTTAAACTTCTATCAACAACTAATAGGTCACCATCATAAATACCAACATCAGTCATCGATTTTCCCTGAACTCTAATGATAAAAGTTGCAGGAACATTTTTGATTAAATGGACGTTAAGATCTACATCCTCTTCGATGTAATCTGTTGCAGGAGAGGGAAAGCCAGCTCCAGCTTTATGTAAATAAAAGGGGATAGTTAATTTAATGTTCATGTTTTGTTCTAATTCATAGACCAGTTATACAATACACGCAAGAAGTTATATTTTGAGTCTGAAACTGAATCAAAGGTGAATCAAAACGTGAACATCGAAACTACATTTTGTGCTCTTGTGGATAACTTCAACCAGAGATAGTTTAATCTCCATATCGAAATGAAAAAAATTCTACTGCTTATAATTCTTAGTTTAATTATAACCTCTAAAGGTATGGCTTATGAAGAGGTAAATTACAAAGTAGCGAAAAAAAATGAAGTTTATGAAGTCAGAAAATATTCTGATCGTTTAGCTATTGAAACAGATATATCAAATCAAGGTAGTAGTTTTAGAAAATTATTTAATTATATCTCTGGTAATAATGAAAATAATGAAGAGATTAAGATGACAACGCCAGTTACTCAGGTAGAAAAAAAAGGAAATATGACTATGCAATTTTATTTGCCTTCAAGATTTAATAAAGAAAACATACCAAGCCCATCTAATCCAGATGTTAAAATATTAAATATTAAAGGTGGTTATTATGCAGCTATTATATATTCAGGAAGAACATCTGATAAAAATTTTACTAAACATAAAAGTATTTTAGAAAATGAATTAAAAAAAGATGACATATTAATTTTGAGTGCACCCATTAAAGCAACTTATGACGGGCCATTCACACTACCCATGAATAGAAGAAATGAAGTAATGTTTGAAGTTAATATAAAAAATAAAGGAGAAATATAGATGAAAAAACTAAAATGCCATTGTGGAGAAGTAGAAGCAGAAATAAATGTACCTGATAATTTAGAAAAAGTTTTAAAATGTAATTGCTCAATTTGTAAAAGAAAAGGAGTAATAATGTCTATGGTAAAGAATGAAGATTTTAAAATAGTTAAAGGTGAAGATAAATTAAAACTTTATCAATTTCATTCAAAAATTGCAAAACACTATTTTTGTTCTAACTGTGGAATTTACACTCATCATAATCCAAGAGCCAATCCAGCCATGACCGGATTTAATCTTGGATGCGTAGATGAAATAAATACTTTTGAATTAGAAAATGTTGCAGTCAATGATGGTCAAAATCATCCTCTAGACAATAAGTAATTTTTTATGCAAGAAGTTAATGATTGTTTCAAAAGGGTAAAAAAAGATTGTTTTAAATTTATTTCTTCTCAAGAAACCAAGAAGGATAAATTTAAAAACAAAGATAAGATGATTAAATTTTTTTTAATTCCTGTTAGTTTTTGGATAGAAAAAAGAGTTAATAAAAAAAAACCATTAATAATCGGTTTAGCTGGAGGACAAGGTTCAGGCAAAACAACTATCTCATCAATTTTAACTTTAATTTTACAAAAATATTTTAAGTTAAATGTTTTTAAAGTTTCTATTGATGATTTTTATAAGACAAGAAAAGATAGAAAGTCGTTATCTAAAAATAAGCACCCTTTATTAATGACAAGAGGAGTTCCTGGAACCCATGATATAGATTTAGTGTTAAGTTTTTTTAAAAAGATTAAAGATAAAAATTTTAAGAGTTTGCAAATTCCAAGATTTAATAAAGCGATAGACGATAGATGTTCAAAAAATTTATGGCATAAGATTAAAACAAAGCCGGATGTGGTAATTTTTGAGGGTTGGTGTGTTGGAGCAAGACCCCAGTTAAACAGTGAACTCAAAAAACCAGTTAACTCACTTGAAAAAGTTTATGATCAAGGGGTTAAATGGAGAGTTCATGTTAATAATCAATTGAAAACTAAATATAAAACCCTATTTAACCAATTAGATGGATTATTATATCTCAAAGCTAAAAACTTTAATTTATTAAGAGAGTGGAGACTAAAACAAGAGAGAAAGCTTTGGGCTCAAACAAAAAATAAGAAAAATCTAAAAATTATGAGCAGTGGGGACGTAATAAATTTTATGCAGACTTATCAAAGAATTACTCAACAAATGTTTAAAGATGCGGTAAAAAGTTCATCTATAATAATGAATTTAAATAGCAATCATCAGATTGAAAAGATAAAATTCAAAAAATAATGAAAAAAATAATTTTAATACTATTCTCAGTTTTATTCTTAAATCAACAAGTCTTGGCAGTAACTTTATTTGAAGCTCTTACAGAAGCTTATAAAAATAATACTGACTTAAATGCTGAGAGAGAAAATATTAATATTTCAGAAGAAGATTTAAAGATTTCAAAAAGTAACTACTTACCCACAGTCACAATTTCTGGAAGTAAAAGTCAAGTAGATACAAGCAAATTGACTAATAGAGCAGGAGTTGAGCAGTCAGTTAATGATGTTGATCCTGCGACTCAATCTATAAAAATTGAACAAACATTAATAGACTTTGGTAGAAATGTAGATGTACAAAAAAATGAAATCGGAATTAACCTGGCTAGTATAAAATTATTAAAAAAAGAGCAAGAAGTTCTGTTAAAAGCAATTGAAGCTTATTCAGGTTTAATATTAGCTAATAAAAAATTAAAAATTAATCAAAGCAATCTTAATTTGTTAGAGCGACAAATTGAAACTAATAGAGCTAGACTTGAAAGAGGTCAAATTACCCTATCTGATTTGGCTCAATCTGAGTCCTCATTAGCTGAAGCCCAAGCAAACTTTATTCAATCTAAAAATGAAATCATATTTAATAAGCTAAACTATGAAAATGTTATTGGGCCAGTTACAGATATAAATAGCTTAAGTAATAATTTTGATATTAAGCTTATGCTTCCAAGCAATTTGAATGATGCAATTGAAACTTCAAAAAGACATAATCCAGAATTAAATATTGCAAAATTAGAATATGAACAATCAGAAAAAGATGTGCTTATTTCAAGATCTGATTTAGCGCCAACTGCAAAACTTTCTTATGAAAATTCTAGATCTCAAGATTTGAGCTCATCATATGATGAGAGTAATAAGAGCACTTTAAAAGCAACTGTTACTTGGCCAATATATTCAGGTGGAAAAAATAGATCTTCATTAAATAAAAGCCGAAATTTACAAAATAGAAAAAAACTATTATTAAACAGCGTTACAAAAACTAATAATAGTAATGTAGCAATCTCATGGTCCACACTTCAGTCTTCAAAAAGTTTATTGAATTCAGTTAATTCTCAAGTTAAGGCAGCTGAAATTGCGAATGAAGGAATAACAGCTGAGTATGAATCGGGGCTTGGAAGGTCTACTTTGGATGTTATTCAATCTAACTCTATTCTACTGAACTCTAGAATTGCCTTAGCAAATTCAGAAAGAAACTATCTGCTTGCTCAATTTAATGTTCTAAAGTCAATTGGCTTATTAAATAGCAGCCACCTAAAAATTAGGTAATAAAGCCAATTTTCCTCATAAAAAATTAACTATTGAAAATAAGAACAAAATGTGTACATTTAACACACGATTCGAACACTAATTATTAAATAAAAAAGGCATAAAATGACTAAAAACAACTTAAAAGTAGTAAAAACTACAAAAGCACAACAAGCAGAAGGCAACGAAAAAAACAAAGCTTTAGACGCGGCAATGGCCCAAATTATCGATAATTTTGGAAAAGGATCAGTTATGAAACTTGGCCAAAGAAGAGCAATGGATATCGAGTCAGTTTCAACTGGTTCATTAAGCTTAGATGTAGCGCTTGGAATAGGTGGCTTACCAAAAGGAAGAGTTGTTGAAGTCTACGGACCAGAATCATCTGGTAAAACAACCTTAGCATTACAAGTATTAGCAGAGGCTCAAAAAGCTGGAGGAACATGTGCGTTTATAGATGCGGAACATGCTTTAGATCCAGTTTATGCAAAAAAACTTGGTGTAGATACTGAAGAATTATTAATTTCACAACCTGATACTGGTGAGCAAGCTCTAGAAATAGCTGATACTTTAGTCAAATCAGGATCAATTTCTGTTATCGTAATTGATTCTGTTGCAGCGCTAACACCTAGAGCTGAAATTGAAGGAGAAATGGGAGATCACCACGTAGGACTTCAATCAAGATTAATGAGTCAGGCTTTAAGAAAGCTAACAGGCTCAATCTCAAGTACAAATACAATGATGATTTTTATCAACCAAATTAGAATGAAAATTGGAGTTATGTTTGGAAGTCCAGAAACTACATCTGGTGGAAATGCACTTAAATTCTATTCATCTGTTAGACTAGATATTAGAAGAATTGGTGCCATTAAAAATGGAGATGAAATAATTGGTAACTCAACAAGAGTTAAAGTGGTTAAAAATAAAGTAGCACCACCATTTAAAGTTGTTGAATTTGACCTAATGTACGGCAAAGGTATTAGTAAAGTAGGTGAATTAGTTGACCTTGGTGCAAAAGCTGACATAGTTGAAAAAGCTGGAGCTTGGTATGCTTATAAAGGTGAAAAGATTGGACAAGGAAGAGAAAATGCTAAAACTTATTTAGAGCAAAATCCTAAAATTGCAGCAGAAATTGAAATGGCAATTAGAGAAAAAGCTGGAGTGATAGCAAAAAAAATTGAAGGCAATCCTCTTGATCCAGAAAAAGCAGCAAAAGATCAAATTGAGGATCCTAAAGTAGAGATAAAAGAAGAAGTAACACTTCCATCTAAAAAGAATTAGTTAAAGTCATCTTTAATTATTAAAAGGCGCTTAATTTAAGCGCCTTTTTTCCCTACACTTATCTAGACATCAAATAAAAAAGCTGTATTTTAAATGTATGGCTGACAAAACGCTAAATCAAATCAGAACGACCTTTTTAGATTATTTTGAAAAAAATGATCACAGAATAGTTGAGTCTAGTAATTTAGTTCCAAATAATGATCCAACATTAATGTTTGTAAATTCAGGAATGGTACAATTTAAAAATGTATTCACTGGATTAGAAAAAAGAGACTATATAAGAGTTACAACCTCACAAAAATGTGTAAGGGCAGGTGGTAAGCATAACGATCTTGAAAATGTAGGTTATACACCAAGGCACCATACATTTTTTGAAATGCTTGGAAATTTCTCATTTGGAGATTATTTTAAAGAAGAAGCGATTAGTTATGCATGGAATCTAATAACTAAAGAGTTTGGGATTGATAAAAATCGTCTTTATGTAACAGTTTACCATGATGATGAAGAGGCATTCAACTTTTGGAAGAAAATAGCTGGTTTTAGTGATGATAGAATAATCAAGATAGCAACGTCAGATAACTTTTGGTCAATGGGTGATACGGGACCTTGTGGACCATGCTCAGAAATATTTTATGATCATGGAGATCATCTAGAAGGTAGCTTACCTGGTACTAAAAATGAAGATGGTAACCGTTTTATTGAAATATGGAATTTAGTATTCATGCAGTATGAGCAAATTTCAAAAGATAAAAGAATAGATTTGCCAAAACCATCTGTAGATACTGGTATGGGTCTTGAAAGAATAACTGCACTATTGCAAGGAACACACGATAACTATGAAACAGATCATTTTAAAAAACTAATACTATCTGCATCTGACACATTAAACGTTAAAGTAGATGAAGTTAACCAATCTAGCTTTAGAGTAATAGCAGATCACTTAAGAGCAAGTTCATTTTTATTAGCAGAAGGAGTTTTACCTTCGAATGAGGGTAGAGGATATGTACTTAGAAGAATTATGAGACGTGGAATGAGACATTCACATTTATTAGGTTCCAAAAAACCAGTCTTCTACAATATCTTTAAAACACTTCTAGAAGAAATGTCTAACAATTATCCTGAGTTAGAAAGAGCACAATCATTAATAAAAGAAACTTTAAAAACTGAAGAAGAAAAGTTTTTAGTTTTACTAGACAGGGGAATAAAGATATTAAATGAAGAGTTAGAGAAAGTGGAGAAAATATTACCTGGTGAAGTAGCATTTAAGCTTTACGATACATTTGGTTTTCCATTAGATTTAACTGAAGATATTTTGAAAAATAAATCATTGACTGTTGATGGTGATAAGTTTGATTTATTAATGAAAGAAAGCAAAGAATTAGCAAAAAAAAATTGGAAAGGATCAGGTGATAGTTCTATAGATCAAATATGGTTTGATATAAAAGATCGCTTAGGTGCAACTGATTTTTTAGGATATTTCACAGATAAAGCTGAAGCTGTAATTGCATTGATCCTTAAAAACAATAAAGAGGTTCAAGGTCTACAAGAAAATGATGAAGGAATTATAATTACAAACCAAACCCCTTTTTATGGTGAATCAGGAGGACAAGTTGCAGACACAGGAATAATTTCTAATGAGGTTTTTGAATTTGAAGTGTCAGATGTTCAAAAAAAATTAGGGGATTTATTTGTTCATTATGGAAAAGTAAAAAAAGGCTCAATTAAATTACAAGACAGTGTTGAATTAAAAATAGATATACAGAGAAGAAATAATATTAGAGCCTACCATTCTGCTACTCATTTATTGCACGAAGCGTTAAGAAGAGTTTTGGGTGAGCATGTAACTCAAAAAGGATCTTTAGTTCAGTCTGATCGATTAAGATTTGATTTTAGTCATATGAAACCCATCTCAGATGAGGAAATGGGAAAAATTGAAGATTATGTTAACTCAATAATTCAAAAAAAGTCAAAAGTGAAAACAAGAATAATGACACCTAAAGAAGCTGTTGAGAATGGTGCCCTAGCTTTATTTGGAGAAAAATATGGTGATGAAGTGAGGGTTTTGTCTATGGGAGACGAAGAGGGTAAATTTTTCTCAACAGAATTATGTGGAGGAACACATGTTGTGAACACAGCTGATATTGGAAAATTTAAGATTATAAGCCAATCATCTATTGCTGCAGGTGTAAGAAGAATTGAAGCTTTAAGAGACACACAGTTAGTTGATTTTTTAAAAGAAAAAGAAAATTTGTCTAATTTGTCTGATCAAAAAAATGAGGCAGTTATAAAAGAATTAGAGACAAGGATTATTAAATTAGGAGGAAAACCTAATTTTCAAAACAGGGACCAAGTAACCTTGATAAAAGACCTTAATAAACAATTTGATCAACTTTCAGTTAGCTCAATATTAAAAGATAAAGAAAAAAATAAAATCAATGATCAAACTATTAATGGATTTAAAGTTAGATTTCAAAATATTATAGATTTACCATTTAAAGATCTACGTAAGCTAATTGATGAAGGAAAAAAAGAAATTGGTGAGGGATTAGTAATAATTTATGCAATCAATGATAATAAAGTTGGATTAGCTGTAGGTGTTACCAAAACATTAGAAGACAAGTTTGATGCTGTAAAAATTGTTAGAGCTGGTTCAGAAGTTATTGGTGGTAAAGGTGGAGGTGGAAGAGCTGACTTTGCCCAAGCTGGTGGTACTTTGCCTAATAAAATTGAAGAGTCTTTTGAAAATATTAAAAAATTAATTAATTAAGCTTTCTCTTAAGCTGACCATCCAATTCATCTAAAAATTGATTAGTAGTTAGGTAATTACTTGAGGGCCCAATTAAAATTGCTAAGTCTTTTGTCATCGATCCATTTTCAACACAATCAATACAAACTTTTTCTAATGTAATTGAAAATTTAATTAAATCTTCATTACCATCTAATTTTCCTCTATGAGCCAAACCTCTGGTCCAAGCAAAAATTGATGCAATTGGATTTGTAGAAGTCTCTTTACCTTCTTGATGCATTCTATAGTGTCTAGTTACAGTTCCATGAGCCGCTTCAGCTTCCATAGTCTTTCCATCAGGCGCAAGAAGAACACTGGTCATTAACCCTAATGATCCATAACCTTGAGCAACTATATCTGACTGAACATCACCATCATAATTTTTACAAGCCCAAATATATTTACCACTCCATTTCATTGCGCAAGCAACCATGTCATCAATTAGTCTATGTTCATAAGTAATTTTAAGCTTATCAAAATCAGATTTAAATTCTTTATTAAAAATATCTTGGAAGATATCTTTGAACCTGCCATCATAAATTTTTAAAATAGTATTTTTAGTAGAAAGATACACAGGCCATTTTTTAATTATTCCATAGTTAAAGCAAGATCTTGCAAAGTCTTCTATAGATTTATCTAAATTGTACATTGATAAAGCAATTCCTGGTCCAGGAAAATTAAAGACTTCATATTTAATTTCATCACTACCATCTTCTGCAGTCCATTTAACTTCCATTTTACCTTTACCCGGTACCTTGAAATCTGTTGCTCTATATTGATCACCAAAGGCATGTCTTCCAATAATTAAAGGGTCAGTCCAAGTTGGAACAAGTTTTGGAATATTTTTACAAATTATGGGCTCTCTAAAAACTGTACCTCCAAGAATATTTCGGATGGTGCCATTTGGAGATCTCCACATTTTTTTTAATTTAAACTCTTCAACCCGCACTTCATCTGGAGTTATTGTTGCACATTTTATACCAACGTTATGCTCTTTAATTGCCTTAGCAGAATCTATAGTTATTTGGTCATCTGTATCATCCCGGCTTTTCATACCGAGATCATAGTATTTAATATCTAAATCTAAATATGGTAAAATCAGTTTGCCTTTAATGAATTCCCAAATGACTCTAGTCATTTCATCACCATCTAGTTCAACTACTGGATTTTTAACCTTTATTTTAGCCATAAATGAATAATATATATTAGTAATTGTAATTTAGTGCTTTATATACATATTAATAAAAAATTATCAAATAGAAGCTTATGTTAGAGAAAATTTTTCCAAAAATTCATTCTGAAGGATACAAATTTTTAGCAATAGCTATTATTGCAACAATTTTTTTATACTTCCTGAGTACCTTTCTAGGGTTAATTGGTCTGGTATTATCTATATGGGTTTATTATTTTTTTAGAGATCCGGAACGGATTACAATAAATGATGAAAATTATCTAACAAGTCCAGCAGATGGTGAAGTTTTAATGGTTCATGAGATCGATGGACCAAAGGAGCTTGGTTTAGAGGATAAAAAATTCACTAAGATTAGTATTTTTATGAACGTATTTGATTGTCACGTTAATAGAACACCTTGTGAAGGTAAAATTTCAGAAATACTTTATAAGCCTGGAAAATTTTTAAATGCATCACTTGATAAAGCAAGTGAAGATAACGAAAGAAATTATTACAAGATAACGAATAATCATGGAGAAGAAATAATAGTTGTCCAGATAGCAGGTTTAATTGCTAGAAGGATTGTATGTGAGTCTTCAAAGGATCAACATTTGCAACAAGGTGAGAGAATTGGAATGATTAGATTTGGAAGTAGAGCTGATGTTTATTTTGAAAATTATGAAACCTTAGTTAAAGTTGGACAAAAGACAATTGCTGGTGAAACACTATTAGCTAAAAGGTAGCTTATGGAACAACCTAAAAATAATTTTAAGATTGTATCAGATAAAAAAGCTAGAATGCTTTTACCTAATGCACTGACATTAATAAATGTATGTATTGGGTTAAGTTCTATTAAATTTGCACTAGATGAAAAATTTGAACTATCTATTATAGCTATTATATTTGCAGCAATTTTTGATGCATTAGATGGCAGAGTTGCAAGGATGTTGAAAGGAACTTCTTTGGTTGGAAAGGAATTAGACTCATTAGCAGATTTAATTAGTTTTGGAGTAGCTCCTGCTTTTATAATGTATTTCTGGTCTTTAAATAATTTAGGTAAATTTGGCTGGTTGCTCACGATGATTTTTGTAGTTTGTGTTGCTCTTCGACTTGCAAGATTTAACGTGAGTTCAAATTCAGAACCATCATGGAGAGATAATTATTTTGAAGGAGTACCGTCACCAGCAGGTGGAATTTTGGCATTGATGCCGTTAATATTAAATCTAAGTGAGATAAATTTAATCAAAATTAACTACGATATAGTAGTACCAACATTCTTTATTTTGATTTCATTTTTACTGATAAGTAAAATTCCAACATTTGCTTTTAAAAAAATTTCTATACCACGCCACTTGACAATTTTTGCATTGTTTGGTGTTGTTTTATTTTTTGGACTTTTGTTGATATATACATTTAAAGTTTTAGTCATTTGTGGGTTAATCTATATTTGCTTAATCCCATTTGGATACTTTAGTTTCCAAAAGATTTATAAACAGAAAACTTTAAGTGGTGAAAATCATGATAATGAAGATCTTGAAGATATATTGTAGATGAAAAAAAATGTAATTGTGTCTCTGGCTGATTCAAATTATTTTGAATTGCTTAATGAATTGGTCGATTCTATTAAAAGTTTTGAAAAAAGCAAAGATACAGCAATCTGTATTTTAGATGCCGGTTTGTCTGAGCAACAAAGAGATATATTATCTAGAAAAGTTGATGAAATTAAATCAGCTGAATGGGACATTGATGTCCCTGCATTTAAAGTAAAAGGAAGAGAGTGGTTAAAGAGTCAAGTATCTAGAGCTTTTTTACCAAAATACTTTCCTAGTTATGAAAAATATTTATGGATTGATTGTGACGCTTGGGTGAATGATTGGAGCTCTGTTGAATTATATTTTAAAGCTTGTGAAAATGGTAAATTAGGAATTACTCAAACATTAGGACCAGGATATAAAATAATGTCAAAAGTAAATTGGTTATTTGGAAAAGTGGCAATAATTAAATCTCAAAATTTTAAGCACGCGATAAAATCAAAAGTTGGAATTAATAAAGCAAGAAAATTAGCTTTCGCCCCACACATCAATATTGGGGTTTTTTCATTAGAAAAAAATTCACCTGGCTGGACTTCTTGGCAAAAAAATCTAGAACAAACTTTAAAAAGTGGAAATATTTTTGGTTCAGAAGGTCTTGCTATCAATATGTCAGTCTATATAGACGAACTTGAAACTGAATTTTTGCCATTAAATTGTAATTGGATTGCTAGTAATTTATTGCCTAAATTTGACGAAATTAAAAATACATTTGTTGAGCCTTATTTACCAAATTATGAAATAGGAATTATGCATCTAGCAGCAGGAATTTGGGATGGTGATAAAGATATGAGACTGCATAAGGAAGTTAAAATTAATATTAAGACTATTCAGCAAAAAGTATTGTTTAAAAGTTTAAGATTTGGTCATTAATTGAAAAAAAATAGAATTTCTAAAAATTGGATCAACAAACAAAAAAGAGACATTTATGTTAGACAATCTCAGGTAGATGGTTACAGAGCGAGATCGGCCTACAAATTAATAGAAATAGATGAAAAATTTAAGATATTAAAAAATGGAATATCAGTAATAGATTTAGGTGCATCACCAGGTAGCTGGTCTCAATATATTTCAAGAACAGTGAAAAGTGGAAGATTAGTTTCAATTGACATAAAGGGTATGGAGGAAATTGAGAATACAATTCAAATCAAAGGTGATTTTACTGATTTGGATTCTCAAGAAAAAATAAAAGCTTTATTCAAATCAAAAGTTGATGTTGTCGTGTCAGATATGGCTGTTAATACAACGGGTATAAAGGATATAGATGCAATTTATACAGGTGAACTTGCCATGGAAGCCATGAATTTCTCTAAAGAAATGCTGGTTAAAGAAGGCCGATTTGTCTCTAAGATTTTTCTAGGTTCTTCATTTAACGAAATTGTTGCTTTGGGCAAAAAATTATTCAAAGAAGTTAAGGTATTTAAACCCAAGTCTAGTAGAAAAGAATCTAAGGAAAGTTTTATTATTTGTAAAATCTTAAGATAGAGACTTTTTTTTTGAGGGGAATCATATATAAATGATTATGGATCCTATAAAAGAAGCACTCACATTTGATGATGTTACGATGGCACCAAAATACTCAGAAGTTCTACCTTCTGAAGTTGATACCAGTACAAAACTATCATCTAACTTAATACTAAAAATACCCTTATTATCCTCTGCAATGGATACAGTTACTGAGAGCAAAATGGCTATTGCAATAGCTAAAGCTGGAGGTATTGGTGTAATTCACAGAAATCTTGATATTAAAAAACAAGTAGAAGAAATTAAAAAAGTTAAAAAATTAAACTTATTAGTTGGTGCAGCTGTTGGAGCTGGTCCTTTAGAACTTAAAAGAGCAGAAGCTATTTTAAAAGAAAAAGTTGATTTAATTGTTGTTGATACAGCCCATGGGCATAGCAAAAAAGTTGCAGAAATTATTAAAGTTATAAAAAAATTAAAAACAAATAAAACAACTTTATGTGCTGGAAATATTGCAACAGCAGATGCTGCAAAATTTTTAATAAAATTAGGAGTAGACATTGTTAAAGTTGGGATTGGACCAGGATCAATCTGCACAACCAGATTAGTCGCAGGTATTGGTGTACCGCAATTAAGTGCAATACTTGCAGTAAAAAAAGGCGTTAAAAATAATAAAGTAAAGATTATTTCAGACGGAGGAATTAAATATTCAGGTGATCTAGCAAAAGCATTATCTGCAGGTGCTGATGCTATAATGATTGGTTCTTTATTTGCAGGTAGTTTTGAAACACCAGGAAAACTAATTAAAAAAAATGGTAAGTTATTTAAAAGTTTTAGAGGAATGGGATCAGTTGGGGCAATGAATAAAGGATCAGCTGATAGATACTTTCAAAGTAAACAAAAAGATCGATCTAAATATGTTCCAGAGGGGGTAGAGGGGTTTGTGAAATATAAAGGTGATGTTAAAAGTATAGTTTACAAATTGATTGGAGGCTTAAAATCATCTATGGGTTATCTAGGTGCAAAAAGAGTTCCTAACCTTAAAAATAAACCAAATTTTGTAAAAATAACTAAAGCAGGCTTTTATGAAAGTATGGTTCACAATGTTGATCAAGTAAAAAATGAGAGTAAGTATTAATGAGAAAAATAAATAAATTAACTGTTGCTATATTTATGCTTTTAAATTTTGAAAGTTATTCTTTAGCAGAAAATAATTTTTTTGAAAAAGGAAAAAATAAATACGATGAACAGAAATATGAAGAATCTAAATTTTTGTTTCAAAGAAGTATTGTTTTCAACCCTAAGGATCAAAATTCATATTTATATTTAGCAAAAATTTATAATTTCGAGGAGAATAAAAAAGAAGAACAAAAATATATAGATACTGTTCTCTTACTAGATCCAAAAAATGAAGAAGCAAACTATATGCTTATGGAAATAGAGTTAAAAAGATCCAATTATTCCAAAGTAAAAGAATTAGCAGATTATTTTTCTAAAATTTGCAATCAATTGTGTGATAAAAAAAATTCTATTTTAGAATCCTTGAAGAGTTTGGAACCTAAAAATGAGTCTTAGTAATAATTTAAGTAAAATTTTAATAATTGATTTTGGTTCTCAATTTACACAATTAATAGCAAGAAGAGTAAGAGAATTAGGAGTTTTTTCAGAAATTGTTAGTCACAAAAAAATAAATATAATCCAAATTGCAAAAGAAAATATTACTGGAATAATACTCTCTGGTGGCCCTCTTAATGTTTATGAGAATGATAAATTTAAATTTGATAAAAAGATTTTAAAATTAGGAGTTCCAATCCTAGGTATATGTTTTGGACACCAAATATTATCTAAATTGTTAGGTGGTAAAGTTAAAAAATCAAAACATAGAGAGTTTGGTCTTGCTACTATAAAAAAAGTATCAAATAGTATTTTAACTAAAAATTTTTTTAAAAAAAATAAAACAAGTAATGTTTGGATGAGTCATGCCGACCAAGTATCTAAAATGCCAAAAAATTTCAAGATTATAGCATCTACAAAAAATTCTAAATTAACAATAATTGAAAATACTAAAGATAATTTTTATGGAGTACAATTTCACCCAGAAGTAACACACACAGATAAAGGTAAGATTTTATTGCATAATTTTGTTTTTCATATTTGTAAAATTAAAAAAAACTGGTCTTCGAAAGATCAAAAATTAAGATTAATTAATGAAATTAAACAACAAGTAGGTAGCAACAAAGTAATTTGTGGATTGTCAGGAGGTGTTGATAGTAGTGTAGTTGCACAATTGTTAAGTAAAGCAATTGGAAAAAATTTAATTTGTATTTTTGTTAACAATGGTCTTTTAAGAAAAAATGAAGAAACGCAAGTAGTTAGCACATTTAAGAAAAAATTAAAAATAAATTTAATTTATGTTAATGCAGAAAAAGAATTTATAAGAAAATTAACTAATGTTTCTGATCCTGAAAAAAAACGAAAAATCATTGGAAATCTATTTATTAAAATATTTGAAAGGTATGCAAACAAAATTAAAAATGTTCAATTTCTTGCGCAGGGTACTCTTTATCCGGACTTAATAGAAAGTAAATCTGTGACAGGTAGTCAAACTTCAAAAATAAAATCACATCATAATGTGGGGGGTCTCCCCAAAAGAATGAAATTAAAATTAGTAGAACCTCTTAAATTTTTATTTAAAGATGAAGTTAGAAAATTAGGCTTAGAACTTAACTTATCTAATGATATAATCTCCAGACATCCTTTTCCTGGTCCGGGCTTAGCAATAAGAATGCCTGGCATTATAACAAATGAAAAAATTAAAATTTTAAAAGAAGCAGATTTCTATTTTATTAAAGCTTTAAGAGATCACGGATTATATGATAAAGTTTGGCAAGCATATGCTGCATTATTACCAGTAAAAACTGTGGGTGTTATGGGAGATAATCGTACCTACGAACATATTTGTCTACTAAGAGCAATTACATCTGAAGATGGAATGACAGCTGACTTTTTTGATTTTCCTAAAGGTTTTATGCAATCAATTTCAAATCAAATTATTAACAATATTAGAGGTATTAATAGAGTAGTTTATGATGTTACTTCAAAACCACCAAGTACCATTGAATTAGAGTAATACTTTACTATAGAGTAAGAAGTAATATGAAATATTTACACACCATGATCAGAATCTCTGACGTAGAGAAATCATTAAATTTTTATTGTAAAGGATTAGGCTTAATTGAAACTAGAAGAATGGAAAATGAGCAAGGTAGATTTACCTTAATTTTTTTAGCAGCACCTGGTGATGATAAAGCTGAATTAGAACTAACCTATAACTGGGATGGTGATAAGTTAGGTGATGGATCTCGTAATTTCGGCCATTTGGCATATCGTGTTGAAAATATTTATCAAACTTGTGAGAGACTTAAAAATATGGGTTATACAATTAATAGGCCCCCTAGAGATGGTCATATGGCGTTTGTGAGATCTCCTAATAATATTTCTATAGAAATCCTACAAGAAGGAAATTTAGAAATTAAAGAACCGTGGGCATCAATGAAAAATAATGGTGTTTGGTAAAAAATGAATAGCAAGATTATTAACTTTATTAAAAAAAAAAATAAATCTAAAATTATAAGCCTTACTGCTTACTCTAAAAATATTGCATCAATTATTGATAGACACTGTGATCTTATTTTAGTGGGCGACTCTCTTGGATCTGTGCTTTATAGTTTTTCTTCCACAAAAAAAGTGACATTAGATATGATGATTGAACATTCTAAAAGTGTAAGAATGGGCGTTAAAAAAAGCTTAATGGTAGTAGATATGCCTCATAATACTTACCGAAACCCAAAAGAAGCCTTAAATAATGCCAAAAAAATAATCTCTAAAACGAAGTGTGATGCTATCAAGCTTGAGGGAGGTAAAAAAGTTGTTCAAATAATTAAAACTTTAATTAAGAATAAAATTCCAGTAATGGGACATCTTGGTGTTCTTCCACAATCTGCAACAAATTTTAAATTTAAAGGGAAAAAGTTAACAGAAAGAAATAAAATTTTAAAAGACTCTAAGCTTTTAGAAGAAGCTGGTGTATTTTCAATGGTTTTAGAGTGTGTTGAAAGTTCATTAGCAAAAGAAATTACAAAAACCGTTAAAGTTCCAACAATTGGTATTGGTGCATCAGCACACTGCGATGGGCAAGTTTTGGTTACAGATGATCTAATAGGTTTAAACCCAATAAAAGTTAGATTTGTTAAAAAATTTGCTAATATTACAAAACAGATAAATACTGCTATAATTAAATTTAAAAATGAAGTTAAAAATAAAAAATTTCCAAAAAAAATTAATAGTTATTAAGATATGAATTTTAGTAAAGAAGAATACAAGTCTAGATTAAAAAAAGTTCAAAAATCTATGCAAGATAAAGGTATAGAATTGCTAATCTCTCACGACACAGCTAATATGAATTATCTTACAGGATATGATGCTTGGTCGTTTTACTACGCTCAAGCTGTAATTGTACATGTAGATGCTGATGAACCATTATGTTGGGTTAGAAAGCAAGACTCTGGTGGAGCTTATATAAAAACTTATTTAAAAAATGAAAATATTTTAGTTTATGATGAAAAATATATTCATGCATGGCCACTTCACCCTTACGACAACCTTGTAGATATTATTAAAGAAAGAAAATGGGACAATCTTTCAATAGGGTTGGAAATGGATAGTCATTATTTTACCGCTTATTGTTATGAAAAAATGAAGCAAGGATTGCCAAATGCTAAGCTAAAAGATTCTGAAAGATTAGTTAACTGGGCAAGAGTAGTAAAATCTAATGCAGAGATAGAACTTATGAAATCTGCAGCAATAATTTCCCAAAAAGGAATGAAAACGGCAATTGATGTGATAAATCCAGGTGTCAGGCAGTGCGATGCAGTGGGTGAAATTCAAAAAGCATTATTTTATGGAACTCCAGAATTTGGAGGGGAATACTCCAGTATTGCAACGCTACTTCCAACGGGAAAAGGCACTTCAGCATCACATTTAACAGCAACACAAGATAAGTTTGTGGAAGGTGAGGCTACAATTATTGAGCTTTCAGGCGTATATCAAAGGTATCATTGTCCAATGGCTAGAACAGTTTTACTTGGAAAACCCGATCAAATGAAAATTGATACTATGAATAAAACAAATGAGGCCCTTCAAGCTGGAATAGATGCTGCAAAACCTGGACAAACTGCAGATGATGTTGCGCAAGCTTTTTGGAAAATTCTAGACAAATATGGAATAGAAAAGACATCTAGAACTGGTTACTCAATAGGAATTGGTTATCCACCTGATTGGGGTGAGCATACCCTTAATATATCTAAAGGTGATATGACTATTTTAGAACCAAATGTTACTTTTCACATGATTGCAGTAATGCAATTTGGAGGTTGGGGTGTTGAAGCATCAGAAGCAATTCGAATAACTGACAAAGGATGCGAGTTATTTTGTGATTTTTCAAAAGATCTACAAATCAAATAATTAAAGATTAAAAAAACTTGATAAATAAGCAAACAAATGTTTTAAATTCACTACAAAATTATGACAAAAAATAAAGAATTTGTAAAATTTGACAATGTAGACAAAAGCTATGATGGCAAAATTTTAGTCGTTAAAGGATTGAATCTAGATATTGAAGAAGGTGAGTTTGTAACAATGTTAGGACCCTCTGGTTCTGGTAAAACAACTTGTTTAATGATGCTTGCTGGTTTTGAAACACCAACTCATGGAGAAATTTATTTAGATGGCAAGGTGATTTCAAACATTCCACCTCACAAAAGAGGAATTGGAATGGTATTCCAAAATTATGCTTTATTTCCACACATGACTGTTTATGAAAATTTAGCCTTTCCTTTAAGAGTTAGAAAAATTCCAAAAGATGAAGCTGATAAAAAAATTGATAAAGCTTTATCTATGGTTTCACTTCATGGTTTTGAAGCAAGAATGCCAATGCAATTATCAGGTGGACAACAACAACGTGTTGCTGTTGCAAGATCATTAGTTTTTGATCCACAAGTGGTATTAATGGATGAACCACTTGGAGCATTAGATAAAAATTTAAGAGAAAGCATGCAATATGAAATTAAACATATTCATGAAAGTATTGGTGTAACAGTTGTGTACGTTACGCACGACCAAACTGAAGCATTAACAATGTCAAATCGAATTGCAGTTTTTAACGATGGTAAAGTTCAGCAGCTATCAAGTCCTGATGAATTGTATGAAAAACCTGTTAATTCTTTTGTTGCTGAATTTATTGGAGAGAACAATAAATTTTTAGGTCAGGTTGCAGATATTTCAGGTGATAAATGTAAAGTCAAATTAGAAGATGGCACAGAAATTTTAGCAAATCCAGTTGCCGTTAAAGCAAAAGGGGATAAAACTAAAGTTTCACTAAGACCTGAAAGAGCAATTATAGACCCTACAGATAAAATGGATAATAATCATAAAGGTAAAATTGAAGAAATAATTTATCACGGTGATCACACTAGACTAAGAGTTGATTTATTGGGAAATAAAGAATTCATCCTTAAAGTGCCAAATAGTACAGCTAGATTAGATCTTAAAAAGGGCAATGTACTTAATATAGGCTGGAACAGTGTTGACTGTAGAGCTTTAGATCCAAAATAATCTTAAAAAATCCCTAAAAAACTTAAATAAAATAAAGTCAAATTGGATATAATTGCCTGTTGACTAAACGTACCTATATTGTTTTAATTTCACTTTATAAAACAACAAACGTTAACGTTAAATAGGAGAGAAAATGAAAAAATTAAGTAAATTATTACTTGCTCTATCTTTTGTACTTTCTATCACAACTTCGGCATTTGCAGTTACTGTAGTGTCTTGGGGTGGTGCTTACACTGAAAGTCAAAAATTAGGGTACGGTGATCCTACGGCGGCAAAATTAGGAATACCTGTTAATTGGGTAGACTACACTGGTGGATTATCAGAGATTAAAGCTCAAAAAGAAGCTGGAAAAATCACTTGGGACATCATTGATGTGTACGCAAAAGACACTATCATTGGTTGTGACGAAGGTATTTTTGTTGAATTTGACTTCGACAAAGACTTCGCACCTGCTCCAGATGGAACAAAAGCTTCAGATGACTTCTTTACTAGCATGCCTTCTAAATGTGCAGTTGGAAACATCTTGTACTCTTGGAACTTTGCTTACAATAAGAACAATGTAAAAGGTACTCCAAAGTCAGTAAAAGACTTTTTTAATACTAAAAAGTTTCCTGGTAAAAGAGCTATCTACAAAGGTGCAATGTCTAGTATAGAAATAGCACAAGCAGCTATGGGTACAAAAGCTAAAAAAGGTGGATCTAAGATCTATGATAAACTTTCAGCTGACGGTGGAGTTGATAAAGCGATAGCTAAAATCAAAGCACTTTGTGAAGATCCAAAAGGCGGATGTGTATTCTGGAATGCTGGAGCACAGCCACCAGAACTACTAGCTAATGGTGAAGTTGTTATGGCTACTGGTTGGAATGGAAGATTCTTTAATGCACAAATGGAAGGAACTCCAATTGTACAAGTATGGGATGCACAAATTCTTGACTATGAGTATTTCGCTATGGTTAAAGGTGGACCTAACGATGCTAACGGTAAAGCTATGAAAGTTCTTAGAGAAATGACAAGTACTGAAGGTCTAGCAGGAAGTGCTAAGTATATTGCTTACGCTCCTTGGAGAAAATCTTCAATTGCTATCATGGAAGCTGGAGAGCCTTGGTATAAAGATGGTAAGACAAGCATGGTACAACACATGCCTACAGCACCAGCTAATACTAAAAACTACATTCTTATGAACCCTGAGTTCTGGGCAGATAACCAGGATGAAATTGGTGAAAAATGGGAAGCTATGAAAGCTGGTCTGTAATTTAATTATAGATTAAACTTTTAGTAAAATTTAGGGCGGTTACAAAATAACTGCCCTTTTTTTTTAAGAATTTTTAAAATATGAGTACAGAACAAATATTATCATCAGACGGAATACCTTTAGAGATCAGTTTAAAGAAGGCTGAAAGAAAAAACAAGTTTAAAGCAGTAATGCTTGTGGGACCATTATTCCTGTTTCTTATAATTACATACGTATTTCCAATAGGAGATATGTTATTTAGAAGTATTGATGATCGTAAGATCACTCAAATGCTACCAAATACTTTTACAGCGATTGAAAAATGGGATGGCAAAGATCTCCCAGGAGAGCCAGTTTATGCCGCACTTTACGAGGATTTGGCTTATTTAAAAAAAACAAAAACCTATGGTAAAATTATAGCAAGATTGAATTATGAAAAAGGTGGATTTAGTAGCTTAATAAAAAAAACAGTTAGAAAACTTGGAAAATTTGAAGAAGGTAATTATAAAGAACAGTTTATAGAAGTTCACAAAAGATGGGGTCAAAACGATTATTTGGTTTCTTTAAAGAATGCTGCACCCAATTGGACTTTTGCTAAATATCTAAAAGGTGTTGATTTAAAGTATGATCAAAATGGTAGTATAGTGGAACAACCAGAGGACAGAAGAATTCATAAAATACTATGGTTAAGAACTCTCAAAGTTGCTTTTTGGGTAACTATATTCTGTTTCATGCTTGCTTATCCAATTTCATACTTATTAGCTACATTACCGATGAAATATAGTAATTTGCTGATGATATGTGTGCTTCTTCCATTCTGGACATCACTATTAGTCAGAACCTCAAGTTGGATGGTTTTACTTCAGCAACAAGGCCCAATTAATGATTTGATTGTATGGCTCGGACTTGCTGCAAATGATGCTAGACCAGAACTAATGTACAATGTAATTGGAACCTTTGTTGCAATGACTCAAATTTTATTGCCATTTATGGTTTTACCGCTTTACAGTGTAATGAAAACAATATCTCCAAGCTTAATGAGAGCTGGAAAATCTTTGGGTGGAACACCATT
Source organism: Candidatus Pelagibacter sp. Uisw_137 (assembly GCF_047720245.1). Classification (GTDB taxonomy): domain Bacteria; phylum Pseudomonadota; class Alphaproteobacteria; order Pelagibacterales; family Pelagibacteraceae; genus Pelagibacter. The sequence continues at coordinate 257,748 of NZ_CP159811.1, forward strand.
TGTAGCATTTAGAAAAATATATTTTCCATTAACAGTTCCTGGAATTGGTGCCGGATCCTTGTTAGTTTTTATTTTAGCAATAGGTTATTATATAACTCCTGCACTAGTTGGAGGAGCAAGTGGGTCTTTGATTAGTAATACAATTGCCTACCACATGAAAAGTTCTCTAGATTGGTCATTTGCTGCCGCATTAGGAACAATGCTGTTGGTTGGTGTCTTAACTATTTACTGGATCTATAATAAATTAGTAGGGATAGATAATATTAAATTAGGATAAATTATGTCATTACCAACTTATACATCATGGAATTATAGAGTTTGGCACTACACATATATAACAATTTGTGCGTTAGTATTTTTCTTTTTAATTGCGCCATTGTTTATAATCTTACCACTTTCATTTAATGCCGAGCAATACATTCACTTTTCTAAGGGAATGTTAGCACTTGACCCAGACGCATTTTCATTAAGGTGGTATGAGGACATGATTTACGGAACTAAAAATCCATGGGGACTTGCTGCAAAGAATAGTATCATCATTGCTTTCTTTGCAACTATTGGTTCTACAATTTTAGGAACGGTTGCAGCGTTAGGTTTAAGTAGTAGACATATGCCTTACAAAGCAGCATTTATGGCTTTATTAATTTCACCAATGATTGTTCCATTAATTATTTCAGGAACAGCTATATTTTTCTTTATGGCAAAAGTAGGTTTAGCTGCAACACATACAGGAATAATTTTAGCACATATTATTTTAGGCACACCATTTGTAGTTATTACAGTAACAGCAACATTAACAGGGTTTGATCATAGTGTCACAAGAGCTGCAGCAAGTTTAGGGAGCAATCCAGTAAACACTTTTATGAAAATAACATTACCATTAATTTTACCAGGTGTAATTTCAGGAGCACTATTTGCTTTTGTAACTTCGTTTGACGAAGTTGTAGTAGTATTATTTTTAGCAGGATTAGAAAACACTACTATACCGATTCAAATGTGGGTTGGTCTAAGAGAGCAGTTAAGTCCAACAATTATGGCAGTGGCAACTTGCTTAATCGTAATGTCCACATTAATTCTAGTTAGTGCAGAACTTTTAAGAAGAAGGTCTGAAAGACTAAGAGGAATTAATAGGTAATTTATTTACTAAGTTCATTTTTTTTATTATAAATAGTTCTTCAATTTTTAAATCTTATGAAAATTAAAAAAGTAGTAGTTATTGGTTCGGGAACTATGGGCAGTGGAATTGCAGCTCATTTGTGTAATGCAAATATACCAGTTACTTTACTAGATTTAAAAACTGAAATAAGCGAGCAAGCACGAGATAAAATCCACAAATCAAGACCTCCACTTTTATTAGATAAGTCAAAAATAAATAACATTAAAGTAGGAAATATTTTAGATAATTTTGATGAAGTAAAAGAGGCAGATTGGGTAGTAGAAGCTGTCGTTGAAAGAATAGATATCAAACATGATATCTATAAAAAAATATTTAAAGAAAGAAAAAAGGGTGCAATAGTATCTTCAAATACATCGTCAATACCTATCAAGGTATTATCCCAGCATTTATCAGAGGAGGAAAAAAAAGATTTTTGCATTACTCACTTTTTTAACCCAGTTAGATACATGGGGCTATTAGAGATAGTTAAAAATGAGAATAACGATTTAGATAAAATAAACTCTTTAAAAAGGTTTTGTGAAACAGAACTGGGAAAAGGTGCAATTATTTGTAATGATACTCCAGGATTTTTAGGAAATAGAATAGGAGTTTTTGCAATGCAAGTTGCAATGACTGAAGCTTTTAAAATGAAACTTAGCATTGAAGAAGCCGATGCAATTTTTGGAAGACCAATGGGGATACCAAAAACAGGAGTGTTCGGTCTTTATGACCTAATCGGTATTGATTTAATGGCCGATGTATTAAAAAGCTTTATTAAAGAGCTAACAGAAAATGACCCTTTTCAAATGGTTGCAAAAGAAATTCCTTTAGTAAAAAAATTAATTGAAACTGGATATACAGGAAGAAAAGGTAAGGGAGGCTTTTACAGAGTTAATAAAACAGGTGAAGTAAAAGTTATGGAAGCAATTAATCTTGAAACTGGAGAGTATTCAGCAAGTAAAAAAATAAATATTCACTCAGATAAAGTAGATCTTAAAAAATTGATCTCAAGAGAAGATAAGTACGGTGAGTATGCTTGGTCGGTTATTTCAAAAATTATTAAATATGCATCATCATTAGTTCCAGGTATTACCAATGATTTTAATGATATTGATGAAGCAATGAGATTGGGTTTTAACTGGACTAAAGGTCCATTTGAAATGTTAGAAGAAATTGGAGTAGAAACTTTTTTTGGGAAGATAGGTAATTTTAAAGGAAATGCTTTTTTAGAAAATTTAGCTAAGACAAAAAATCAGGATTTTTATGGATCTAGACAAAAGTATACTGATATTGAAACACTAGGAAAAGCCAAGAAGACTGCAACAAGTGTAGATGGAAATAATTCAGCACAGATATATAGATTTAATGATTATAACATTGTTGAGTTTACAACTAAAGCAAATGCTTTGGATTATGATTCAATGGATGCTCTAAAAAAAGCTACAGATAAACCGTTGATTATAATAAATGAAAGTATGCAATTTTCTGCTGGGGTTAACTTGAGTTACACGATGGATTTTGCAAATAAGAATGATTTTAAATCTATAGAAAAATTTATTAGATATTTTCAAGAAACCTGCAAACATCTTAAGTATTCTAATCACCCAGTTATCTCTGCACCCTCAGGATTAACTTTAGGGGGTGGGTTTGAGGTTATGGTTCAAAGTAATTTTGTAGCCTCACATACAAATATTGTAGTTGGTTTAGTTGAAACGATAGTTGGATTAATACCAGCTGGAGGTGGTTGCAAAGAAATGTTAGCAAGATGGCTTGATACAGATGAGGCTAAAAAAGACCCTCATTACGCACCTCTTAAAGTGTTTGATATTATTGGTTATGGAAGAACTGCAACCTCATCAGTTGAAGCGGAACCTATGAAGTATTTAAAACCTGAAGATAAAAAGATAATGAATAGAAATAGTTTACTCGAGGTTTCTAAAAAAATCTTAGAAAATAATAGAGAATTTAAAGCTCCATCCGAGATAAAATTCAAACTGCCAGGAAAAGAAGTTTTAATTGAAATGAATAAAATTATAGAAAAGCTTTACAATGAAAAAATAATTCGTGATCACGGTGTTACAGTTGCGAAAGAATTAGCTCATGTTCTGAGTGGAGGAAACACAACTATTGATAAAATTTTATCAGAAGATGATTTATTTAAATTAGAATTAGATGCGTTTATGAGATTAATCGAAACAAGGGAAACTCAAGGTCGTATTAAACACACACTAGCAACAGGAAAGCCTTTAATTAACTAATATCTTTCATCTTCTTCTTTCTTTACCTCGTTTTCTAATATTTCTTCTTTTTTTTCTTCTATTACTTCTTCTTTTTTAAATTCTATTATCTTTTCACTTTGTTCTTTTTCTTTAATTAATTGGTCATTAAACTTTTTAATTAATTCTTCTTCTTTTGCTATTTGCTCCTTATCAAATTTTCTTTCCCACTCTTTTATTCTCTCTTCTTCATCTTTAATTCTTTTTTCTTCGAGAATTCTAGCTTGAATTATTTTTTGTTCTCTTAAATTTTCTAATCTTATTTCTTCTTCTTTTAATTGTAATTCTTCCTGGATTTTTCTTTGATTAAGCTCAGTTAATCTCAATTCCTTAAGTTCTTCTATTTCTAATTGATCTTTTAGTCTGAGTTGTTTTTCTTTTTCTCTTAACTCTTCAGCTTCTTTTAATATTTTTATTTCTTTTTCTCTTATTCTTTCAACTTCAATTTTTTTTATATTTTGCTCCATTTCATCAAGTTTTTGTTTTTGATAATTTAATTTATGTTCTTCTTCGTTTAATTTTTGCTCATCTTTTTTTTGTTTATCAATCTCAATATTTTTTAATCTTTCTTCCTCATCTTTTATTTTCTGTTTAGCTTCACGGGCATTTTGTCTCTCAAGAGCCATCAATTTATCATTTTCAATTTTGGCTCTTTGTTGTTCTTGTCTTATTCTTTGCTTTTCAAAAAAATCTAATCTTAGTTTTTCTTCTTTTAATTTTAAATCATCTTGTCTTGCTTTTTCTTCTTCATCATCTCTTAGTTTTTGTTCTTCAGCTTTGATTCTTTGAGCTTCAAGTTTAATCTTTTTTCTTTCAATTTGCTGTTGTTGTTTTATAATTTTTACTTTTAGTTTTTCTTTTGCCTCTATTCTTTGCTTTTCTTCTTTTATTAGATTTAATTCATTTTGTTTAATTAACTTTATTTCTTCATTTTTTTGTTTTTCTTGTTCTAACTTTTCTTTTTTTAACTCTTTAATTTTTTCTTCTTTTAATAATTTAATTCTATTTAGTTCCTTTTGTTTAATATTTTTTTTGAAATCTTTATATTTTTCAGTTAAAGAAAATGACTTGATTTTTTTAAACTTATCTAAGTTTATTTTTTTAAGAATTTTTAATGAGCTTTTAACTAAACTCTTACTGTCTGTATTTATCTTCTTAAGCTTTTTTTCAAGCTGATTTTTCATAACTGTATTTTGATTGATTTTACTTCACACAAAAAGCTTTATAGTGTCTATATTGGGTACAACCTGTAATTTAATAGTGTTTTTTATTAGTTTATTTAACTAAATTAATAGTTCAGTAATATTTTGATCTAATTTTCTTTGAAAATTCTTATCATTACCTGGATTTGCTGCACAATGTCCATAAGCTGAGTCAACAGGCCTTAATAATGATTTTTTAATAAATCTTTTTTCAAATTCATTTTCTGCCGTTCTAAAATATAAGTCTTGATTGCAGGGCATTAAAATTGTTTTTGCCCTTATTGATTTAAGCGCTTTAATATAATCACCTTTATATGTTGGATTTTTACTAATATCATTTAACTGCCAAGTTTTTAATTTACTTAAAAGGTTATTAGCATCCCAATTTTTTGCATGATCGTTAGCCCAATTTTTAAGTAGATCTTCTACATTCGTAAAACCAAATTTCTTATAAAGTTTTTTTCTATAAAAATCTTGAGAGAAGGCCCAACCGGCATATACACGTCCAAAGGCTTTTAACCCTGCAATAGGTTGTTTTTTATATTTACCTTCATTCCAATTTACATCTGCTGTTAATGCAGCTTTAACACCCTCCAAAAATACATGATTATGTGTTGAGGTTTTTGAAGATGCACAAAAAGGAAGAATTGATTTAACCATGTCAGGATATTGAGTGGCCCACTGATATGATTGACAACCCGCCATAGACCAACCAGCAACTAGTGCAATTTTCTTTATTTTAAGTTTTTCAGTTATTAGTTTATGCTGGCAATAAATATTGTCCCAAAGTGTTATTTCAGGAAACAGAGACCCATGTTGAGCTTTAATGCTATTACTTGGTGAAGAAGACAAACCATTGCCAAACATGTTTATTGAAATAATGAAATATTTATTTGGATTTATTGCTCTATTTTTTCCAATAAAACCTTCATTGCGAATATGAGTGCCTGTATAAAATGTTGGAAGCACTATTACATTTGATTGATCTTTATTAAGTTTTCCATAAGTTTTATAAACTAATTTGGCACACTTAAGTGTCTTACCAGATAAAAGTTTAACATTACCCAAGTTAAACTCTTGATATTTTTTCATTAATAAAGTCTAAGGTACTCTTTTACTTCCCAATCTGTAACTGCTTGATGATATCGTTCCCATTCATCATTTTTATAGGCAAGCAATGACTTTTTCATTACAAGTCCCAAAACTTCATCAGTTAATTTATCATTTTTTAGAGCCTCAATCGCTGACAGTAAGTTTCTTGGTAGTCTTTTAATTCCAAGTTTTTTAAACTCACTTTCTGACATATTGTATAAATCTTGATCAGTTGGGTCTCCTGGATGTATTTTATTTTCAATTCCCTCGATTGCTGCTGAAATTGTCATTGAGAGTGCAAGATAAACATTCATAGTCATATCTGCAGCTCTATTTTCAATACAATATCTATTTTGAGGTAATCTAAATTGTGCAGATCTATTATTATGTCCATAAGTAATATTTGTTGGAGCCCAAGTTACAGTTCCACCTTCAAAACCTCCAACTCTTGGCACTAAACCATTATATGAATTTACAGTTGAGCAAGTAATAGAGGTTATTGCTTCCGCATGTTTCATTAACCCACCAACAGCAAAGATTGATTCTTTTGACCACTTATTTCCACCATCAAAAATGTTCTTCCCATTTTTATCTACCATTGAAAAATTGATATGAGCTCCTGATCTCCAGTCACCTATCGTTGGTTTGGGCATGAAGGTAATAAACATATTATGTTTTTTAGCTATTTCTTTTAAAAGAATTCGAAGAAAAACCAATCTATCTCCCATCTCCAAAAGATTGGTATAATGAAAATCCAATTCAAATTGAGAATAAGCCCCTTCTGCTACAACATCATGTATCATCCAACCTAGATCATTTAAAATATCTATTAGCTCTTTTAAAAAATGCATAGAGTTCTAATGTGTGCTCTACATCATAACCAAAAGCTTGTCGTCTTGGCCTAAGACCCTTGACTGGATCATTATCAATAGCTTTAACAGGTTGGCCATTTTCATCATACTTCATTGCAATAAACTCTGGCTCTATCCCGGCCATTCCTTTGTATCCCGCATCTTGAGCTTTTTGCATTGCACGTTTTAAAGCTTGTCTAGGACAAACATTATATGGTTTATCTTCCCAAAAAAGATCTGCAAAAATAATAGCAGTAGTAGTGTCCCATGGACAAATATACACTGCATCTAAATCTGGTAACATGACCTGATCAGAGTCTGCGGGAGTAAGTTCAGGAACAAAAGAGATGGAATGAACAGCAAACTGAGGCCCTTTACCTAAACATAATGGTTCAAAATCAGTCATTGGTACAGGTTTTGATTTTGGTATACCATGGAGATCAATCCAGCTGGATAAAACATACTTCACACCAGCATCTTTTAATTTTTTATGAACAGAAGGTATTTTTTTTCTATTACGTTCAACTGCATCTTTAAAGTTTTCATAATAAATTTTTTCATTCTTACTCATATTGATCTCCTTTAGTTTTGCTATTGTGGCATATCTTCAGGGTCTATTCCTGGTACGAATGTAATACCTGCTTGTTGTTTCCAATCATGAGGATAAGCAGCGTAAAATATTACACACTTTTCATCACATTCATAAGCAATATGATTATCTTTTGGGATATAAAGCACATCTCCAGGGTTACAAATATAAGACTCACCATTACATGTAAGGCGAAAAGTTCCTGTCATACAGTAAATGATTTCATCACAAGTTAAATCCCATGGTATAGAAGCTTTGTTTAAAAAATTTAAACCTCCACACATTGTGTTACTCACCTTGCTAGTCACAAAAGGCTTAATGTAACTTTTTCCTGGCTCTAAAGTATGAAGTCTATTTTCAATATCTTTAAATTTATATAATTGTGGTTTTTTTGACATTTATATTCCCTTTCTATTTATACTTTTACTGGTTCATTTAACTCGACCTTGTATCCATCTGGATCTTCACAAAAGGCTATTATTCTAGTTCCGTGCTTCATAGGACCTGGTTTACGAGTAATATTTATGCCTAATTTTGCAAGATCATCACAAGCTTTGTAAACATCTGGTGTTTCTATGCAAACATGTCCCCATCCATTACCTTTGTCATAATCATTTTTTTGGTTCCAGTTACAGGTTAGTTCTAAACATGGCGATTCTGTTTCAGGACCATAACCAATAAAAGCATTAGTAAATTTCCCCTCTGGATAGTCTGTTTTTCTTAAAATTTTCATCCCTAAAGTTTTGCAGTAAAAATCAAAAGATGCTTCTAAATTTTTAACTCTGATCATAGTATGAGCAAGTCTGTAACCCTCTAGGTTAATTTCTTTAGACAATTTTTATCCTTCTTGTCACTTTAAAAGATCTTCTAATAGAATTCATTATAAGTTTTTGAAATGCCTGGACTCCTTTTTCCCATACAGGAGATAAAAGCCCACCATTATTTGATGCTGGAGAAGATCTACCTTCTTGTAATCTTTCACACATTTCATGATCTTCTTTATGAACACTCCACCAAATATTCTTAGTTGCTTGAATTTCTTTTTTAGTCATCACTTTATTATCTATAGTATAGATTATTCTTTTTTGTGAGGTTACGCCCGGACTTATAGGAATATTTAAATAAACACCAACTTGATTTGGATAATAAGTCCCCATTATAAAATTTGGAAAAAGTGATAAGTATCTTGATGTAACAGATAAAGCGTTGTAATTTTTTTCATCTTCTTGCTCGATATCAACGCCACTTCCATAACACTTACCATCTACAAATGTGTAATGATCCTTTAAGGGTTGATTTGTTGTTGTTTTATGAACAAACTGAACATGATAAGGTTCAATAAAATTTTCAATAAGAAATTTCCAATTAGTATTTATTTTACCAAAATCTAAAGTTGCAACATAATTTAATTTTGTTAAATCAATATCATTAAATCTTTTTATAAGTGGCTTAGCATATTCTTCAAATTTTTTTGCCTTTCCATTAAAATTTATAAAAATCCAATCATGCCAAATATGAGTTCTAATTGGCTTTAATCCATGATCTGAAAAATTAAAACCTTCAGGTTTATGTTGATTTGTACCACCTATATGTGGTGCAGCCTTTAATTGTCCTTTTAAATTATAACTCCATGCATGATAAGGACATTTAATAATTTTTCCTACATTCTTTTTTTCGTCAACCAGTTTCAAACATCGATGACTACACACATTATGAAAAGCAGAAATTTTGTTTTCTAGATCTTTAACAAGAAATATAGGCTTACTTGCAATGGATAAAGGAATTATATCACCAGGATTTTTAAGTTCGTGAACTAGACCAACAAACAACCAGTCATCAGACAAAACTGTATTACATTCTTTTTTCCAAAAACCATCATCAGTATAAGATTCTGGAGGTAGTCCATATATAGTATTTAAATTCTTAGCTCTCTTAATTTTAGTAAAATCTCTCTGTTTAGGCATCTGCTATACTATAAATAAGTCCCGTTGTTATATTCAAAACCTTATTTGAGAAAATTAAAGTTTACAATAAAAATAATTTCAGAGAATTTGTAAATTGGACCTAAAAATTCAGAGTATTAAATTTTGTAACTAAACTATTTCTAGATCGTTTAATTGAGCATTTTAAAGGTATTAATGAAATCAGGTCTCAGAATATACTCAGAATTATCTAAAAATTTGATTTTTTTTAAGACTTTTATTCCATAAATAACTCTACCAACTGGAGTGTATTCACCTTCATATAATGGCTCATCCTCAAGTATTATAAAAAATTGACTATCTTCCGTATTATTTCTAAAAGTTCTAGCTAAACCAACACTTCCTTTTGTGAAGTTAAATTCACCTTCTAACTCAGAATTGATAGTTCCTAATCCAGATTGACCGGTTCCTATTTTTCCATAATCTAAACTATTTTTTCTACCAAACTCTAAATCTCCAGCTTGAATTAATTTATTTTCAATTACTCTATGAAAAGCAACATCATCATATCTATTAGCTTTTATTAATGTTTTAAACCTTTCAACTGCATTTGGAGACACATCTGGATAAAGTTCTATGATAACATTTCCACATGGAGCATTAAGTATTGCTATATTCTCTGGATTGCTAAATTGAATATCATTTGGATTATAATTTTTGACAAATAAACATTTATTTTTAATAATTATATAAGAAGTCAAAGAAAACATTGCTAGGATTATTAAAAAAATCAATAGAATTTTTTCGGATATGGAGGCCCTAATTTTTTTTATCATTTCCTAGAATTTGAAAGTTTTATCCACCTTCAATATATTTTTTATTATAAATTCTTTTTTTCTTTGAAGAATTGAATCATTGTTAGGAATATTTATACCAAACATTATATGTGAAAAAACTTCTGCCATATCCTCTGAGGGTGTTGTCTTTGAGTATTCTGTTAAAAATCCATCTGTATCAATATACGTATTAAGGTCAATTTTGTCAGTACATGTTGAGCAATCGGCATATTGAAAACCTTTTTTATTAAAATCTATCCATTTTTCTTCATTAAAAACTTCTTTGTGCTGAAGATGCATTACATGAAAAACTTCATGATGGATTACTCTTTCGAAGTAATCTTCATTAAATTTAATATCCAGTATTAACGTTTTCATTATATTATCTGGAATACCAGCTGTATATAGTTCTGAAATTGATAAATTTTCACACATAACAATATATTTGAGGTTAATTTTTTTTAAAAAATCATAAGAATATCTACTAAGATTTTTATGAATAATCTTATATTTTGTGTCCAAATCTTTCTTATTTGAATCTGAGCAAACAATATTTTTTTGAGTACCTAACCTAAAAGGTCTGACGGCATAAAAATATTTAAGCTTATTTTTAGTATTTATTTCATAAATCTCTAAGTTAGGTATTTTGATGAGATTATAAATAGTATTGGCTTTTAGTGGGGTAATAAAAATAATTAATAGTAAAATGGCTCTTATTAAGTTCATAATTATAAAGATAGAAGATATTCCATTATCAAAGAATGTGGTACATTTTATTTATATATGAAAAAAGAAAGAAATAAAAACCCAATTCAACCTGTTAGTGGAACTAAAGTCCCAAGATTTGCTGGACCATCTACATTTGCAAGACTACCAGAATTAAGAGATGTTGAAAGTTGTGATGTAGCAATTGTTGGAATTCCATTTGACGCTGGTACCAGCTACCGACCTGGAGCTAGATTTGGACCAATGAGTATTAGACAAGCATCAAGACATTTGAGAACTAATTATCATCCAAGTTATGATGTTGAACCTTTTAAGGTGCAGCAGGTTGCTGATGCTGGTGATATCACTTGTAATCCATTTAGCATTGATGAATCGATAAAACAGATTGAAGCTGGTGCAACTGATTTGTTGAATAAAGTTGGTGGAATAATTAGCCTAGGTGGTGACCATACAATTGCAGTACCTTTATTAAGAGCAATCAATAAAAAATGTAATGGACCAGTTGCCTTAGTACATTTTGATGCACATTTAGACACTTGGGACACATATTTTGGTGCTCCTTATACACATGGAACTCCTTTTAGAAGAGCAAGAGAAGAGGGTTTATTTTTAGATGATGCTTCAATGCATGTTGGAATTAGAGGCCCTCTTTACAGTAGAGATGATATTAAAAATGATGAAGAATTTGGTTTTAAAATTATTCACTGTGATGAGTTTCAAACACAAGGCACAGATAAAATTGCCAAAAGAATTAAAAAAAGAGTTGGTAACAATCCACTTTATTTGTCTATTGATATAGATGTTTTAGATCCAGCTTTTGCTCCAGGCACAGGCACACCTGAAATTGCTGGTATGACTACAAGAGAGATGGTCAATGTTTTAAGAGGACTGTCTGGTTTAAATCTTGTTTCTGCTGATGTGGTTGAAGTTTCCCCAGCATATGATCATGCTGAAGTTACCTCGTTAGCTGCAGCAACCATTGTTTACGAACTAACAAATTTATTTGCAAAATCATAAAGAAAGGATAGTTTCTCAAAATGCTAGATAAGACAAAATTTTATATCAATGGTGAATGGGTTTCCCCAAAAAAACCAAATGACTTCAAGGTAACAGATCCCTCAACAGAGGAAGAGTGTGCCGTTATATCTTTAGGTGGAGTAGAAGATGTAAATGATGCAGTAAGAGCAGCAACTAAAGCTTTTGAAACATGGGCATTTTCAACAAAAGAAGAAAGATTAAAATATTTAGAAGCTTTATATGTTGTTTATAAAAAGAGATGGGCTGATATGGCTAAGGCTATAACTCTTGAAATGGGAGCACCAATTGACTTTTCGACACAATTACAAGCAGGAACTGGAGCTAGCCATATAAAATCTTATATAAAAGTTTTAAAAGAATATACGTTTGAAGCGAAGTTAGGAGAGCATGCGCTTAATAATAATATTTTACATGAACCAAAAGGAGTTTGTGCATTAATTACGCCATGGAATTGGCCAATGAACCAAACTTGTTTAAAAGTTATTCCAGCTATTGCTGCAGGATGTACAATGGTGCTTAAGCCATCTGAAATAGCCCCATTATCATCGATGATTTTAGCAGAGATGATAGATGAAATTAAATTACCAAAAGGTGTATTCAATTTAGTTAATGGAGATGGTGCAGTTACTGGAAATGCACTTACTAGTCATCCTGATGTAAATATGGTTTCATTTACAGGATCTACTAGAGCAGGTGCTTTGATTTCTCAAAATGCAGCAAATGATTTTAAGAGAGTTAGTCTCGAACTTGGAGGAAAAGGGGCAAATATTATATTTAAAGATGCAGATGCAGAAGCTGTTGAAAGAGGTGCTTTAAGATGTTTTAGAAATTCAGGGCAATCTTGTAATGCACCAACAAGAATGTTAGTTGAAAAATCTATTTATGATGACACTGTTGAAAGAGTAAAAAATTTTGCTAACTCAATGAAAGTTGATATTGCAACGAAAGAAGGTGATCATATTGGACCTGTTGTATCAAAAGCTCAATTTGATAAAATCCAAGCTTTAATTCAAGTTGGTATTGATGAGGGTGCTAAATTAGTTGCTGGTGGAACTGGTAAACCAGATGGACTTGGTAAAGGATATTTTGTTAAACCTACTGCTTTTGCAGATGTTAATAATCAGATGCAAATTGCAAGAACAGAAATATTTGGACCTGTTTTGTCAATCATACCCTTTGAAACTGAGGAAGAAGCAATTCAAATTGCAAATGATACTCCTTATGGATTATTAAATTTTATTCAAACTCAAGACCAAGAAAAAGCCAATAGAGTTGCTAGAAAATTAAGATCAGGAATGGTTGATATTAATGGTGCGGGCTTAGCACCTGATGCTCCTTTTGGTGGATATAAACATTCAGGTATTGGTCGTGAAGCAGGTAAATTAGGCCTAGAAGAATACTTAGAAGTTAAAGTAGTAAGTGGTTGGAACGATTAATTAATTCATACTTAATGTTCATTATAGGTTTTTAGAAATCAAATAATCCCTATTTTCATTGGTTAATTCTACAAATGATAGGTTGTATGTTTTTATTCTTTACACGGCAATTATAATCCATAATGTCGCACTAATGGTTACCATAACTTTTTAATAGTTAGTGAGAGTAACAAAAATAATAGGGAGAAATAAAATGGGTAGATCGTCAAAACTCTACAATTCAGATTTGGCTCCAACTCCAAGTAGTAAGAAAAATTGGGGATGGTTTGAAATCTTTAACGTGTGGGCTAATGATGTTCAAAGTTTATTTGGTTATACTTTGGCAGCATCATTGTTTTTAGCATCAGGACTGAATGGTTGGGCTGTATTTGCTGCATTAATTCTTGCAGGATTTTTTATCATGTGGCTAGTAAACCTTTCAGGTAAGCCAAGTGTAAAACATGGAATACCATATCCAGTTTTTGCCCGTGTTAGTATGGGTGTATTTGGAGCTAACTTTCCAGCAATGGCCAGAGGTCTTGTTGCAATGTTTTGGTATGGAGCACAAACTTATGCGGCATCAACAGCTGTAGCACTTTTAATTACTGGAATTACAGGAATGGAAGGTGAAGTTATGCTTCTTGGTATGACAGGTGTAATGTGGGTTTCATTTATATTTGTTTCGGCATTCCAAGTTTATTTATTTTGGCAAGGTGTAGATCTTATCAAAAAATTCTTAAACTTTGCTGGACCAGCTGTTTATGTGGTAATGATCGTTTTAATGTTGGTTATATGGGCCAAAGCTGGTGGAGGACTTTTTTCAGAAGTAGGAACTATATTTTCTGGAGGAGAAAGAACTGGTGGTTTTGAGGGCTTAGGATCATTTGGAGCTTTCATAGCTGTATTTTCAATCATGGTTGGATATTTTGCTGCAGTAGTAATTAACTTTGGTGACTTTGCCAGATTTGTTAAAAATGAAGAAGAGATGAGAAAAGGAAACTTATGGGGACTAGTAGGAAATGTAATTCTATTCTCTTTCATCACTTTAATGATTACTGGTGGAACAATTGCAATTTTTGGTGAATACGTTGCAAGTCCAACAGAAATGGTAGCTAAAGTAGACAACTTAGGATTAACAATAATTGCCGCATTTGCATTTTTTGCAGCAACAGTTGGTATCAATATGGTTGCAAACTTTATACCGCCTGCGTATGACTTAGCTAATTTAATGCCAAGTAAAATTAATTTTAAAACTGGTGGATTAATCACAGCTGGTTTTGGATTTATTATTGGTGGTATGTGGGTTGCTGTTATTACACAAATGGGTTTATTTCCATTTGTTAATACACTAGGAGCAATTCTTGCACCTGTATTTGGTATAATGATTGTAGATTATTACATCATCAAAAAAGAAAAATTAGATGTAGATGCATTGTTTGATGCAAGTCCTAGTGGGAAGTACCATTACAATGGAGGCTTTAACTACAAAGGAATGTTAGCTTGGATATTATCAGGTTACATTGCTGTAGGAACTGTATGGCCAAACATCTTGATTTTAGGTTTAGATGATTTCTTTGCTAACTTAGGCGGAGGCGGAGGATATGCTTGGATAATTGGAGCATCATTAGGTGCTGTAGTTCACCTTGCTATATCTAAAAGATCATAAAACAACTCTATAGTTAAAAAAAGACCCGTCGCATTAGTGCGGCGGGTTTAGTATTTAAGGATTATTTCTTCTTTTTCTATATTTTCAATAACAAGATTATCTCCAGAACCTTTTCTATCGACTACTAAAAAATTCATATCTTCTGTGGCTATTAGAGGAAAATGCCAAATACCCGGATTGTAATTGACACCTATTTCTGGAGGAACAATAAAAGCTTCAATTTTATTAAGATCTGGTTTATTGCCCTCAGGCGCAACAAGTACTAAAAAAGTAGTTTGTTTCATTGGTATAAAGGCTTGACTTCCCAAGGGATGTTTTTCCATCATATCAATTTTCATTGGAAAAGATCTTTTTAGAGCTGAAAAAATACTAATAGTAGTTTCTCCATTATCTTTTGAAGTATCTAAGTTAGCTATTCCATCAAATCTTTTGGCATAACCTTCGTTAATTTCAATAGGTTTAATATCAGCTGTTGTAATCATATCTCCAAACTTTTTAAAATTTTCTTTATTAATTGGCTTTGGTTTTATCACAAAGTTGGTCATATATTTTTTCCATAAACTCTAAATCGAGATATCCCACCATCTGGAAAAATATTAATTTTTATAAAATTGATCTTATCTTTTTTCATTAGATTGTTTTTAAAAACATGTACTTTATTAGAGGATAATTTTACATCTTTTAATAGATACTTCCATTTGACTGAAGAATTTACAATTTGTTTTGAGCCTTTTATTTTTGTTAAATAAGCAGCTTGTAATGAACAGTAGCTTGGAAAGTTACCTTTAAAATGGTGAGTAGAAATTTCAATTTTATCAATTTCTTTTCCATCTAAAGAATTTAATATTAACCAATCAAATCCTGGGCCACGTCTTCTTCTTGTTTCCCATCCATCTCCCATATTTTTAGCTTTACCAGGGGCTAAAATATTTTCTGCTTTACCGAAGTGTTCATTGTTGCAAGCAATAACAGAAGCACCATCTAATAGTGATGCAAGATTTGTTTTTTTATTTTTCAATTTATTAGATTTTTCAATTGAACCAAATAACCTCAATCGAGCAACCCCACCATCTGGAAAAATATTAAATTTTATATGTGTAAATTTTTTTTTACTATTTGTAGTAAAGAAGTGATGGCTATTTGCTTTAGTCTTTTTCTTAGAAAGTAATGGTTCCCACTTTAATTGATTTATCTTATTTGAACTTGAGTTCGTTCCTTCAATAGAAATCATTGCTGGCTGGTTTCCATTAAAATGGGATGTATCAACATCAACTTTTTTAATAGAACCAGGTTTTCCTAATTTTAAAATTATATAATCATGCCCTTTAGTTCTTTTTCTTCTAGATTCCCATCCATCCATCCATTTACCATTTTTATCAAACAATTCATCTTTAAAAATTGCTGGCAAAGGACTAATAATTCTATTTGCTGAAGCAAAAAAATCATCAGTTTTAAATATAACCTTAGTTCCCAATCTAGGTTGAGCTAAATCGATAAGACCATTTGTAAAAATAATTTTTTTTGACATTATTAAGAATAGTTTTTAATCCAATGTTTGGCTATATCAATTCTTTTACATATCCATACATCTTCATGTTTAAGAATATAATCTAGAAATTTCTTTAAAGATTGCACTCTTCCAGGCTTACCAATTAATCTACAGTGTAATCCTACTGACATCATTTTAGGGTTTGTTTTTCCTTCCTCGTATAAAACATCAAAGCTATCTTTTAGATAAGAAAAAAAATGATCACCTGTATTAAACCCTTGATTGGTAGCAAATCGCATATCGTTGTTATCTAGGGTATAAGGAATAATCAATTGTTTTTTCTTATTTCTAGTTTCCCAGTATGGTAAGTCATCACTATAAGAGTCACTGTCGTATAAAAAACCACCATCTTCCATAACTAGATCTCTAGTGTTGGGGCTACATCTACCTGTATACCAACCATTAGGTCTTTCCCCAAAAATTTTTGTATGAGCTTGAATAGCAAGTTTCATATGCTTTTTTTCTTCTGCTTTTTCAATATTTTGATAGTCAATCCATCTCCACCCATGAGATGCAACCTCATAATTAGCTTCTATTATAGCATTACAAACTTCAGGATTTTTCTCTAAAGCCATACCGACTCCAAAAACTGTTATAGGAATATTTTTTTCTTTAAATAGTTTGTGTAATCTCCAAAATCCTGCTCTTGAACCATATTCATAAAGAGACTCCATATTTATATGCCTACCTTTTATAGGCTGAGCACCAATGATTTCTGATAAGAAAATTTCTGAGTTATTGTCACCATTTAAAACACAATTTTCAGCACCTTCTTCATAATTTAAAACTATTTGAACAGCAATACGTGCATTATTAGGCCACTTAACCTTTTGATCTTTGGAGCCATACCCAATCATATCTCTTGGATCCTTTTTAGACATAAAAAAATTATAATTTACTTTGTATTGTTTAACAATTTATTAATTTGAAACAGATTCTACTTTGATACCATTAAGTAAGTTTAAACATTTTTTAAGCTCATCCAAAACAATGAACTCATCAATTTTATGAGCTTGTTCAATTGATCCTGGACCACATACAACTGTGCTTATTCCAATTTCTTGAAATAAACCTGCTTCAGTTCCAAATGAAACAACTTGTCTAGAATTATCACCGGTTAAACTTGAAATTAATTCACAAGCATCTGACTTATCTTCTCTATCAAATCCAACTATTTCACCAATAATATCTTTTTTAATTGAAGCATTAGAAAAAATTTTTTTCATTTCAGGTAATAACACCTCATTTGCATACTTGTCGATTTCTTGGTTTAAAAATACACCATCTTCTTTAACAACTGGTCGTGTTTCCCAGTTAACATGACATTTGTCTGCTATTACATTATGTGCAATACCACCAAACACACCACCAATTGATAAGGTAGAGTGAGGTGGGTCAAAAATAGAGTCTTTTGGTGCTCTACTCTTAAGTTTATCCCTAAGTTCAATTAATTTATTTACATATCTTGATGCATATTCAACAGCACTTACACCTTTATGAGGTGCAGAACTATGTCCTGCTAAACCTTTAAAATAAGTTGTGTATTCATAACATCCTTTATGAGCATCAATAATTTTCATATTAGTCGGTTCACCAATAATACAAATACCATCTTTAATTTCTCTTTTTTTTAATTCCTCTATTAGTATAGGAGCACCCTGGCATGCTGTTTCTTCATCGAATGTAAATGAGAAATGAATATCTCTATCTAAATTTGATTTAGAATAAATAGGTGCATAAGCTAAAGTACATGCAATAAAACCTTTCATATCACATGAACCTCTTCCGTATAATTTATCACCTTTAATGGTTGCGGTAAAAGGATCAGAACTCCAACCCTTTGATACTGGAACAACATCAGTGTGGCCCGATAAAATAATTGGCTTCTTATTATTTGAATTTTTTGCTTTTAGTGTAGCAAATAAATTTACTCTTTTTTTTTCATCATCGTAAGTTCTAAAAGAAGTGGCACCTAACTTTTTTAAAATATCATCACAATAGTTAATCAAAGAGCTATTATCTTCTCCAGATATTGTTTTGAAGCTAATTAAATCAGTTAAAATTTTAACGGAATTATCAAATAATTGATCTGAACTATTTTCTGTACTCATAAATAACTTCCATTATATATTAAATATATGAAAGAACAAATAACCTATGATGACTTTGATAAAATAGATATTAGAGTTGGAACCGTAATCTCTGTAAAAAAAAACGAAAAAGCACGTAAACCTTCTTTAGTTATTGAAGTTGATTTTGGTAAAGAAATTGGAATTAAACAGTCTTCTGCGCAAATTACTCATTATTACAATGAGGAAAATTTAAAAGGAAAACAAGTTGTGGGTATTTGTAACTTTCCTGAAAAAAATATCGCAGGAATAGTTTCACAAGTTCTTATTTTAGGATCAATTGATAAAGAGGGAAAAGTTATATTACTCCATCCATCTCAAGAATCTGAAAACGGTCTTCCAGTAGCTTAATTTTTTATGCATCCAGAATTATTATTATTAATAGGAATTTCTTTATCGTTAGGTTTTACACCAGGACCAAATAATGCTGTTGCAGCTTACTCAGGTTTTAATTTCGGTATCAGAAAAACTTTACCATTAATCTTAGGAGTTGGTTTTGGTTACACAGCTTTAATTATGTTAATTAATTTTGTTTTAATATCAACTTTCAAAAATTATCCAATCATTCAGGAAATTATCAGAGTTCTTGGAACAATCTTTTTAATTTATCTAGCTTATAAAATTTCATTTTCAAAGATTTCTTCAGATGGAAGAACAGAAAATCCAGTAAAGTTTTTGGATAAATTCATCTTTCAATTTATAAATCCAAAAGGAGTAATGGCTGGAATTACATTGAGTTCAAATTTTGTAGAACAAGGGGAAAGCTATTTGAATCACTCTATTTGGGTAATTGTAGTTTGTAGTGTAACAGCATTTTTAAGTATCACTTCGTGGACATTTTTAGGTAAGTTTTTAAGGAAATTTGCTACAAATAATAATTTTATTAAACGATTTAATTATGCTATGTCATTGCTACTTATCGTTTGTATAATAGGGTTCTACATCTAAAACTAAATGAAACCAGGAAACAAAAACTCATATAACTGTTTAAAATCTATCAATATAAATGATAGCGAATACAAATATTATTCTTTATCAGAAGCAGAAAAAAATGGCTTAGATGGAATTTCAAAACTTCCAAAATCACTTAAAGTTTTATTAGAAAATTTATTAAGATATGAAGATGACTTATCAGTTACTAAAAGCCAAATAGAAGCAATTAAGGAATGGCTGAAGACAAAAAAATCATTAACTGAAATAGCTTATAGACCAGCTAGAGTTTTATTACAGGATTATACAGGAATACCAGCGGTTGCTGATCTTGCAGCTATGAGAGAAGCAGTTAAAGAAAAAAATAAAGATCCAAATACTATTAATCCACTATCTGCTGTTGATCTTGTAATTGATCACTCAGTTCAAGTAGATAAATCAGCAAATTCAAATTCATTTGAAAAAAATGTTGATATTGAGTTTAAAAGAAATGGTGAGAGATATTCATTTTTAAAATGGGGTCAACAAGCATTTAATAACTTTAGAATTGTTCCTCCTGGAACTGGAATTTGTCATCAAGTAAATTTAGAATATTTATCGAAAGTAGTCTGGTCCGAAAAATTTCAAGATGAGGATTATTTATTTCCTGACACGTTAGTTGGTACTGATAGTCATACTACTATGGTTAATGGCTTATCTGTTCTTGGATGGGGTGTTGGTGGAATTGAAGCAGAAGCTGGAATGTTAGGTCAGCCAATTTCTATGTTAATTCCTGAAGTAATAGGATTTGAAGTTAAAAATAAAATGCCAGAGGGGACGACTGCAACAGATTTAGTTTTAACGGTTGTAAAAATGTTAAGAGATAAAGGGGTTGTTGGAAAATTTGTTGAATTTTATGGAGAAGGTTTAAAAAATTTAACTCTTGCAGATAGAGCAACAATTGCGAACATGGCACCAGAATATGGAGCAACATGTGGTTTTTTTCCAATTGATGAGGAGACATTAAAATATTTAAGATTCTCAGGAAGAAATGAGAATACAGTAAACATAGTTGAAAAATATGCAAAAGAACAAGGTTTGTGGGCTAACGATCAAGTTGAATTTACAGACACCTTATCATTAGACATGTCTACAGTTGTTCCAACAATTTCAGGACCCAAAAGACCTCAGGACAAAGTTTTATTAACAGATGCATCTACTGGATTTAAAAAAGTTTTTGAGGATGCAACAAGTAGAAAAGAACAACACGTTTCAAAAGTATCAGGAACAGATTATGAAATTAAAGATGGTTCAATATTAATTGCAGCCATTACTTCATGCACTAACACATCTAATCCAAATGTATTAATTGGCGCTGGACTATTAGCAAAGAAAGCTGTTGAACTTGGTTTACAAACTAAACCATGGGTAAAAACATCATTAGCACCAGGCTCACAAGTGGTTACAGATTATTTGGCAAAAGCAGGACTAAATGTATTTTTAGATAAACTTGGTTTTAATTTGGTTGGATATGGTTGCACCACTTGTATAGGAAATTCAGGACCTTTACCGGAAGAAATTGTTCAAGCTATAGACAAGGAAAACATCTACGCTGTATCAGTTTTATCTGGAAATAGAAATTTTGAAGGAAGAATATCTCCACATATAAAAGCTAATTATTTAGCATCGCCGCCACTTGTGGTAGCTTATGCACTTGCTGGTCATATGGAATTTGATTTATACAAGGAACCTTTAGGAAAAAGTAAAGATGGTAAAGATGTTTATTTAAAAGATATTTGGCCATCAAATAAAGAAATTGAAGATACATTAAGAGAGTCTTTAAATGCAGAAATGTTTGTTAAAAGGTATTCAAATGTTTCAGAAGGACCCAAACAGTGGCAGGAAATTAAAACTGAAAATACAAGTATTTATAATTGGGACTCTGGTTCAACTTATGTAAAGAAACCACCATTCTTTGAAAATTTACCTGATCAACCTGAGGGATTTAAGCCTATTAAAGATGCAAGACCACTTTTAATTTTAGGGGACATGGTTACAACTGATCACATTTCTCCAGCAGGAAATATTCAAAAAGAAAGCCCGACAGGTGAGTATTTTATGGAACATCAAATACTTCCAACAGATTATAACTCATATGGATCAAGAAGAGGTAATCATGAGGTAATGATGAGAGGAACTTTTGCAAATATTAGAATAAGAAATGAAATGGTACCAGGAACAGAAGGTGGGTTTACAAAATTATATCCAGAAGAAAAAGTAATGCCAGTTTATAATGCTGTAGAGGAGTATAAAAAAAGAGGAACAGATCTTGTTGTTATAGGTGGAAAAGAATATGGAACAGGGTCATCAAGAGATTGGGCTGCGAAAGGAACAAAGTTATTAGGTGTAAAAGTTGTAATAGCTGAAAGCTTTGAAAGAATTCATAGATCTAATTTAATTGGAATGGGAGTTTTACCACTACAATTTACCGAAGGAAACGATAGGATAAACTTAAAATTAACTGGATCAGAGCTAATAACAGTTCTTCAAATAGAAGAGGGTATAAATGCATCAGACCAAGTTCAGGTTGAAATAAAATATGCCTCAGGAGATATTAAAAAAATTAAAACACTATGTAGAATAGACACGAAAAATGAATTGGAATATTATAAAAATGGTGGAATACTTCAATATGTACTAAGGAATATGATTTAGAGATGGATGAAGAGCTTTCAATAATTGACACAAATACAAGAAATGAAAAAGTAAAAATTTTTTTTGTTAATAATAAAAAAAAGTTAATTGCAATTACCACAATATTCTTAATCTTAGTAACAGGTTATTTTTCTTTTGATGCTTTTAAAAAGAAAGAAAAGGTTAATCTAGCAAATAAGTTTAACCTAACTATAATAAACTTTAAAACTGAAAATTCTCGAAAAACAATTGAAGATTTAATTAATATAATTAAAGAAAATGATAACACGTACTCACCACTAGCATTATACTTTTTAATAGATAATAATTTAGTAAATGAGCAAGAAGAAATTAATTTTTTATTTGATGAGTTAATTAATAAAACAAACTTAGAGGAGGAAATTAAAAACTTAAATATTTATAAAAAAGCATTATTTAACTCCAGTTTTGTAACAGAAAATGAATTGTTACAAATTTTAAACCCTATAGTTAACTCAGAAAGTATATGGAAATCTCATTCTTTATATCTTATAGCTGAATATTTTTATGCAAAAGGTGAAAAACAAAAAGCAAAAGAATTTTTTAATCAAATTTTATTACTACCTAATGCAAATAATGAAATAAGATTAGAGTCACAAAAAAGACTTAACAGAGATCTAAGTGAGTAAAATTTTTAAATTATTATTAATTTTTATTTTTATTACAAATTGTTCATTTCACAAAAACTCAAAATTTTGGAATAAAGAAAATATTGAAGAAGAAAAAAAAGAAAACATAACAGAAATCTTCAAAAAAGAAGAAAAACTAAAATTTGAATTTAATCCAAATTTAAAAATACAGCTCAATTCAAGAGCTGTAAATAATAGTTTTTTAAAAAATTTTAACAATAATAGTGGTAGAATTAACTACAACGGTAAACTTGAGAGTCTATCTAAATATAAATTTAAAAAAATAAAAGATTTTTATCAATACGAACCAGAAATCACATTTAATCAAAATAATATTATTTTTTTTGATAACGAAGGGTCTATTTTAAGTTTTGACAATAAATCAAATTTAATATGGAAAAAAAACTTTTATTCAAAATATGAAAAAAAGCAAAACCCATTTTTATTTTTTGGTTACAATGATAAAATTTTAATAATTGCTGATAATATAGCAAAATTATATGCTATCAATATTAATACGGGAAAATTATTATGGTCTAAAAATAATAATGCGCCATTTAATTCACAAGTAAAGATTTATAAAGATAGAATTTATGTAATAGATTTTGAAAATACTTTAAGAGCTTATTCAATAAATGATGGAAAAGAAATTTGGGCTCGAAAAACGCAAGGTTCACTTATAAGGTCTCAAAAAAGACTTTCATTAGTAATTTTAAATGAAAAAATTTACTTTAATAATTCTTTGGGTGATATAAGTGCTATCGATATTAATAATGGTAATTTGTTATGGCAAACACCTACACAAAGTAGTTTAGCCTTTGATACAGGTTTTTTTTTAAAGACATCTGATGTTGTAGCTGACAAAGATGCATTGTTTTTTTCTAATAACCAAAATCAATTTTTTTCACTTGATATACAGACTGGTAACTTAAACTGGAAACAAGAGATAAACTCCAACTTAAGACCAGTAATAATTAATGACCTTATATTCACTATATCATTGGAGGGTTATCTAATTATTATAGAAAAAAATACTGGAAATATTATAAGATCAAATTATTTACTTAATAAATTTAAAGCTAAAAATAGACCCAAGATAAAACCAACCGGTTTTATTGTTGGGAACAAAAATATTTATCTATCAAGTAATATTGGGCGTCTTCTAGTTATTGATATTGCCACTGGCGAAACCAAGACTATCCTAAAAATTGATAATAAAAAAATTTCTAGGCCGGCTATATTTAATAAAAATTTATATCTAATTACTGATAATTCTATTATTAAATTAAATTAGTATGTTCCTAAAGTTTCTTGAAAAACTAGGAAGAAAAAAAATAGTATTAGATCGTGGTCCTTCTCATCCACAATATTACTACGCTAAACCATGGATGAATAGATACTATGTCCTATTAAGACATAGACCAAAATGGTTTCCTTTCAATATTTTGATACATGAAATGTTAGCTGATGATCACGGGGAAGGCGTTCATAATCATACATTTCCTTACATAACGATTATATTAAGAGGAGGTTATTGGGAAACACTAAATACTGGGAGATTTTGGCGACCAGCAGGTTATATTGGTTTTAGGTCAGCAAATAATTTACACAGAGTTGATCTAAAACCGGGAACAAAACCTCTAACATTATTTATATCTGGTCCTTTTGGATTAAGAAAAGGGCCCAGGTCTGAATATGGTATAGATTTTAAAACAAAAAAATGAATTTAAATAAATCATTTCTAAATTATTGTAAAAAAAATAATTTAGAAACTAATCATAATCAATTAAATCTAGTAGAGGAACTGAATTTATTTTATAATCAGAACTTTAATAAATCATTCTTAAAAAAAATATTTACTAAGCAAAATTCTAAAAAAGGATTTTATGTACAGGGTGATGTGGGAGTAGGTAAAACCATGATATTAAATTTTTTTTATAATAATTTTGATAAAAATAAACAAAGATTTCACTTTAATGAGTTTATGATTAGTTTTCATGATTTTGTGTTTAAAAATAAAGAAAATAAACAAGAAAATATTATAGATAAATTTGTCGCAAGATTAAAAAATAAATTTAAATTAATTTATTTTGATGAGTTTCAGGTCACTAACATTGTAGATGCAATGATTTTAGGTAGATTATTCAGAAAAATATTTGATGAGAATATAAAAGTTTTATTTACATCAAATACTAAAATAAATGATCTTTATAAAGATGGATTACAACGGGATCAATTTCTTCCTTTTATTAAAATAATGAAGGAAAGATGCTATCAAGCAAAGTTGATTATTGAAGAAGATTATAGAAAATCTGTAAAAAATAAAAATGAAAGATATTTTTATCCATTAAATGAAACAACAAATTTTAAACTTAATAAGTTTTTTCGAAAAATAACAAAAAATCTATCTAATAAAGAAATGATCTTAGTCATTAAAGGTAGAAAATTTAATATTAAGAATTACTTTAATGGAATAACACGCTTTGATTTTAAAGAATTATGTTCTAAAAATATTGGTGCAGAGGATTATATAAAAATAGCTGAAGTGTGTAATTTTATTGTTATAGAAAATATTCCTATCTTCAATATTGATAATT
The DNA here is from genome assembly GCF_047720245.1 of Candidatus Pelagibacter sp. Uisw_137. Taxonomy (GTDB): domain Bacteria; phylum Pseudomonadota; class Alphaproteobacteria; order Pelagibacterales; family Pelagibacteraceae; genus Pelagibacter. Next base: position 283,063 of record NZ_CP159811.1, read on the forward strand.
CTAATCAACAACAAAGATTTATTACATTAATTGATATTCTTTATGAAAAAAATATACCATTAATGATATCGTCTCAATTGCAATTAGATTTATTAAATTCTTCAGAGGATTTAAAAAAAATATTTAAAAGAACTATTAGTAGATTATATGAATTAACATCCATCAAATATAACAAGCTATGAGACAAGAATTTTTCAATTTAGAAATAAATACGAATGGTCAAAATTTGTATGAATTTACTAACCAAACAAATAAATGGATCAAGGATAATAAATTTAATAATGGAATTATTAATATAAGTATTCAACACACCAGCGCTTCGTTAATAATTCAAGAAAATGCTGACACAGATGTCCAAATTGATTTATTAAATTTTTTTAATAAGCTCGTACCAATGGATAATTCCCTTTATGTTCATACAACTGAAGGAATAGATGATATGCCTGCACATATAAAATCTGCGTTAACTAATAATCAAATATCTTTAAGCGTTAAAAATACTGAGTTACTACTTGGTACTTGGCAGGATTTATATCTTTTTGAGCACAGAATTGAGAAACAAAACAGATTGATTGTTCTTCATTATCTAGGTGATTAGCTTTTCTTAATTGTTTTAAACGCATCTAGAGCAGAATTTCTTGCTTTAACATGATCTACAATTGGTTTTGGATAGTTGATACCTACAATAACCTTAATCTGTTCTTGGTATTTGGTTTCAAGTTCCCATGGTTTATATAGAAACTTATTGGGCATGTTTTTAAGTTCTGGAACCCATTTTTTTGTATAAATCCCATCCTTGTCAAATTTTTCACCCTGAAGAATTGGGTTAAAGATTCTAAAGTATGGAGCTGCATCTGCACCACATCCTGCAACCCATTGCCATTGAGCAACGTTGCTAGCTTCATTATAATCAACTAAACAATTTTTAAAATGTTTTTCACCCTCCATCCAATGAATTCTTAAATGTTTAACAAGAAATGAAGCAACAATCATTCGTACTCTATTGTGCATCCATCCTGTTTCATACAGTTCTCTCATTCCAGCATCAACAATGGGATATCCCGTCATACCTGTTTTCCATACTTTAAGAAATCTATCATTTTTAACCCAAGGAAAATTATCAAAATCTTTTCTAAGATTACCTTTTAACATTTGCGGGAAGTAATTAATTAAACTATGAGAAAATTCTCTCCATCCTAATTCATTAATATATTTTCTATATCCAATTTTTTTAATTTTAATGGCTTGGCATTTTTTCCAAATTTTTTCCACATGTATTTGTCCAAATTTTAAGAAAGGTGATAATTTAGAGGTTCCATTAACACCTGGAATATCTCGTGCATCACCATAGCCCTCAATTCTATTATCTATTAATTCCTGTAAATATTTATTAGCTTCTTGCTCAGATGGGTTCCAATATTTTTCAAATTTTTTATGCCAATTTTTTTTAGGTAAAATTTCTTTAATAGAAATTGATTTTTTAAATATATTTATTTTTTTTGCTTTTGGTTTAACTTTTGTAAATTTAGAAGGTACTTTTGAGATGTAAAGTTGTTCAGTTTTTTTCCAAAAAGGAGTGAATACTTTATAAGGTGTACCATCATCTTTAGTCATTTCCTGAAACTCTACAAGAATATTTCCTTTAAAATATTTATATTGAATTTCATTTTTAATGAATAGATCTCTTATTTTTTTACCTTTATTAATTACATCAGGCTCATACACTTTACTCCAATAAATAGTAACATCATCTTTCTTTTTTAAATTTGTAAATATTTGTAGTTCATCACCTAATTGAACTTCCAATGTAATATTTAACTTCTTTAGATCTACATTAAAGTTTTCTAAAGCTTTAGAGATCCACCATTTTTGAGCTTCTCTTTTTTTATCAAAATTTTTCGGGTTATAAATATAAAGAGCACTTACAAACTCATGATTTTGAGTTGCTATAGCTAAGGCTTCATTGTCTTCAATTCTAAAATCTTCTCTTACCCAAACAATAGCTTTTTTTGTCATATTTCCTAGATTTTTTGTGATCCATCATTTAAAAGTTTTTGATACATTGCATTGTCAGTTAAACCCTCACAACCAAATAAAAGTACATTTGATTCTGAGTTTAGCTTTAACTTATCTAAGTATTCTTTATTATTAAAAGAGCCTATTAACGCAATTACACCTGGAACGGCACATTCTCCACCTATGATTTTTTCATTAGATAAACGCTTTTCTGCTAAAAGTGCTACTACAGTTGAGATTGCTTCATCTGGTATAGTTAAACAATAGTTGGCAGAATTTTTTAAAATTTCCCAAGCTATACTTGATACATCACCACAAGACATGCCACCCATTACTGTTTCTTTTTTAATATCAACAGTTGTTGGTTTATTATTTTTAATACTTTGAAAAACACAGTCAGCATTTTCAGGTTCTATAATAATAAATTGAGGAATATTTTCTGATAATTTTGCAAATCCCGCTATCATTGCTGCAGCCATACCACCAACGCCTGCTTGAAGAAAAACATGGGTAATAGAGTTTTTGTTTATTTCATCAATAATTTCTTTGACCATAATTGTGTACCCAGCCATTATTAATTTTGGAACTTCTTTATAGCCTTCCCACGAAACATCTTGGACTATTTCCCAGTTATTTTTATTTGATTGCTCTATACATTCTTTTAATGAGTTATCGTAGTTACCTTTAACCCTAATAACTTCAGCATCAAGATTACGCATAGCTTCAGCTCTAGACTCACTAACAAATTCACTTATGAATATTTTACATTTTAAGCCTAGTCTTTGTGCGCCCCATGCAACAGATCTTCCATGATTTCCGGCTGTAGCTGTAGAAACTGTTATATTTTTCTTTTCACTTGCAATTTTATAAACAGCAAAAGCTCCACCTAATGCTTTAAATGATTTAAGGTCAAATCTTTTATCTTCATCTTTGTAATAAATGTTTTTAAATTTTAATTCTTCATTTAGTTTATTTAATTTAATTAATGGAGTGGGGGCATAATTATCCCAACTAGATATAGCTTCTATTGCTTCATCTATAAATTTTTCTGGAAGTTGTGTAAGTATATTTTCTTTATTAAATTTATAATTTTTATTCTCTAAAAATGATGTGATAGACCAAAGATCTTTCTGTAGGATTGATTTCATTTATTAACAATCAAGAGTACTATTTTTTTCCCAGTGAGTTACTGAGCTTTTTTTATCAAACTTTTCTTCTTGATTAAAATCTTTAATTTCAGATCTTTTTAATTTTAGATAGCTTTTAATAGCATCACCACCAAATGCTTCTTTAATTTCTTTACTATTTTCTAGTTGATCTAATGCATCTTCAATTATGTCAGGTAATTTTTTTAGATTAGGGTAATTTTTATGATCAGTGTACATATTACAAGATAAAGGTTCACCTGGATCTATTTTATTATTTATTCCATGTAAACCAGCAGCTATTACTCCAGCTTGAAGTAAATAAGGGTTTACTGCTCCATCCATTAACCTTAATTCAAATCTACCTTTATCTGGAATTCTTATCATATGAGTTCTATTGTTTCCTGTATAAGAAATACTACTAGGCGACCATGTGGCACCTGATTTTGTTGGGGGTGCATTTATTCTTCTATAACTATTAATTGTTGGATTAAAAAATGCTGTTAAAGGCTGAGTAAGTTTCATAATTCCACCTAAAAAATTATATGCTAATTTGCTCAAACCTAATTTATCTCCATTATCTAAAAATTTATTAATTTTTCCATTCCATAGAGAAATATGAGCATGACAACCATTACCCGTTAGATTGCTAAAAGGTTTCGGCATAAATGTTGCTCTCAATCCATGTTTTTCAGCTAATGATTTAACCATATACTTAAAGAATACATGTCTATCAGCTGTAGTTAAGCAATCTGTATAATCCCAATTCATTTCAAACTGGCCATTAGCATCTTCATGGTCATTTTGGTATGGGTTCCAACCCATGGTAATCATGCTATCACAAATTTCTTTGATTAAATCATATCTCCTCATTAAAGCGGACTGATCATAACAAGGTTTAGATTGTGTATCTCTAGTATCAGCAATTTTGCTGCCATCTTCTGATATTAAAAAATATTCACACTCTACACCTGATTTCATAACTAAATTTTTTTTGTTCAATTTATTAATTTGATCTTTGAGCATTACTCTAGGTGAAGCCTTAACAGGTTTACCATACATATATAAATCAGAAGCCAACCAACCAATTTCTTTGTTCCAAGGTAATTGAATTAAGCTTTTAGGATCTGGTAGAGCAAACATATCTCCATCTGCAGGAGACATATCTAGCCAAGTTGCAAAACCTGCAAAACCTGCTCCATTTTTTTGCATGTCTGCAATCGCTTGTGCTGGTACCAATTTTGATCTCAGGACACCAAAAAAATCTACAAAACTAATCAAAAAATATTTAATTTTTTTAGTTTTAGCAATTTTAGATAAATTTATAGGCATGTTTTATTTCTTAATTTACAACTGTTAATTAGTCTTAACAATACTATTTTTTATTTTTTAGTCCTGGTATCCAGCTAGTTCCAGCTAGTGGAACTCTTGCCATAGCAGCAGATTCAACTGTAAGAGCACATAAATCTTCAGGTTCTAAATTATGTAAATCATTTTTACCAGAGGCTCTAGCTATTGTTTGTGCTTCAAGCGTCATCACTTTTAAATAGTTTGATAAACGTCGTCCACCAGCAATAGGATCAAAGCGTTTCATTAATTCAGGTTTTTGAGTTGTAATTCCTGCTGGATCATTTCCCTCATGCCAATCATCATAAGCTCCTGCAGTAGTTCCCAACTTATTATAATCCTTTTCCCACTTAGGATCATTATCTCCCAAAGCAATCATTGCAGCAGAACCAATTGAAACTGCATCTGCTCCAAGAGCCATTGCTTTGGCAACATCAGCACCATTTCTAATTCCACCCGATATAATTAATTGAACTTTTCTATGTTGGTCTAAATCTTGAAGTGCATCTACCGCAGGCCTAATACATGCTAAAGTAGGTTGACCTACATTTTCAATAAACACTTCTTGAGTAGCAGCCGTTCCACCTTGCATTCCATCCAAAACAACAACATCAGCCCCAGCTTTAACAGCAAGAGCAGTATCATAATATGGTCTTGCCCCTGCAACTTTAATAAATATTGGAACTTTCCAACCTGTAATTTCTCTTATTTCCAAAATCTTAATCTTTAAATCATCAGGACCTGTCCAATCAGGATGTCTACATGCAGACCTTTGATCTATACCCTTAGGTAAAGTTCTCATTTCTGCAACCCGATCACTAATTTTTTGACCTAATAACATTCCTCCACCACCAGGTTTTGCACCTTGCCCTATAACAATTTCAATAGCATCTGCTTTTCTAAGATCATCAGGATTCATTCCATATCTAGAAGGTAAAAGTTGATAGACTAAATTTTTAGACTGACCTCTTTCCTCAGGTGTCATTCCACCATCACCAGTAGTTGTAGATGTACCAGCCATACTTGCCCCACGCCCTAAAGCTTCTTTAGCTCTTCCTGATAGTGCACCAAAACTCATTCCAGCAATTGTAATAGGAATATCTAACTCCAAAGGTTTCTTTGCGTAACGTGTTCCTAAGGTTACTTTTGTATTACAAGTTTCTCTGTATCCTTCTAAAGGATATCTAGACATTGAAGCACCAAGAAAAAGTAAATCATCAAAGTGAGGAAGCTTTCTTTTAGATCCTCCACCTCTAATATCATAAATTCCTGTTGCTGCTGCTCTTCTTATTTCTGAATTTGTATACTCATCAAAAGTCCATGATATACGAGGATGAGTTTTTTTATTATCTGACATTATTAATAGCTTGATACATTATCGATGTTAAAGTTATATAGTTTTCGTGCTGAACCATATCTCTTAAAACTATCTGGTTTAATATTTTTTATTTCACTTTTTTTTAAAAGAGCTGAAATTTTATTTAAATGCTTCTTTTCCATTTTTTTTTCTATGCAATCGGCACCTAAAGATTTAACTGATCCTTTGACAAAAATATCAGTTTCATAAAGACTATCACCCAAAGCCTCACCTGCATCACCACAAACTAACATCGTTCCAGATTGAGCCATAAATGCAGACATGTGACCAACAGAACCTTTAACCACGATATCAATTCCTTTCATTGAAATACCACACCTTGAGCTAGCATCTCCATCAATTACAAGTAATCCGCCATGAGCAGTTGCGCCAGCAGATTGTGAAGCATTACCTTTAACATGTACTGTTCCAGACATCATATTTTCAGCAACACCTGTACCAACATTTCCATCTATTGTTACATGTGCTTTTTGGTTCATTCCTGCACAATAATAGCCAACATGGCCTTTGATTAAAACTTTCATTTCCTGATTTAATCCAGCACATAAGGCATGACTTCCTTCAGGATTTATAATCACAAAGTCTCTATCATTTTTTTTAATATCTAAATTTTGTAAAGTATTATTAATTTCTCTTAATTTCTTTTTTTTTAAATCTAATTTCATTAATTCCCCCATGAGTAAACAATACCTGGCTCAGGTTCAAAAATTTTTGCATTATTTACATCTGGTAAATGTGCCATGGCTTGAAACTCTGATGCTATTGCAACATAGTTTTTTGTTTCTGCTATTACTGCAGGTTTACATGCTATTTCATCTCTAACAACTGCAAAGCCCTTTCTAGTTCCTGTAATAAATGTATAAAAACCATCTAAATCTTTAAGACCCGATGTAAGCGTATCTTTTAAAGATTTATTATTTGATAAACTGTTAGAAATATATCCTGCTGCAACTTCAGTATCATTTTCAGAGTTAAAGATGTTACCTTTTTTAGTGAGCTCTCTTCTTAAATTGTTATGATTTGATAATGATCCATTATGAACCAAACACTCATCTTCACCAGTCGAGTAAGGGTGAGATCCATCAGTAGTTATTGCACTTTCCGTAGCCATTCTTGTATGGCCTATTCCATGAGTGCCACTAAAACTATCTAATTTAAATTTTTTTACAACATCTTTAGGATTACCAACTTGTTTAAATATTTCTATTGATCGGCCATACCCAACTATAGATACTTTAGGAAAATTCGAATTAATTATCTCAATCACTTTCTTTGGCTGCTCAAGAGTTTTTAGAATTACATGATCTGAGATTTGAGTAAGTTTGGCTTTTTTGAGTTTTTTAGATATTTCTTTCTTAAAACTATTAAAGTTTAAATTATTAATACATAAAGAAAACTTGTATAGTTTTTTTCTTTCATCTTTATAAATAGCAAAGCCAGCACTGTCTGGACCACGAGATTCCATATTATTAAGCATACCAGATAGCATTTTTCCTAAATTTTTTTCAAATTTTTTATTTTTTAAGTAGATGCCAACAATTCCACACATAAATTTTTTTAAGTTTATTTTATTAAAGACAGTAGAAAATCTTTATAGTAGAAAATATTTCCTACTACAATGATGATAATAGCCGCTATCACTCCGTACTTTGCTTTTGGAAAAACGACACCTCTCATTTTACTTGGTCTCAGATCTTCGTTATTATTTCTATCCATGATTGTATAATTTTTGTAAAAAAAAAGGGCGCCACAATTAAGTAGCGCCCAAATTTTTAGTTGATATTACCAGTCGGTAATATTGCTCTTATGATCATTAGCGCCATGTCTTTTTCTTGCTAATCTTGAAAGTTTTTCACTCTCAGATTTGTTAGTAAGGACATGCCAGCCAATCCAGAAAACTACACCTAGAATAACTAGTAAAGTTTCACTAGATCCAGCTCCCGGGTAAACTGCTCCGACAACCTCTTTTGCACTTAAGTGATCTATCCAGTTTGTAACTGTAGCCATATTTTTTCTCCTTTACCTAGTTGAAGAGGCGACTGCTTTTTCAGCATCTCTATCGTCCTCCATTATTTCATAGTCTAGTCCTGCTATTTCAACTTCACGCGGTATTCTTAATTTACCAAAAGCGCTTAGTACTCTAGCAATAACGTAGCCTGGTAACATTCCAAGAACTCCGAACATTATAATTGCTCCAAGGAATTGTCCCAGTGGATTGATTGATGCATAAGTTGATCCGTCCCACATAGCTCCAACATTATATCCAGATGCTGGGTAACCATTTAAAACAAATCCACAAATTACAAGACCAACAAATCCTGCGTAACCATGTACTGCTACCGCACCAACCGCATCATCAATTTTGAACTTACGTTCAACCCAGTAATGCATTTTATATGCAATAACTACACCGATCGCACCAATAAGCATTGCTTGTATCGGGTGATACAAATCATTACCTGCAGATGCACAGATGATCCCAGCTAGTCCACTTGAGTAAGTCCAGAATGGATCACCTTTAGCGACCACGTATCCAGCTAATAATCCTCCTGATAGTGACATCAAGAAGTTATAGGTTATTCCACTCAGGGTGGTTGGGGTTACATATATGTTTGTTGCTGTCCAGTAGGTTACACCTTCCATTCCATATTCAGGTCCAAGATCAAATATCGGTATATTACATGCCGCATAAAATCCCCAGAAACCAGTGTAGATTAAAAATAATCCAACTGTAACTAGCCATGGGTTTCTTGGTCCTATATTTCTTGGCTCACCACTTGATGAGAACTTTCCAATTCTAGGTCCTAAAACGATTAGAACACCTAAAGCAAATCCACCCGCAATTGCGTGAATTACTCCTGATGCATAAGCATCATGATATCCTAAAATTTTAAGCATCCATCCATCAAAGTGCCATCCCCATGCAGCATCAATTACCCAGAAACACGAACCAATTGCAATTGCTAAAATACCAAATGCAAAAGTTGTAATTCTTTCAATGATTGCTCCAGAAACAATTGAAGCAGCTGTCCATGAAAATAGTAAGAATGCAGCCCAGAATACTCCACTTATACGGTCACCTAAGTTGACAGCCATAAATTCAGTATTTGCTACATACCATTTCGCACTAAAAGTACTTTCGTCAGTAATTAATGCTGAACTCTCATTCATTATTGAAGGTGCTATTCCCGGTCCTGTTGGGAATGCCCAATAAATCCACCAACCAAAGAAAAACCAGGTTACCGTTACTAGTGGTATTACCATGGTATTTTTCATTAAAGTATGCTGGTGATGTTTATATCGTGAGGCTCCAACTTCATACATACAAAACCCGACGTGAATCAGGAACATTAATACTACTGTTACCCAGTAGTAAAATTCTGTAAATATAACTGTAAGAGCGCCTAATTGATCATCCATAATCTCTCTCTCCTATTAGTTTTTAGAAAGACTATAAAATTTATAGAGGCGTGACAAACTATACATTGCTTAAATAAGCAAGTAACAGCAATGAGTTTTAAAAAATAATCAACCTTTGATTGAGGTACTAAAACTTAAGGTAAGCTTTTTTCAAATCAACAAGAGGGTGCTTTTTAGACATTTGAAACTTAACTAAAAGCTCTCTTGCAATCATATCTCTGTCTTGTTGGTTGTTTGGTAGTTTGATTGATTTTGGAATTGTAACCCAACCATTTGCATTTCTACAAAATACAGCAGGTCTGTCTTCCTCATAACCCATATGAATATCTTCTAACCAGTTAAGGTCATCCCATCCCATAGCTTCTACATATTTTTTTAAGAATGGAGTCATCTTCTTATAATCAGGTAATAGGTTAACGTCATATCTATAACCGATATGTTGCCCAATCATTTTTTCTCTAGCAGTCTCTTTAGATTTTCCACCCAGATTTTCTTTTTTTACTTTTGTTTTTGTTTTTTTCTTAACCATTTTTACCTCTTATATTTTGTGATAGTTATCAACACCAACAGTGAAGTTAGTTCCAGTTAATGGAACTTTAGCTAATGCAGATGACTCCATTGTTAGAGCAGCTAAATCTTCAGGCTCTAAAGAGTGAATATTAGTTTTACCACAAGCTCTTGCTAAAAGTTGAGCTTCTAATGTCATTGCATGAAGGTAATTATAAACTCTTAATGCAGCATCATCAGGATTTAATCTAGCTCTTAATTTAGGATCTTGTGTTGCAACACCAACTGGACAACGACCAGTATGACAGTGATAACATTCACCAGCTTTTACACCCATTTCTTTTTCAAAGTTTGCTTCTGGTATATCTTTATTGCAGTTTAAAGCCATTAAAGCACCAGTCCCAATTGCTATTGCATCAGCACCTAGAGCTAAAGCCTTCGCCATATCAGCACCATCTCTAACACCACCAGCATAAATTAAAGTTACTTGTCCAGTTTTACCAACATCATCAATAGCTCTTCTAGCTTCTCTGATTGCAGCAATTCCTGGAATGCCAGTATTTGCAGCAGCTATGTGAGGACCAGCTCCTGTTGAACCTTCCATACCATCTAAAAATATTGAGTCTGGATTACATTTTGCAGCCATACGAACATCATCATAAACTTTTGATGCACCTAGTTTTAACTGAATTGGTACTTTGTTTTTTGTAAGTTGTCTTAATTCTTCAACCTTTAAAGCTAGGTCATCTGGACCTAACCAGTCTGGATGTCTTGCTGGAGATCTTTGATCAATACCAGATGGTAGAGATCTCATTTCTGCAACTTGATCAGTAACTTTTTGACCCATTAAATGTCCACCCATTCCAACTTTTTGTCCTTGACCAATAAATACTTCAATTGCATCAGCTAGTTGAGCATGATGAGGATTAAAACCATATCTTGATTGAATACATTGGTAATACCATTTTTCAGAATATCTTCTCTCATCTGGAATCATTCCACCTTCACCAGAACATGTGGCGCTCCCAGCCATTGTTGCTCCTCTTGCTAAAGCAGTTTTTGCTTCATAAGAAAGTGCTCCAAAACTCATACCCGTAATATACACTGGTATATCTAATTCAATTGGGTTTTCACAATTTGGTCCGATTATAGTTTTTGTTTCACATTTTTCTCTATAACCCTCAATTACAAATCTTGTAAGAGTTCCGGGTAAAAATACCAAGTCATCAAATGTAGGAATTTTTTTCATTAATGCCATTCCACGCATTCTGTATCTTCCAAGTTGAGCTTTAATATGAATATCGTCTATAACTTCAGGAGTAAAAATAGCATTGTGACCTAACAGACTTTTGTTTCTTTTGCCCTCTTCGTGTGCATGAACATCAGCTTTTCCACCAACACTTCCATTAGTTTTTTTTAATTTTTTACTATTTTTTTTAACTTTCTTTTTAGCCATTAGATAGCTCCTTTCTTTTCATGAGGTTCTAGATTATCATAATTCCAAAGTTTTTTCCCTGCGACTATTTTTGTCATTTTACTGACATCAAATTTTTCACCTATCTCTGCAACTTTTAATTTTCTTTTTAACCAGTCTTGGTCACTATCTGTAAGATCTGATGGAACAGCATCACTTCCAAAAGAACCAATTTTACCACCAATAAAAATAGTACCATCATACATTGAGTCACCTAAATTTATTCCAACATCACCAAGAATAATTATTCTTCCTCTTTGCATCATAAAACCTGTAAAAGCTCCAGCATCACCACCAACAATGATAGTTCCACCCTTCATGTCAATTCCAGTTCTTGCACCAACACTTCCTTTGCAAATTAAATCACCACCTCTTATAGCGGCACCAAAGCAAGATCCTGCATTTTTTTCTATAACAACTTTTCCTGCCATTAGGTTTTCAGCACAAGACCAGCCAACTCTACCATTAATTCTAACAGTAGGTCCATCACAAGAACCCATACCAAAATAACCCAAACTTCCTTCAAAAATTAAGTTTAATTTATTTAAAATACCAACACCTAAACTATGTTTTCCTTGAGGGTTTTTAATAACAATTGTTCCATAACCTTGGCTCATTAAATTGTCTATCTCTTTATTAGCTTCTGGAGCTGTCATTTCTTTAACATCCAGCTCTGTTCTTTTATTAAAATCCACATCATATGTTCCAAAATAATAAAGATTTTCACCTTCGTCAGGATTAAAAAACTTTTGCTGAGTTCTTCCTGTTAAAACTTCTGTGTGCATACCCATTGACTGGGACTTTGTTTTTTTTTCTGTAGTCTTTAAATTTGCCATACTTTTACCTCTCCATCATATGGATCATATGTGTCTATCTCTTGTGGTAGAACTGATCTGATTGCTATTTCTTCTGAACCCATTGCTACTAAATCATCAGATTCATAAAGAACCAAAGGTTTTGCGGCCATAGTATCTTTTGCCATTCCTAAAGAATCTTTAGTTGCAACAAAATATGTAAAAACTCCATCAAGACCTGTTAAAGATGCCTTCATGCCTTCTTCAAGAGATGCTCCTTCTCTCATTTTTTGAGCAATATAAACGGCAATCAACTCTGAATCACACTCAGACATAAATCTCATACCTTTATTCTCAAGCATTCTTCTGTTGTTCCAATAGTTAGTTAACTGACCATTATGAACCACGGATACATCACTGAAGGGATAACCCCAAAAAGGGTGAGCAGACTTAATGTCAACACCAGATTCTGTAGCCATTCTAGCATGACCAATTGCATGTGTTCCAACCACTTTATCTAAACTGTATCTATCACAAACCATTTTAGCATTACCTAGATCTTTAATTACCTCTAATGATTTTCCCATGGAAAGAATTTCAACTCCTGGAATACTTTCAATTTTTTGTGAAAACTCTAATAGATCCTTTACATCGTAAGCAAGCTCATATCTTAAAGAGTATGGTAAAATTCTTTCTTCTTTAACTATTTTGGCACCTAACTCAGATAAATACTGATCAACAATTTTCTTTCTTTGATCGTATACAGAAACATCCTCCATTATTGATGAGCTTCCCTCACCAACATTTTCTCCAACTTTAAAACGCATAATAAAGTTTTTACCATCTGTATCTCCATACAAAGCGTAACCTGTAGAATCTTCTCCTCTATGTTTTAAAGCTTGAAGCATTCCCTGTAGTTCACTTCCTACATTTGATGATTTTCCTCTATGTATTAATCCTGCTATTCCACACATATATTTCCCCTATTTTATTAAAGATTACGGTAGACAGTCCAGATAAGTATCTAGATCCCACTGAGTTGTTGCACCTAAAAATTTTTCCCATTCATCATTTTTATACCAATGGAATACTTTGTACATTTCGTCTGGCATAGCTGATTTTATAACTTCATCTTCTGCTAAACGATTTAAAGCTTCACCAAGACTCATTGGTAGCTTTTTAACTATTTTTCCAGCAGCTTGAGCGTCGTACATGCTTCTAGACTCAGGTTTTCCAGGATCAATATCATTTGTTATTCCGTCATCAAAACATTTTAACAATCCAGATCCCATTAAATAAGGATTATGCATTGAATCTACGGAACGGTATTCAAATCTACCTGGAGCAGAAACTCTTAAACCACAAGTTCTATTTTGAAATCCCCAGTCTGCATAAACAGGTGCCCAAAATCCTGTATCCCATAGTCTTCTATAAGAGTTTACAGTTGAAGATCCAATTGCAGTTAATGCACCCAAATGTTTCATTACACCACCAATCGCTTTTAACCCAACTTTACCAGGTAATTGAATATCTTTAGTGTCAGGCATAAAATAATTAGTTCCACCCTCAACATAAGTGAAAACATCATCCATAGCCGGTATTGATTTGTGGGATAATTTATTAACTTTATCTTTTCCACCTTTCCACAAAGACATATTTGTATGACAACCACTTGCTGACACTCCCATAAAAGGTTTTGTCATAAAGCAAGCTATCAAATTAAATTCTCTAGCTACCTGTGCACAAATTTGTCTATAAGTTGAAAGTCTATCTGCATTTCTTAAAACATCATCGTACATCCAGTTTAATTCTAATTGTCCTGGTGCATCTTCATGATCGCCTTGAATCATGTCAAAACCCATTGCTCTAGCGTATTTAAAAACTTGCATGAAAACTGGTCTTAACGACTCAAATTGATCTATGTGATAGCAATAAGGTTTAGAAAAACCTTTACCAGTAGGTGAGCCATCTTCATTTTTAGTTAGCCACATCATTTCTGGCTCTGTTCCAACTCTTAATTGGTAGCCATGTTTTTTTTTAAATTCTTGAGCATGTATTCTTAAATTTCCACGACAATCTGAAGTTAAATGTGCGCCTGGGTTTTCTCTTTCTTCTCTATTTCTAAAGCAAGTAACAAATACTCTTGCAACTTTTTTATCCCAAGGAAGTTGGCAGAAAGTTTCAGGATCAGGAATACCGACTAGTTCTTTTGCTTCTGGTCCATAACCAATATAATCTCCATGACGATCAACAAATAAGTTTGCTGTAGCACCGTAAACTAATTGAAATCCTTTTTCGCAAGTTCTTTCCCAATGATCAGTAGGAATACCTTTACCTACAACTCTTCCAGTTACAGAAATAAATTGAAAATAAATATATTCAACACCTAGCTCGTTAATTTTAGCTCTAACTTGCTTTACTAATTTGTCTCTACCTGGCTGTCTAACGTGTCTATCTAAATCTGTCATTATCTCTCCCTCTAATGAATTTTTATTTAAGGAACCGTAACTGAAAAAATTATTTGTGTCTAGGCTTGAAGTTTAACTCCAAGGGAAAGGACTGTTAGAAGTTGGATGAAGTTCACCCTTCTCGTAACGGTTGAATCTAAATGGTTTTAATAATTCACTTTCAGTTCCCAAAATTTCTTGTGCAACAAGCTCACCTACACCAATCATTTTATATCCGTGGTTTGCATCTGCTATCATGTAAACATTTTCTAAAAATCTATCGAATATAGGAAAATTATCTGGTGTCATACATCCAAGACCACCTGAGGGTCCTTTTCTATATAGACCAGATTTACCTTCAAACCTTTTATGACAATGAGCTAAAGCTGAACACCACATATCATTAAATGATTCTGTTGTTTGAAATTCAGGAGACTCAAGTCCATAAGGATCAATATTTATTTTATCAAAATGTTTATCAACTATGTAAGGAGATGTTCCACCCTGAACACCAAGACCTTCAATGTCTGGTTTATAATAAATTCCCCAAAGTTCATCTGTAATTAGTTTTTTAGTTGTGTCAGAATATAGTGGGGCAGTTGAGTCAACATGCATTACAGGAGGCTGACCACCATCATTCATTCTTAAAAAATCTTTATCAACACCAATAACACCTTCTTGTAGCATCCAATATTTCCACATATCTTCTTTATGAAATTTTCCATCCTGTCCTTTAATATTTGCAACTTTTGGAAGATCTAACATGTTCCAAAAATCTCTAACCCAAGGACCAGCGCCAACAACTACTTGTTCGCACTCAATAATTCCCTTATCTGTTTCAACACCTGTAACAGCTTTGCTATTGCTTCCTCTTTTAAATCCTGTAACCGTCACACCCTTAATAACCTCAACACCATTTGTAGTAGATTTTTCTTCTAGAGCTTTTATGGAAGCTTTGTTGAATGCATAACCACCTTTTTTTTCATGAAGTATAGATGTGATGCCTTGTGCTTGCCAATCATCAAACATACCTTTCATGTATTTAGTACATTCTTTTTCACCTTCAATAAATTCTGATTCGTAACCAATGGCTTTTTGCTGCTCATAAATTGTAGCAACATCTTCGTGCATAACCTCCGGAGATATTTGTAAATACCCTACAGCATTATATTTCCACGCTTTTGGATCACTTTCCCATACTGATACAGAATGAGCCATTAACTCTCTCATAGCTGGTTGAAAATAATTATTTCTTATAACACCACAAGCAATTCCACTTGCACCTGCTGCAGTATCTTTTTTTTCAAGAATTACAATGTCACCAGGATTTTTATAAGTTTCTGAAAGTTTCCAAGCTGTACTTAGCCCATGAATTCCGCCCCCGATGATTACTACTTTAGCTTTAGTTGGTAGTGTTGACATATTAAAACATTATTTTTTCTAAAAAGTAATTAATATAATTATATTTATAACTAAATTTTATATATAAAAGATATCAACTTAAAGAGATTGGTGAATTAAGCCCTAATAGCTTAGCTTTTTTAAAGTGACCAGGTATTGTTTAAACTCATTAATAAAAGTCTCAGTTGGTATAATATTTTTTATTCGCTGATCAGTTGAAGTTTTTTCCAAACGAAAGAATCCTTTTTCACAAGCCTCATTAATTATCAAAGCCGATTTTGGTCTAGAGGTTTTAAATAATTTTGTTTTTAGCCCTTCTACAGAAAGCTTTTCATTAAGTTTATGCGCTGACATTACAAGTAACATCATATGATAATGTGAAGGAGATTTTCTGAAAAAATAGTTACTAGATGTATGTGATTGCTTCATCTGGTCTTCCCAAAAATTTAAAAGATCTTTGCTGTTATCGGGCATTTTATTATGCTCTAACTCTTGATTTTGTTGGATCGTAGAAAGGGAAGGGAACAACTTTTGCACCAATTCTTTTTTGATGACCGTCAAGTTTACCAATCTCAACTTCCGTTCCTATTTCAGCATATTTTACATCGATTTTACAAAGTGCAATATTTTTTCCAAGTTTAGGTGATAGCATTCCACTTGTTATTACACCCACTTGACCACGACCAATATGAACGCAATCTCCATTAACTGATGGTTCATGACCTACCAATTCCAAACCAACTAATTTTTTTTGTGGATTTGCTTTTCTTTTAATTAATTCTTCCTTACCTATAAAATCATCTTCTTTAGTTTTAAGTGGAACTGTAAAACCAATACCTGCTTCAAATGGATCTGTTTGATCATCGAACTCGTAACCATAAAAAATTAGTCCAGCTTCAATACGAACCATGTCTAAAGCTTCTAAGCCCAATGGAGTAATATCAAACTCTTTACCAGCTTCCCAAACTTTATCCCAAACCTCTGCAGCATCTTTTGGATGACACCATATCTCATAACCAAGTTCACCCGTGTAACCTGTTCTTGAAATCACAATTGGCGTTCCTGTTTCATGATCTATTCTTGCAATATTAAATCTAAACCATTCAAGTTCAGTGATTGATGGTTGTATAGGAGTTGTCCATACAAATTTTTCTAAAATTTTTCTACTATTTGGACCTTGAACTGCAATGTTATGAATATGATCTGTTGCAGATTTAATCCAAACTTTATAATTTTTCTTTTTAGCTTGTTCTTTTAACCATTCACCGCTGTATTCATCTCCACCAATCCATCTAAAATTATCTTGTCCTAATTTAAATAAAGTACCATCATCTAACATGCAGCCATTTTCATAACACATAGCTGTATAAACAACTTGCCCAACTGATAGTTTTTTTATATTTCTAGTAAGCGTGTATTGCATTAAATTTTCTGCATCAGGTCCAAGAATTTCAAACTTTCTAAGAGGTGATAAGTCTGTTGCAATCGCACTTTCTCTACAAGCCGTATATTCTTTTATAGTTCCTGAATTTGTAAAATTATTAGCAAGCCAAAAACCTTTATACTCAACAAAATTTCTTGTCAGTTCTGAAGTTTTTTTATGGAAACCTGTTTCTTGAGTTAGTTTAGGTTCTGAGTCTGTTTTCATTCTAAATGCTATTGCTTTTGAATACTTTTTTTCTTTTGAATAAGTCCTAACAAAAATATCAGTTGGATTCCAGCCATTTGCACCATCAACATCACAAGGACAAGCAGATGATATACAGGTTAGATCTTTTAAAGCTCTAAATAAAACATAATCTCCAGGTCTTGACCAAGGTTCATCAAAAGATGCAACATTATTAGCATCAATTGCAGTATTAAAAAAAAGATTTATTGCAGACCAACTTTTTCTAGAATTGATGTCATATTTATCCAGTCTATTATTAAAATTGTCAGTACAATTAATATGACCCATATAACCCATATCTTCATAATATTTTGATGTGCAAGCAAGATTGAAAGTATCATGTCTTCCAACTGTATCTCTTACAACTTCAATCATAGCTTCATGATCACCATCATAAAACTTTGAAAACAAACCAGGCCCAGGGTAAGCACCACCCATAAAAGTTCGTGTTGCCTTATCATCAATAATACTTTCAATACCGTCATTTAATTTTTGTGTATCAAAAGCTAGAAAATCAGAGCATTGCCTTCCGCCTGGATCAATTATTTGAATATATTCACCAGCTTTAACTTCATAAGTTTCAGCAGTTGTTCTTTTTACAAGTTGTTCAATAATTGGATCACTAAGCGGATCTGGCAAAATAAATTGTTCATCTGTTTCAATAAATTTAGCTTTATTTAAAAAAATAGTTAAGTCTGTTGGTGGATTTTGTTCATGGACATTCATTGCATCACCAGGTGCAGCAATCATAACTACACATTTATCTTTTGAAGTCAGTGTTATTTTTTCACCCATCATACAATCATTATTAAAAATAATTGATGATTTAGCATTACTTAAATCAAAGTTTTTTTTCTTTAGCAGTCTTGAAATTTTTTCATCTCTAGAAATAGTTTTTTTTGAAAAGTCTGCATTAGCATTTTCTTTTAAATTTAAAATAGATTGATCCGATTTGCCTTCTGAGTTAAAAACAATTATTTCACAAATTTGTTTTCCTTCTTCATTAATAATATCTATTTTATCTTCTGGTAAAACTTCTATTACAGAAAGTCCACCACCTCTTACAAAATATCTTTCAACTCCAGGTGGTAATATTCTTAAGCCAGGATTTCGTATATCGTTACTAGTATGCAGCATTGCCAGTATAAATTTAAATATTTTAACATTAGCTTAATATAATCAAAGGTCATTGACTATAAATTTAATAAGTGAGAACATACTTACTTAAACATTAATATTAAGGAGAGAGAATATAATGAAAAAAATAGTATCATTAATATCTGCCTTGGTAATTTCAGCAGTTAGTTTTGCTGGAGTATCTAATGCAGCAGATAGTAAAAAACCTATCGTTATTCCAACTCATAACTGGTCTAGCCAAATTGTAATGGCTCATGTTATTGGTGGAATTTTCGAAAGTATGGGAAATAATGTAAAATATGTAAACACAGACTCACAAGCTGTTTATGAAGCAATTCGTATCGGTGATGTAAGTTTATCTCATGAAGTATGGGAATCTGCGTTTGGAAAATCATTTACTACGGCACTAGACAAAGGTGGTTTGGTTGACTGGGGAGATCATGAAGCTAGAACTCTTGAAGATATGGGTTATCCAAACTGGGTTGCTGAAAAAGGACTATGTCCTGGTCTTCCAGACTGGACTGCATTAAAAAATCCAGCTTGTGCTAAAAACTTTACAACACCTGATTCAGGTGGAAAAGGACGAATGTTAGAAGGTCCACAAAGTTGGCATGGAGATTTAATACCTCAAAGGGTTGATGCTTTAGGACTTGGAGATCTTTGGACTGTTAAATTTGCTGGAAGTGCAGATGCACTTTGGGCTGAACTTAAAGCGGCTGAAAAAGAAGGAAGAGGAACTATAATATTTAACTGGACACCAAACTTCACAGATGGTGCTGGTTTTACTTTTATAGATTTCCCTCCATATTCAGCAGGTTGTAGACCAGAAGACGGTGGTGATGGAAAATGTGGTTCGCCAGATGGTTATTTGAAAAAAGCTGTAACTGCAGACTTTCCAAAAACACATCCAGCAGCAGCAGCGGCATTTAAAAAAATGTCATTCTCTACAAGTCACATTGGTGCAATGGCTGCTTTAGTTGACCTTGACAAATTGACTCATGAAGATGCAGCTAAAAAATGGTTGGCTGATAATAAGAGTGTTTGGCAAGCTTTTACTAAATAAGGGTAACAGTTAATAAATTGAAATCTCTCCCAACAATGTTGGGAGGGATTTTTTTAAAGAATGTGCTTTCGCACAAATTCAAATTACGGACTTTTTAATTAAATGATAAAGTTTTTTTTATATATATCTATCAGTCTATTAGTTTTTAATTCTTCTTTTGCAAAAAATATAGACATACAAGAGGATATTAAAATTGGTTTTGTATGTGAATTAGAAAAGAAAATACTCAAGAACTCAGAATATAATTATAAAACTTTTTTAGCAAAAGATTTAGATAATCAAAATTTAGATAAATTTGAAATCGATGCAAAACAACCAGAAAAACTTTTGATCAACGGGTTATCAATGTTCCTCTCACAAACTGAAAGATTTGAAGTAAAAGTTGTAAATAAAGACATAGTTTTATTCAAAGCTTTTGATGAAGGAAAAAATTACTCAGAATCGGGTATAATTAACAGAAAATCGGGTGAATTAGTTCACGAAATTACAATAGGTATAAAAAGTGATAATCTTGAAAAAAATATTTCTTTTTACATGTGTAGCTAAATTTAAAAAAATGAAAAAATATTTATTTTATATAGCTTTAAGTTTTTTAGTTGCAACATCAGTATCAGCTCGAAAGACAGGTTGTGAAGGAAACTGCAAAGATGGCTTTGGTAAATGGACTTACACTGACAAGACAACATACGAAGGCAATTGGATTGGCACACAAAAACAAGGACAAGGAGTTGAGATTTGGCCTAATGGATATATTTATAAAGGTGAGTTTAAAAATAGTGTGTGGAGTGGAAAGGGTATTCTGACCTTTCCAAACGGTGCAACTTATAATGGGGAATGGGCCAATGGGTTTATGAATGGAGAGGGAACATTTACATGGTCTGACGGAAAAGAAAAAAAAGGAATTTGGAAAAATGGCAAATTTCAAGAATAGATAAAAATGTTACAAAATATATATTCAAATAAATTAAAGAAGATATCTGAGCCAGTTAGACAATTTGGAGGTCTTATCATATTAACAATTATTGTAATTTTTTCCTTTGCTATCCTAAATAATATTTTTGGTGAGGGTGAAGAGCTAATTGCTAAAATGAAAAAAGAAGAAGAAAGAATTGCGGAGACAAGAAAGCAAAATGAACTGATTTCAAGTTTGCCATCAGGAATTTTAGTATTTTATGATGGAACTGATCATTATAAGTTGTCTTTAGAACAATATGAAAAAGTCTGCAACGCAACAAAGATTATTCCTCAGCGTGCAATTATGGGTGCCAATTTTTTAAATTTTAGAGCACATCATATTTATACTATTAATGGAAATAAAATTGATGAAACGTTTGTTAAATGGAATAAGGAAAATAATAAATGCTTTGCAGGTTTTACAGTTAGTGGAAATAATGTTGGGGTAGATGAAATAATTACTGTTAAAGGAGAGGTTTTAAATTTTTTAAGTACTGGAATTGATACAAGAGTTTATTTTATTAAAAATTTTTAAGGAGAAAAACGATAAGTATAAATAATATAAAAAGTGTTTTTTATTTTTATTTCGTATAACTTATTAAAACATTATGACTGATACAGTAATCAAATGTGAATCTGTTTATAAAATTTTTGGAACAAATGCCAAAAAGATGCTTCAAGATGCAAATGGAAATGTAGACGCTAAAACATTTCAAGAAAACGGATGTATAGTGGGTGTGAATAATGCCTCTTTTGAGGTTTCAAAAGGTGAAATGTTAGTTGTGATGGGTTTATCAGGCTCAGGGAAGTCAACATTGTTAAGATGTATTTCTAGATTAACAGATGCAACTGCTGGAAAAATTTTTATAGAAGGTCAAGATTTGCTTTCATTAAGCAATAAAGAACTAATTGAACTTAGAAGAAATAAAATGGGTATGGTATTTCAAAGCTTTGCTTTACTTCCTCACAAAACGGTTGTGGAAAATATTGCTTTCCCACTTCAAATAAAGGGTATTAAAATTAAAGATAGCATCAATAAAGCAATGGAAATGGTTAAGCTTGTTGGTCTTGATGGTAGAGAAAATTATTTTCCAAGAGAACTTTCTGGTGGACAACAGCAAAGAGTAGGTATTGCTCGATCATTAGCGGTTGAACCTGATATTTGGTTTTTAGATGAACCATTTTCTGCATTAGATCCATTAATTAGAAAAGAGATGCAAGATGAATTTTTGAGACTTCAAGAAAAATTACAAAAAACAATTATGTTTATCACACATGATTTTGATGAAGCTTTAAAACTTGCTGACCGTATTGCAATAATGAAAGATGGTATAATTGAACAATTGGATACCCCAGCTAACATTGTGTTAAATCCAGCAACAGAATATGTAAAAAAATTTACTGAAGAAGTCCCTAGAGAGAAGGTTTTAAAAATAGAAGATGTGATGGAAAAACCAAATAATGAAAATTTAAGTGATTTAAAAGTTTTAAGAAATGAAATAATCGAAAATGTTGCTGAAAAAATCTTAACTCAAGAAAAGTCAGTGTCTGTAATTGACGAAAATAATCAAATTGTTGGCACTGTTCATCCATCAAAAATAATACATACAGTTTTTGGTGGAAAAAAAAATAATGATTAAAATATGGAATTATTAAAAAAATATCCAAAAGTATTTCAATGGTTATTCTTGTTAGTTGCTTTTTTTACTTTATGTTTTGCAATTGAAGTTCCAGAAACTTATAAATTTATTAGGGGTCAAGCAGAATTTATTAAAGATCCAAATCAAAGTACTTATACGCTCTTTGGTGCAGAAGTAAGATATTACGCATTTGATGTTTTTTGGAGACTACCACCTTTACTTGGATGGTTACCTATATGGATAAATGATTCATTATTCTTTTTAATGAATGATTGGATGCCAATGGAATTTTGGAATGAAGACACCCAAGAGTTTAAAACCCAACCTCTAGTTTTACAAATAACAAGAAATTTAACCTCATTTATAACATTTCTAATAGAATTAATTAGAGAGATTTTATTAGGTGGTGTTGAAACTATTGTTGCATTTACAAGTTGGGACTGGATAAGTGAAAATTCATGGGCAGAATTGCCAGGACTACCTTGGACAATTGTTGCAGCGGGTGCAGCAATACTTGGATATAAATTAAGTGGCAAAGGTTTAGCGTTATTCGCTGCTATAGTTATGATTTATATTTCTATTTTTGGTCAATGGAAACCTTCGATGCAAACACTTTCTTTTATATTAGTTGCAGCACCACTATCTTTTATTTTTGGTTTGAGCTTAGGGATTGCAGCATTTAAAAGTAAACGTGTAGAGAAAGCTTTATACCCAATACTTTTGGTTATGCAGACTATGCCTCAATACGCAGTATTGGTTCCTGCGATTGTTCTTTTTGGTGTTGGTGATCATGCTGGAGTAATTATAACTATGGTTGTAGCTGTTCCACCAATGATACTACTGACTTTGTTAGGTCTCAGAGGAGTATCACCTGAAGTTATTGAAGCTGGTAGAATGAGTGGATGTAATAATTTTCAACTTATGTTTAAAGTACTAATCCCAACTGCAAGAAGAGATATTTTGATTGGAGTAAATCAAGTTATCATGGTGTGTTTTTCTATGGCAGTAATTTCAGCGTTTATAGGCGCCAAAGGTTTAGGATTTAATTTATTATTAGCTTTAAATCAGCTGAACATCGGATTGGCATTGGAAGCAGGTTTATGTATTAGTTTGATTGCGATATTGCTAGATAAATTATCTTTAGCTTGGGCAAATAAGCAAATAGATTATTTTGGTAACTTAACTTTTTTTCAGCGCTATAAAAATACATTATTTTTTTCTGGTGCAATATTGATTGGAATCATATTTGCTTATGTAGGATCTTTTTATTTTAAAGAAGATTTTAATTATTTATATGAAATTCCGCATAACAAGGGAATATCAACTGCAGATTTTTGGAACAAAGGTGTTGATTGGATTTGGGATACTTTCTTTCAAACTTTAAAAATTTTTAATACATGGTTAATAGTAGATGTATTGCAGCCTATGCGTGCTTCTTATTTACGTATGCCTATTGTTGCAACATTTGTTTTGGTTATGGGTGCTGGATATATAATTGGAGGAACACGTTCAGCTTTTGTAGTGGGTGCTTTGACGTTATTTATAGCATTAAGTCCGTGGTGGG
Organism: Candidatus Pelagibacter sp. Uisw_137; assembly: GCF_047720245.1. GTDB lineage: Bacteria > Pseudomonadota > Alphaproteobacteria > Pelagibacterales > Pelagibacteraceae > Pelagibacter. The sequence continues at coordinate 307,019 of NZ_CP159811.1, forward strand.
ACAGAGCTTTAGTTACTACATATATGGCAACTTTTGGAGTTATCTTATCTTGCATAATTGGCTTTACTGTTGGAACTTTATGTTTTCAGAATAAGCATACAACAAGTTTTATGTTAGGAGTCTGTGATATTTTTCAAACATTCCCTTCATTTGTATACTTAATTCCAGTAATGATGCTTTTTGGAGTTACAGACACATCAGTATTAATTGCAGTAGTTGTTTATGCAACTATACCTGCAACGAGATATACTATTGAAGGATTAAGAAGTGTTCCAGCTTCATTGCATGATGCTGCTTCAATGTCAGGTGTAACAAAGATACAAAGGTTGTTAAAAATAGAATTCCCTTTAGCACTTCCTCACATGATGCTTGGTTTAAATCAAACAATTGTATTTGCGTTATTTATGGTAATTATTGGAGCATTTATTGGAACAGAGGATTTGGGACAATATATTTTAAAAGCCATATCTGATAAAAAAGGTGCAGGTATTGGGCTAACACTGGGTATTTGTGTTGCCTTTATAGGCCTAGTATTTGACCATCTAATTCGAACTTGGGTTGGGCAAAGAAAAAAACATCTTGGTATAGATTAGTAAGTATTATTGTATATTGATATCCACTAATATTAATTTTCTTTAAAATATTTTTAATCCTATAACACCTAAAAAAATTAATATAATAGAAATTATTTTAGCTAAATTAATTTTTTCATCTAGGAAAAAAATACCAATAAATATTATAAATACAATGCTGCTCTCTCTTAAGGCGCTAACCATTGGTATGGGTGCTTTAGTAAATCCCCAAATAACAACTCCATAGACTAAATATGATATAGATCCACCAATCCAAAAAATAGCTTTACCGTCATTAATAATGTTTCTAAAAATATTATCATATTTATTAATTTTTAAGAGAATTGGAAACAACATTGCACTTAGTATAAATCCCCAGCTCATATAACTTATTGCGGATAAACTAACTCTTGCACCATAACCATCAATAACTGTGTATAGCCCTATAAAGAAGCCAGTAATTAAGGAGTATTTAATAATACTTAAATTATTTATGGTTTTATAACCAAAAAGACTGATGATTAATATGCCAGCACAAACAAGGCTTATTGATAATATTGAAGCTTTACTTATTATTAATCCTAAAAAAAAAATAGATATTATTGTTGCAATAATTGGACCAAATCCTCTAGCAATAGGATAAACTTTTGTTAAATCACCAACGCTGTAAGATTTTAATAAAAACCAATTATAACCTTGGTGGATAAATGCACTGACAATTATATATGGCAAAGAATCAAAGGATGGCATGGGAAGAAAAATTACAGCAATTATTGATATTGGGACATGTCCAAGAATAATAGCCGAAAGAGCTGTAACTTTATTTGAATGTTTTTTAACCATTCCATTCCATGTAGCATGGAACATTGACGCGATAATAACAGCAGTAAAAACAATAGGATCCATATTAATATAAAATTATTTTTTATCTTTGATATTCAACAAATTTTTTTAGAGATTTATTTAAAAATTTATAAAAAAAAATATTATTACCTTTATTTTTTAATGATTTACTTAAAAAAGAATAATTCATCTTAAAATCATAAGAAGGCTCAAAGAAAAAAGGAATAGACATTCTTTTAGTTTTATTCCAAAGAACTCTATGATTTGTAGCTTTAAATTTTCCTTTAGTTAGAAATTGTAAAGCCATACCTGTATTTACAATTAAGGCATTTTTGTTATGAGGGACACTGTGCCATTTTTTAGTTTTTCTATTTTGTACTTGAAGTCCTCCTTTTTTGTCCTGATATAAAATTGTAAAAACCCCACTATCAACATGCGTTTCGCATCCTAAAGCAGCTCCATCTTGTTTAGATATTTCGACTGGTTTTTGTTGATTTGAGTAACAATTAAATCTTAAAGTGCTTAAAGTTTTTAATCTAGAAAAAGCTAATTTTGAATTCGAAACATCTTTTTTGTAAAGTTTAATGACACCTTTAAATAAAATCTCTCCTAAAATAAATAATTGATTGAAATAATCACTCAATATATTGATTGATTTTTTATTTATAACTTTATTAAGTTCAAGGTATTCTATGTATTGATTTTTTAATTTTAATGCATCTTTTTTTGTTACTTTTGGATCTCCAATATCTAATCCTTCTTTTCCGTTAACATCATTTGGAAAATAACCTCTATAAACATTTTTATTTAATTGGTTCCATTTCTTTGGTGCTAATTTCATTTTATTCTTAATAGATGAATTAAAAAAATTATTTCCAACTTTTGAAATATTAGCAATATTTTTTTTGCTGATCCCATGTCCAATGATTTGAAAAAAACCAACATCAACACATGCAGCTTCAATTTTTTGTATAGTTTTTTTTGAAGAAATTGAACTAAAGTTATTTTTTAATAATGAGGAAATATTAATAGTTGGTATGTAGTTTCTCATTATCTTGTTGGTGTATCAGTAACTATCATTTGGTCTTTTGCTTTTTCCCTTAAGTAAATATATAGCCCTGCTCCTATAATTATTGAAACACCTATAAAAGTTCTTAGAGTTGGAATATTATTAAATAAAAAATACCCCGTTAATATTGACCAAATTATTAAAGAATATTCGTAAAGAGAAACAACAGAGGGGGATGCAATACTGTATGCATTTAAAATAAAATAAAATGCAAATGCACCAATACATCCCATCACAACAATAAAAGGCCAGGCATGTGATGGATTTGTAAACCATTCTCTAAAAATGAATTGAAATGTTGGATCATTAAAATTATCAAACTGTCCTTTACCTGTAAAAATAAAAAATAATATACTGATTAAAATTGCACCCAAATATAAATGTATCATCTGAGTATAAACATTATCTTTGTCTGAAGTTATTTTTGTAATTGTCATTGACACTGCATAACATAGCGCACAAGCAACAGGTGCTAATTTCATATAATCAAAATCACTAAAGTTTGGATTTAAAATAATATACACCCCTATAAACCCAACAAAAATTGCAGACCATCTTCTAATACCAACTTTTTCTTTTAAGAAAATAGTAGCCAAAATTGAAACAAAAAAAGGGCTTGAAAAAAAAAGTGCATTCGCCATTGCAAGAGACATGTATGTCAGTGAAATATAGAAAAAACTAAATCCGAAAAAGAAACATATAACTCTGACAATTGTTAAAAAAAGGTAATGCGTTTTTAAATTAATTTTTTTTTTTGAAAATTTAAGATATGAAACCAATAAAATTAACGCCACAAAAGTTCTTCCGAAGTATAATTCGTATAAAGCTGAATCCTCATAGATGAATTTAATTAAAGCATCTTGAATAGAAAAAAATGCCATCCCAAATAAAATAAAAAGAATACCTTTAGCGTTATTTTGAGCAGGCATCATGAACTAAGAATAAAATCCGATGCTCGTTCAGCTATCATTATTGTTGGAGCATTTAAATTTCCACTTGTGATTTCAGGCATTACAGATGCATCTACCACTCTAATATTTTCAAGACCATGAATTTTAAGTTTTTCATCAACTACAGCCTTATTGTCTGTACCCATTTTTAGAGTGCAAGATGGATGGTAAGCTGTTTCAGCTTTAGATCTAATGTATTCTTCAAATAATTCATCTGTTTGCACATGTTCACCAGGTCCAGTTTCTTTTCCAGCAAAAGGTTTTAAAGAATTTTGACCAAGTATCTTTCTTGCAACATGAATACATTCAATTGTTTGTTTAAGATCATCTTCATGTTCTAAATAATTAAACTTAATTTTAGGATAATCATAAGGATTAGAACTATTTAAAGTAATGTGACCTCTACTTTTTGGATGATTAGGACTTGCATGTAGTTGATAGCCATGACGATCAGGATCAACTAATCCGTGATCAATTACAAAAGCTGGAAAAAAATGAAACTGTATATTTGGGTATTCTCTTTCTTGAGAGGATTTACAGAAACCACCAGCCTCTAAAAATGAAGTGGCACAAGGTCCTGTTCTAGACAAAAACCATTGAATACCAATTCTCATCATATTCAGCTTATTTACATATGAATATAAGGTATCTGATGTTTTACATTCTTGCTGAACGTAAGTTTCTAAATGATCTTGTAAATTTTTACCAACACCTTCAAGATTATGAATAATATTAATTCCTTTTTCTTTTAAGTGTTCACTTGGCCCAACACCTGAAAGCATTAATAATTGGGGGGAGTTTATAGCTCCTCCACTTAAAATAACTTCTTTATTTGCATAAATTTTTTCAATTTTGTTTTTAATTTTTACCTCAATGCCTATTGCTTTTTTTCCATCAAAAATAATTTTTTCAACAAATGCATCAGTAAAAACCTTTAAATTTTTTCTTTTTTTAGCTGGATTTAAATAATATTTTGAAACGCTAGCTCTTTCACCTTTATGAATAGTTACATCATACATTCCAAAACCCTCTTGATCTTTACCATTCATATCTTCATTAACTTTGTACCCAGCCTCTCCTGCAGATTTGACAAATGCTTTAAATAAAGGGTTTTTATTTTTAGATTGGTTTACTGGTAAAATTCCATTTCCACCACGATAATCATTTTCACCTTCAGACCAAGTTTCTATTTTCTTAAAATAGGGCAAAACTTTTTCATAAGACCAATCTTTCAAACCAAACGAAGCCCATCTTTGATAATCATTAGGATTTCCTCTCACATAAACCATTCCATTATGAGCTGAACATCCACCAATCATTTTTCCTCTTGGGCAAAATAGTTTTCTATTGTTTAAATAAGGTTCAGGCTCTGAATAATATTTGTAATTATATTTTGGATCATGCATTGTATAAAGAATTGCAAGTGGCATGTTTACTTTCCAAATATCACTTGGCTTTCCAGCTTCAAATAAAGCCACGTTATAATGCCCATTGCTTGTTAAACGATTGGCAAGAACACACCCAGCTGATCCTGCTCCAATAATTAAATAATCAAATTTCATATTAATTTTATTGGGGTTGATCACCCTCAATTGCAATACGATCCATTATTCTTTCATACCCAAGGCCTCTGCCAGGAAAAAAATCTGCAATAGCGTAATGAATGACACTTCTATTATCCCAGATAGCAACTGCATTTTCAGTCCAATTAAATCTACAAGTAAGATCTAGTCTGGCTTGATGTTCAAATATCTCTTTTAATAATTGGTCACTTTCATTTTTATCAAAACCAATAATCTGTTTTGTATAAGTCCAATTAACAAATAAAATTTTTTTACCCGATTCTGGATGGGTTCTAACAATTGGATGTTCATTAGAATAAGAATCATAATTTCTTTTTTCATTTCCTTCCATGTATTTGTAGTTATCAATGAAAAATTCTGCTCCTAATGAGCTATGAATTGCTTTTTTATCTTTTATCTTTTCTTGAATTTCAGGATCCAGTGTTTCCCATGCTAATTCCATATTAGAAAAACATGTATCACCACCAACAGGGGGTATTTTTAATGATTTAAGAATGACAGCTTTAGTTGGCTTTGAATTGTAGCTTACATCGCTATGCCAATTTTCTCCCCATTGATTTTTTTCTTCTTTTCCTTTTATAATTCTTACAATCTCTGGATAATCATTTAATCCTTTCACATAAGCATGTGTTTCTAAGGGCCCAAATTTCTCTGCAAGAGCTACTTGCTGATCCTGAGTAATAGGCTGATCTCTAAAAAAAATTACTTTATGTTCTAAAAGTAAATTATTGATTTTTGTAAAATTTTCGTTTGAAACATCAGTCAAATCAATACCCTTGATTTCAGCACCTAAAGCTCCTGATAATAATTTAATCTCCATCATTTTTTTAATTTTCCAGTAATTACTAAATTATCATTATTAAAATTTGATTTGTTAAGATTTATAAAATTGTCCATTACTTTTAATTTATCATTTTCAAATTCTGACACTTTTCTTTTATTTAAGTCAATATATAAAGATAACATTTCTAGAGTTGCTGACAATTTTTGCGATGATTTTTCAATCATTTCCATTTTATAATGTAATCTTTTTTTATCATGATCGAAAAATGTTAAATTGATTTCTACTTCGTCGCCTTCTTTAACCTCGTTATTATAGGTTGTGTAAGTCTCAACCACCATGGTACTCATATTCGTTGTTTTAGCAGAATTTTCACCCATCTTAAATTTCTCAAGCATAACTTCCCATACTTGATCAAACACCAATACATAATAAGCCATGTTCATATGATTATTGTAATCAGTCCATTCTTTTTTAATAATTTGATTAGCTATATGTACAGACATTTAATTTTTATATTCTGGTTCTTCTTTATCTAAAATTAATTTTATTTGATCTAGATGCATCTTAGCTAAATCAATTGGATAATTATTTGTTTCTTGAGCTGTTTTTTCAGCTATCTCATTACTTACTATGTTTAATTTTTGGTTAGTAGATAAAGCAGTCAAATATGTTTCTGCTGCTTTCTCAAAATAATATAAATAATTAAAACCTTCTGCAACTGTCTGACCCGTAGTGATAATTCCATGATTAGCTAGCAACATATGTTGTTTATTGCCTAGAGCAGTTGCCATTTTAATAGATTCATTTTCAAATCCCAATCCTCCAAATTCATTAAAGATCGAAACTCTATTATAAAATATCATTGTATTTTGATCAATGGGTGGCAAGGTCGGATTTTTAAGGGTTGATAAGGCTGTTGCGTATTTTGAGTGTACATGAAAAATACATTTTGCATGTGGAACTTTTTGATGAATAGTACCATGAATATTTATTGCTGTTGGGTCAATTAACTCAGGTTTATTTTTTAAATCGTTTATATTTTCTTTAGTTACTAAAATTAAATCACTAGCTTTAATTTGGCTAAAATGTACACCAGCTTTATTTACATAAAAATCTGTCGAAGAACCAGGAATGCACGCACTAAAGTGATTTGCAACACCTTCGTGCATATTTAATCTTGCAGTCCATCTAAAAGTGGCTGCTAGATCTTTTTGTAATTCTGTTATTTCCATTTTTGATAAATTAAACTATATTTAAATTATAAATTATGAGCAATAAAGTTTTTATATCGTGTGCAGTAACTGGATCAGGTGATACTGCTAGTAAACACCCAGATTTACCAAAAACTCCAGAACAAATTGCAACAGCTTCAATTGAAGCCGCAAAGGCCGGAGCTGCAATAGCACATATTCACGTAAGAGAAGAAGATGGAACTCCAAGCAGAAGATTAGAATTATATAAAGAGGTAGTTGATAGAGTACGTTCAAGCGAAACAGATATAATAATAAATTTAACCACAGGTATGGGGGGTGACTTAGATATTGGTCAAGGAGATAACCCTTTAGATTTTGGTCCAATGACTGATATGGCAAATATAATGGAAAGAATTGTTAATGCAGAACAATTTCTTCCTGAGATTTGTACACTTGATGCAGGTACTTTAAATTTTGGTGATAGCTCAACAATCACAGTAAACACACCGAATGATTTAAGGAAGGCAGCAAAGAGATTAAAAGAAATTGGTGTTAAACCAGAAATTGAAGCTTTTGATTTAGGTAATATGTGGTTTGGAGCTCAACTATATAAAGAAGGTTTGTTAAGTGATCCACCAATGTTTCAAATGTGCTTAGGTATTCCATGGGGTGCTCCAGCAACTACTTTAGCAATGCAAGCTATGTTAGACATTATGCCAAAAGAAGGTGTGTGGTCTGGGTTTGCAATTTCAAAAAATGAAATGCCTTTCGTTGCTCAAACAGTTTTATTGGGAGGAAATCCAAGGGTTGGATTAGAGGATAATTTATATTTGTCAAAAGGTAAGCTTGCAACTAATGCTCAATTAGTTGAAAAAGCTATAAGAATTATTGATGAAATTGGTTACATGCCAATGACACCAGCAGAAACACGGGAAAAACTAAAACTCACAAAACACAAATAAAAACCATGCCTACCAAGATTAATAAAGTCGCAGTGATTGGAACTGGGGTAATTGGAGCAGGTTGGATTATTCGATGCTTAGCACATAACAAAATTGTATATGCTTATGACAAAGATATTAAATTAAAAAAAAATTTAATAGCTGAGATTAAAAGAACTTGGCCTTATGTAAAAAAACTTTTTAATAAAAAAAAACTTAATCTTAAAAATTTTAAATATTTTACCTCTATCGAAGAAACTTTAAGAGATGCAGATCTGATTCAAGAATGTGCAAGTGAAAACTATGCTTTAAAAACTAAGTTGATGAGTACTATTGGAAAATATGCAAAACCTAATGCAATTATTTCATCAAGCTCTTCAGGTTTACTACCAACAAAAATTTATTCAAAATGTATAAACCCCCAAAGAACAATGATTGGACATCCATTTAATCCTGTTTATTTGTTACCTGCAGTGGAGATTGTACCTGGAAAAAAAACTTTAAAGAAATATTTAAACAAAGCTAAAAAATTTTATAAATCAATTTCTATGAACCCGATAATGGTTAAACATGAATTGCCAGGATATCTATCTGATAGATTACAAGAAGCTTTATGGAGAGAGGGACTACATATTATTAAAGAAGGGCATGCAACTACAGAGGATTTAGATAGAGCAATTGAAGATGGACCAGGTTTAAGATGGTCATTAATGGGAACTTTTCTAACTTTTCATTTAGCTGGAGGAAAATCTGGAATGAAGCATATGTTAGAACAATTTGGGCCAGCTCTAAAATTGCCATGGACAAAATTAAAAGCTCCAAAATTATCAAATAAACTAATTAATAGATTAGTTGAAGGAACTAAAAAACAATCTAAAGGAAAATCAGTTGTTCAAATTTCAAATATTAGAGACGATTATTTAGTTGAGCTTCAAAAACTTAGGAAGAAATACGAAAAAAAATTAAGATAAATTAATCATTTCTTTCTGTGTGACCATCTACAGAGATTACTTGTCCCGAAACTTTACTTGAGTCATCAGAAATTAAAAAAGAGCACATTTTTCCAATATCTTCTTCTAAGATCCATTGTTTCATTGAGCTCATTGAAACAAAATCTTTTTCAATTGCTTTTGCAGAAACTTTTGTAAATTTTGCTTTATCTCTAATTACTCTTTTCATTCTGTCACCCTTAATTGTTCCTGGGCATATAGCGTTTACTCTTATATTAAATTTTCCAAGTTCCATGGCTAACGTTTTTGTAACACCAATGATTGCCCATTTACTTGCTGCATATGGAGAACGCAGTGGAAAGCCTAGTATTCCAGCCGTTGAAGAAATATTAACTATAGAGCCATTTTTAGATTTTTTAATTAGAGGTATAGATTTTTTAGTAAAATAAAAGTGGCTATTAACATCTACATGCAAAGTATTTTCCCAATCTTTTGATTTTAATTTTTCAAGAGAGCCTGTAGGTCCAGCAATGCCTACGTTATTAATTAAAGCATCAATTTTATTAGTTTTTTTTTTAACTTTTTCAAAAAAATCAGAGACTTGATATTCATTTGAAGCATCGCAAAGATAAGAAAATAATTTTTTATTGTTTAAAGGGTGTTTGTTTAATTTACCTAGAGATTTACTGTCTATATCACAAAGATAAACATAAGCACCTCTAGCAAGACAAATTTTTGCAGTTGCCCAACCAATCCCAGAAGCACCAGCTGATATAATAATCTTTTTATTTTTTAATGATTGGTTAACCATTAATTAAGACTTGGTTAAAGATTCTTGAAGTTCTTTATTAGTTATATATCCCTTAATATTTCCACTTTTATCAACAACTTCACAGTTAGCACTTGTGCAAACTATTTGAGGTAAAAATTCTTCAATAAACTGATCTTCTTGAATCTTAATTAAATTTGATTTATCAATTCCGTTAACTTCATTTACATTTTTCATAATAATTTTAGCTTTTATTACTCTTGCTCTATTAACATCTTTAACAAAAGCTTTTACATAATCATCTGCAGGTTTCATTATTATATCTATGGGTGTTCCAACTTGGACTAATTTACCAGCATTTAATATCCCAATATGATCTCCAAGCCTTAATGACTCGTCTAAATCATGAGTTATGAAAATTATTGTTTTTTTTAATTCTGATTGAAGATCTATCAATTGTTTTTGCATATCACTTCTAATTAAAGGATCTAATGCACTAAATGCTTCATCCATTAACATGATATCTGAGTTTGTTGCTAGAGCTCTTGCTAAACCAACACGTTGTTGCATCCCACCAGATAATTGATTTGGAAACTGGTTTTCAAAACCATTAAGACCAACGTCATCAATTTTTTCCATAGCAATTTTATCTCTATCTTCTTCTGATTTACCTTGCATCTCTAGACCGTAGCCAACATTTTGCATCACAGTTTTGTGTGGGAATAAACCAAATCTTTGAAAAACCATGCTAATACGATTTCTTCTCCAATCAATTAATTGATCGGGCGTACAATTCATTATATTTGTACCATCTATATGAATCTCACCTTCTGTAGGATCAATTAGTCTATTCATATGTCTTATTAATGTAGATTTTCCTGAACCAGATAAACCCATACAAACAAAAGTTTCACCTTCTTCTATATTTAAAGAAACATTATCTAATCCTACCGTATGACCAGTTTCTTCTAGAATGTCATCTTTTGTCCCACCATTTTTAACCATGGGCATTATAGATTGTGGTTTATTGCCAAAAATTTTATAGATATTTTTAATTTCTATTTTTGACATTATTTTTTTGCTTCCTTGGTTGGAGAATTTCTTTCTTGGAGCGTTTCGCCATAAGATTGGGTAATTCTATCCAGCACAATTGCCAATAATACAATTGCTATTCCTGCTTCTGCGGCTCTACCAACATTTAATTGTTGAAGACCTAGAAGAACTTCATCACCTAAACCTCTTGTTCCAATCATTGATGCGATAACAACCATTGATAATGCCATCATTGTACATTGGTTAACTCCCTGCATTATATTAGGTAGTGCGAGTGGAATTTGCACCCCCCATAATTTCTGTTTTTTGCTAGCTCCAAATGCATCTGCTGCTTCTGTAACTTCTGTGTCAACCAGTCTAATGCCAAGATCTGTCAATCTCACTAATGGAGGTACTGCATAGATAAATGTTGCAATAATTGCCGGAACAGCACCAAGACCAAATAACATTATTCCTGGAATTAAATACACGAAGGCTGGAATTGTTTGCATTAAATCTAGTATAGGAAGAATTTTTTCTCTTACTCTGTTTGCTCTAGACATCCAAATTCCTATTGGAACACCGATGATAAGACATAAAAATATACTAATTAACATGATTGAAGTTGTTTCAATTGCCTTATCCCAGAAACGAGGATGTAAAAACCCGATGAAAAACGTACAAAAACCAACTGCAACAGTTGTTTTGATTTTTTTACCACTCGCATAATAAGCAAGTATTACAACGCCAATAATTACTAAAGGCCACGGAGCTTGAACTAAAAAGTTTTTCAGCCCCATTAACATAGCAAGTAAAACATTATTTATTGCCTCAAAGATAAAACCATAGTTTTCATTAAGTGCTTTGAACATCTTATTAATCCATGGCATTAAGGGTAAATCTAACCATTTGGGCCAATCACTTAACCATGAAAAATCTTTAATTAATTCACCTACAGTTTCAGGTTTTCTTTTTGATGAATTGTAACTTGAAATTAATAACCATATAAAAATTCCTAATAGACTTAAGTTAAATAAATTTTTTTTATCTTTGAACATATGATTAAATTTCGTTAAAGAAAGAGCCCCGAAGGGCTCTCTCAAATTATTTTATCTTAAAATTAAAGTGCTGCTTTTACTTTTTTAGCAACATCAGCAGGAACCCATTTTGTCCAAGCTGACTCGTTTTTTAAGTATTCTTTTGCAGTTAACTCCATATCACCATCTGATTCATCTTCGTAGAAGGCTAACATTCTGTTAACAGTAGCAGTAGGAATTGAGTACTGTGACAAGAACTTAGTTTCTGCAGGATGAGCAGCAGCCCATTTAGTCAATACAGATTTAGTTAATGCCATATCTCTGTACTCACTTGCACAAGATTTCGTATATGCCTCTGGTCCTTCTGCTTTGATTTTTTCAACAACAGCCGACATGTCATCCCAACATTTTTTAGACCACTTAGGCTCAGTTAATCTAACCAAATCAACTTTACCCATTAAACCAGTAGGTGCCCAATAGTATGTAAAGATAGGTTTCTTTTTAGCGAAAGCACCTGCGATAGCAGCATCTAATGCTCCCCCAGAACCTGGATCAAAATTTGTATAGAGTGCATCTAATCCATACTCTTTTTGTTTAACTAAGTTTACAGTGTAACAAGTCCAACCTGAGATACAGCTAGTCATTCTACCTTTTGAAGGGTTTTCAGGATCTTTAAATAGTGCTGCTATTTTAGGATCTTTCATGTCTTCAACAGATTTTAAATTGTATTTATCAGCTGTAGTTTTGTCCACGTAGAAAGCCTGCTGAGAATCTGGTGTATTAACTCCAATATTTTTAATAGTACCAGCCGCAACATGTGGCTCGTAGTTAGCAACAATATTGTCATACCAAACTTCAGTGATTACATCTAATTGACCATCGTAGTGAGCGGCCATAATAGGTGTTGTACTTCCTTTTGTTACAGTTACTTTACATCCGTATCCTTTTTCAAGAATAAATGCACTAATTGCAGTGTGAATGTTCGCACTACTCCAGTCGAAATCTCCCAATCTTGCTTTACAAGCAGCATTCGCACTAGTACCTACTAACGATAATGTTGATACAAAGAAGGCTGAAAGAATTAATTTTCTTAAAAACTTCATATTTTCTCTCCCTTAAGTTAAGTTTTATTGAACAGAGTTAATAATGTATGAGGAGCAAATTCAAGTAACAATTCATTTAATACAACCATAAAGTGCATTGAAAAGTACAAAAAATTAAATAACCATTAGAAACGATGGTTATTAAAAAAATAGAAAAAAATAAATCTAATCTTAGTATTGAATGGAGCGATGGAGAAAAAAGTAATTTTAACTACTTTTGGTTAAGAGATAATTGTCCTACAGCGCATGATAAAGACTCTAACCACAGAATGTTTAATATTCTTGAAGTTTCAAAAGATTTAACTGTAGAGGAATCAAAAATAAATGAAGAGGGTAAACTAGTAGTAAAATGGAGTGAGGGAAATCACACAAGTTACTTCGATCCAAAATGGTTAAGAGAAAATTGTTATACATTAAAGAATAAACAAAAATTTATTTCACCATATCAATTATGGAATAGCTCTTTAGAGAAAAATTTAAAATCAATAACTATAGATCATGATAAAATTTTGAATAGTGAAGAAGGTTTGTTAAAGTGGCTTGAGCTTTTACATTATAAAGGGATTGCAATTGTTAAAAATGCTCCAATAGAAAAAGAGTCTGCTTTTCCTGTTTTAAATAGAATTAGCCATACAAGACAAACATTTTTTGATACTCCTTTTGAAGTTATAAATATCCCAAAACCAAATAATTCTGCCTATACTGCACATGCTTTAAGAAATCACATGGATTTACCTTGGTTTGAAAATCCACCAGGATATCAATTTTTACATTGTTTGGTAAACTCTGCAGAAGGTGGAAATTCTTCAGCAGTAGATGGTTTTGCAGTGGCGGATTATTTAAGAAAAAATGAAAAAGAAATTTTCGAAACACTTATAAATACACCTCTTAAATTTAGAGATAAGGACTACACCCAAGAAACAATTAGAAACTTTCATGCTACAGCTATTTCGCTAACTAAAGATGGAGATTATAATGATATAAGATTTAGTGTAGCAACTATGGATACTTTAGATTGCCATCCAGATATTATGGACAAAGTTTACAAAGCACATCATAAATTTGGAAATCTTTTGCACGATGATAAGTTCCAAATTAATTTTAGATTAGAACCAGGAGATATTTTTTCATTTAATAACAGAAGAACCCTACATGGAAGAACAGCTTTTAATCCAAATTCTGGTCATCGTCATTTACAAGGATATTATATGGACAGAGATGAAATTTTAGGAAGGTTAAGTTTTTTAAAAAAATAATCTTATATATTTTCAAATATCAAGTTATTTTTTTTATTATATTTTTTAAATTCTAATTTAGTTTTGATTGTATAATAATATTTTTCAATTTTTAAATTTTTGATATTCTTATTTTTTAAATAAGATTTATCTAATATTAGACAATTAATATTCTTGTTATTTGATTTCTCAGTTATTTCCTTAATACTTGTTGGTGGTGAAAAAGATAATCCTACTTTAGTATTTTTTTTAATCTTAAGTAGATTGTAAATATTTTCGTGTTTAAAGGAAATGAATACACTTTTTGTAAATTTTGATGTTTCTTTCAAGAGTTTTTTTAAAAGAGGTTTTGAAAAGATTGGTTTGATTTCAATATGAAGAGAGTACTTATTTTTTGAGCATTTCAACAAGTCTTTTAAGAGTGGAATTGGCTTATTAAACTTAGTGCTAATCTCATTAATCTTTGAATAATTAAGATTTTTTATGCTTAGATTTTTTTTAAAAGTTCTTTTTAAAGTAAAATCATGGAAACAAATAAATTCACCATCTTTTGTGACATGAATATCTGTTTCAATCCCATACCCTTTTTTAAATGATTGTTTAAATGATTTTAAAAGATTTTCTTTGTATTTTTTATTTACAATTCCTCTATGGATTAAGTGCATATTAATTATCTATTTTAGCAAACGAGCAAATTTTATTTTCATCAAGATCTCTAATGTAGCAATAATAATCCCCAGATCTTATTCCTGGAGCTCCTTCATCTTTTCCACCTAACTTAATTCCTATATTATAAAATTTATCAACTGTTTCTTTTGATTTTACTGCGAATGATATCTGTGTACCGTTTCCATACGTCGCTTTTTTTTTGTCGACTGGATTTGTTACATAAAATTCAATTTCTTTAGGATTTTTTTTGGATGAGTATCCTGCGTATTTTTCATTGGTTATTACTCTTTTTAAATCTATTGCATCAAGTAAAATATCATAAAACTTAATTGCTTTGTTTAGATCGTTAGTTCCGATCATTACAAATCCAATCATAAATTATTTCCAACCAGTAACAGTTTTAACCTCAAGGTATTCTTCAAGGCCCCATACTCCACCTTCTCGTCCATTTCCTGATTGTCTAAATCCACCAAAAGGGGTTCCTGGATCTGCAGCATTACCATTTATATACACACAACCTGATTTAAGTTTTTTTGCAACTCTATGAGCTTTTTCTTTATCTTCAGTTTGTAAATAATTTCCTAAACCATATTCAGTATTATTAGTAATTTCTATTGCTTCATCTTCTGTCTCAAAAGGAATGATGGATAGAACAGGGCCAAAAATTTCTTTTTTTGCTATCTCCATATCATTGGTAACATTTGTAAAAATTGTTGGTTTAATAAAATAACCTTTATTTAAATTATTTGGTAGGTCGGGTCCACCCGCTGCTAGTGTAGCTCCTTCTTCAACACCACTTTTGATTAGATTGATAATTTTATCATATTGTGTTTTTGAAACTACAGGACCAATATGATCTCCTTTTTTTGAGGCTTCATCTACTTTTATTAGATTTGCTTCTTCTGCAGCCTCTTTAATAGCCCTTTGATAAATAGACTTTTCAACTAACATTCTTGTTGGTGCATCACATGATTGTCCAGAATTACTCATAACGTTCCTAATTCCATCTCTAACTGCATTGGGGTAAGAGTCAGCAAAAACAATGTTTCCACCTTTACCTCCTAACTCTAGACAGACTCTTTTGATTGTTTCAGCTGCATTTTTAGAAATTAATCTTCCAGCTCTTGTTGACCCAGTAAATGAAATCATATCAACATCGGGATGACCAGATAAATGTGTCCCAACTCCAGCTCCATCACCATTAACTAAATTAAAAACCCCTTTTGGAAAACCAACTTCATCAATCATTTCAGCAAACAACATTCCTGAAATAGGAGCAATTTCTGAAGGTTTTAAAATCATTGTGCACCCAGTTGCTAATGCTGGAATAACTTTTAGAGCAATTTGGTTAATAGGCCAATTCCAAGGAGTAATCAGTCCACAAACACCAATTGGTTCATAGCAAATATGGTTATTTGATTTTTTATTAAAGTGTTCGTCAAATTCAAAATCTTTAAGCCTTAGAATAAAATCTTCTAAATGTAATTGGCCAGAGGCAGTTTGTACTTCTGTTGCCCAATCCATAGGTGCACCCATTTCTAACGATATAGCTTTAGCCATTTCTCCAGACCTTTTCTTATAA
The DNA here is from genome assembly GCF_047720245.1 of Candidatus Pelagibacter sp. Uisw_137. Taxonomy (GTDB): domain Bacteria; phylum Pseudomonadota; class Alphaproteobacteria; order Pelagibacterales; family Pelagibacteraceae; genus Pelagibacter. Next base: position 323,331 of record NZ_CP159811.1, read on the forward strand.
ACTGAAAGTAATTTTTCTAGATAATTTAATCGATCTTCTTTAGTAGTTTCTTTCCACGTTTCAAAGGCATCTTTTGCAGATTTAACTGCAACATTCGTATCTTCTTTTGAACCCAAAGAAATGATTGCACATGGATCTTCATTACATGGATTGATTACTTTAAAATCATTTGGTTTGCTTGGTTCAACCCATTGACCGTTAATATAAAATTTCTTCTTATCTAGCATAATTGAACTTTAGCATAATAATTATATTTCATATCCTTTTTCTTCCTGTTCGTTATCAATTAACTCATCTGGAAACCCATTTGCTCTAAAATCTACATTGTTTAAGTCTTCCATTCTCTTAACAATCATTGAAGACCAAGCTCTTGAACCATATTTTTTTTCCCCATCTTTAAATATTTTGACAATCAAAGGAGAAATTTCCAAAGGTGCATTCAATTTTTTCGCTAAATTATCAAACAGACCTGTATCTTTAAGAACAAGATCCATTGTAAAATTAATATTATATGAGCCATTTAAAATTACTTGGCTTTCAGTTTCATGAACAAATGAATTTCCAGAAGAAACAGCTATACCCTTATAAACTTTTGATAAATCTAAATTAGATTTTTTAGCAACAGTCCAAGCTTCACCAAGAGCAACTAAATGAGTAGAGGCTAAATAATTTGTAATTACTTTTAAAACAGTAGCTGAACCAAGTGCTCCAGTATGTAAAATTTTCCTACCCATTATAGTTAATGCGGGTAATATCTTTTCAAAAGCATTTCTTTCACCACCAACAAATATCGCAATATTTCCTGTAGCAGCTCTATGACAACCTCCACTAACTGGGCCATCAAGTGGTATTGCTCCTTTTTCACTTACAAACTTACCTAATCTTTTTATTTCAGACTCATCTGTTGTACTCATTTCAAGCCATATTTTATTTTTAGTAAGTCCATTTATTACACCCTCACTACCTTCCATCACTTCTGCACAAATTTTTGGAGAAGGGAGACATGTTATTATTAAATCAACTTGTTGTGCTAATTCTTTAGGTGTAGTGGCAATTTTTGCACCTTTATTTTTAAAATCTTTTGTAAGGTTTTTATCTAGATCTCTAACAGTTAATTCAAATTTGTTTCTTAATAAACTATGGGCAAGTTTACCACCTACATTTCCAAGTCCTATAAAGCCAATCTTCATTATAATCCTATATTTTAGTTAATTTTTTTAACTAATATACTTAAGATTTTAGTTTGTTGAAATATACTCAACTTCAGAAAAACGATCTGTTGGAAAAATCCAATAAAATTCCAAGGTTTCTTTTCCGTTATTTTTTAAAGCATGTTCTGCGTTTCCTTTTATATAAACCACATCACCTTTCTTAATTTCTTCAAGTTCACCAGATTTGTTTAGTATTCCCTTACCATTGGTAACTACATATATTTCTGCAGGTGAATGATAGTGGAGTGTTAAGTCACCCCCTGGAGCAATCTCTGCAAAACCAAGTGAAAGTCCGGAACTGTCCATAAAATCTGCATCAATTAAAAACTTCCACCTAACACCTGGATATTTTTCGGTTGTTGTCCATTCTTGATCAGAGACGGATTTAAGGTTTTTTACAAATATCATACACAATTACAACTTATGGCTTATTTTTTAGGCTGATCTAAAAATGTTTTTAAAGAATCGTCCATTGCAACTTCCCAGGCCGTATGATGTTTTGGACCAATCGACCCAGTCACTGGTGAAGAAAAAGACTTATTTCTATATGTCATAATATCTTCTACTTTATGGTGTTCCCATTCTTTAAAAGTTTTTCTAATTAATTCAAAATCAATTTTTGGATAATCAGATAAAGTATGAAGTTCTTTTGTATACTCAGTCTGAAAATCTATCATTTGATCAGCACTTTCTAATTTTTCTTCCATCGATACCCATTTATTTATATCTTTTTCTATTTCCGAACTATCTGGAACTTTAATCTTTCCCATTACAACATCTCTTGCAAACCAAGCCTGACAATCAAACATATTAAAAGTATGAAATTGATCTTGCATACCTAGATATATTAATTTGTGATTATTTTGCCAAATCACACCTTTATACAATTTTGGTGGATACAATCTATTTCCTGTCTTTAATTTCAAGTCTTCAGATAGAAAAGGGAAATGATGAAGATAACCTGTGCATAGAATTACAGCATCTGTTTCCTGTACATGACCGTCTTTGAAAATTGCTTTATTGCCCTCAAGTCTATCTAAGTGGAAAACTTCTTTCATCCCTTTTGGCCATTTAAATCCCATTGGATTATGTCTATAAGCTATTGTTACACTTTTAGCTCCATACTTGTGGCATTGAAGAGCCACATCCTCTGCAGAATAGCTACTTCCCAAAACAACTACATTTTTATCTCTAAATTCTTCTGCATCTCTAAAATCATGAGAGTGCATTATTCTTCCAGGAAAAGCTTTCATGCCAGGATATTCTGGAATGAATGGAACTGAAAAATGCCCATTAGCTACAACAACATAATCAAAAATATCTGTTGAAGAAGTTGCATTTTTTTTATCACGGTAAGTAACTTTAAAATTACTGCCGTTATAAATAACATTAGTAACTGTGGTACTAAATTTTACTTTATTTTTTGAATTCCCTTTTTTAATTCTACCTAAAATATAATCATACAAAACTTCCCTAGGTGGAAAAGATGGAATTGGTTTTCCAAAGTGCTCATCAAAAGAATAGTCAGCAAACTCTAGACATTCTTTAGGACCGTTTGACCAAAGATATCTATACATGCTATTAGGCACGGGATCACCGTATTGATCAGATCCTGTTCTCCAACTGTAATTCCATAACCCTCCCCAATCTTCTTGTTTATCAAAACAAACTATTTCAGGTATTTTTTCACCTTTTTTTTCAGCTTGTTCAAAAGATCTCAAAGCGGATAAACCACAAGGCCCAGCCCCAATAATTGCTACTTTTGTCATAAAATCACCTCTCCCTAATAAATTTATAACTGTACTTTACCAACAAAATGCTAAAAATTAATATAAAAAAATACTGTATAATGAAAAAAATTATTATTATTGGTGCTGGAGCTATGGGTTCAGCTTTTGCTGTACCATGTCTTGAAAACCAAAATGATGTGACGCTGGTTGGTACACATCTTGAAGATGAATTAATAAAAGATATCAAGTCTAACAACAACTTTCATCCTGCTTTAAACATAGAATTACCATCCAAATTAAAGGTAGAAAAGTTTGAGAAATTAAAAGCAATTCTTGATGAGGGAGTAGATATAATTGTTGCAGGAGTAAGCTCTATAGGAATTGAATGGTTTGTTCACCAAATAGTAAACAACTATAAAAAAAATCTTCCAATTATTTTATTAACAAAAGGTTTAGCGATAGAAGAGAACGAATTAATGACACTTTCAGACAAAATTAAAAAGCTTTTAAGAGAAAAAGGTCATACCAAAATAAATGTTTCAGCAATTAAAGGACCATGCTTAGCAGCTGGTCTCGCATATAAAATGAGAACAGGAACTGTTATTGCAAACCCAGATATTAAAGAAACAGAAAAATTAAAAAAGATTATATCAACAAATTATTATTCAACAGAAGTGTCAGATGATTTAACTGGCATTGAGTTATCAGGTGCAATTAAAAATATTTATTCAATGTTAATTGGAGCATCTGAAGGATTAAGCAATTCAAAAGCACCTAAAGAAATTCAATCTAAATATTATTTAAATACATCGGCCTCATTAATTCATAGATCAATTTCTGAAATGGTTGAATTTGTTTCTTTTTATGGGGGTAGAGCAGATACAGTTTATGGTCTAGCTGGCTTAGGTGATCTATATGTAAGTGCAATAGGAGGAAGAAATAGTTTGATGGGAAAATATTTAGGTGAAGGATATTTATATAAAGAAGCTAAAGAAAAATTTATGAAAAATATTACAGTAGAGGGTGCACAACTTGCGTTGGAAATCGGACCAAAAATTTTACAAGATCTTAATTCTAAACATTTTCCATTAATGTTTAGTATGCTAAACACTATATGTGAAAATAAGAAGTTAGAAATTCAATGGTAAAAAATATATTAATATTCGTTTTTATAGTGCTTGGAATGGTGGTTATTCTAAATTTTAGTGATCATAATTTAAAAAGAGCTGTCGATGCTTGCCTAGCTGGAAGTCAAAAATTATCTAAATCAAAAATTACAGATCTAAAAGAAGCTAAAAAATTTTGTGAAGAAGAAATTAAAAAAAATAAAAATTAGAACTTTATGCCAAAAATATTTTCAATTTATGTAAATATAATAGACAACATTTGTACCAAAGTTGGCAGATTTGTAATGTACGGTGTTTTTTTTATGATGTTTCTTTTAATATTATCTTTCATTACGAGAAACATTATCAATTATCCTTTAATGTGGATTATAGAAATGGCTCAATTCACTCTTACTGCATATTATTTGCTCGGTGGTGGTTATTCTATGATTACAGATGATCATGTTAGAATGGATTTATTCTATGGAAAGTTATCAACAAAGGGAAAAGCTAAAATGGATATTTTTACCAGTATTTTTCTAATTTTTTTTTTAGCAATTCTCCTTTATGGCTCTATTTCAAGTTTACAATATACATTAGAATATAAACAAAAGCTTTTTACTGCATGGGCACCTTATCTTTGGCCAATAAAATCTTTGATGTTATTAGGTATACTTTTAATGTTATTACAAGCTTTCTCAATGCTGATTAAAGACATCGCAAAAATTAAAAATATTAAAATATAATGTTAGCTCAATATCTAAGTTATGAATTTATTGCATTGTTCATGTTTATAACAATGCTGGCAATGATGTTCACTGGTCAAAGAGTATTTGGTGCAATTGGATTTGTAGCTGTTATTTCAGCATTGTTGGTTTGGGGAAATGGAGCTATCGAAATGCCATATACGGCTACATGGAAACTTTTTAAATGGTATCCGATGCTTACACTTCCACTTTTTATTTACATGGGTTTTATGATTTCAGAGTCAGGTATTGCTAGTGATTTATATAAAATGTTCCATGTATTTTTTGGTGGAATAAAAGGGGGTTTAGCAATTGGTACAATGTTCATGATGGTTGGAATTTCAGCTATGAATGGATTGAGTGTTGCAGGTATGGCTATTGGGGCAACTATCGCCCTCCCAGAAATGTTAAAACGAAATTATGATAAACGAATGATTACTGGTGTCGTTCAAGCGGGAAGTTCGCTAGGAATTTTAATACCTCCAAGCGTTGTAATGGTTCTTTATGGCATGATCGCACGTCAACCAGTAAGTAAACTTTGGCTTGCAGGACTTTTACCGGGTCTTTTAATGGCTACCTTATTTATAATTTATATTTATGTAAGATGTCGTCTTCAACCTGAATTAGGTCCAGTATTAAGTAAAAAAGAAAGAGATATTCCACTTAAAGAAAAACTAAAACTTTTAACAGCTGGAATAATTCCATTTGTAATATTTATGTCCATGACTGGATTATTCTTAATGGGTATAGCAAGTTTAGTTGAGTGTTCTGCTGTAGGTGCTTTACTTGCAACTTTAGCATCTATCTACAAAAAAAGATTTACTCGAAAAGTTCTTGATACAACACTTAGAAAAACTCTTGGTGTTTCTTGCATGTTTATGTGGATAATATTAGCTGCACTATGTTTTGGAGCAGTATTTGATGGCCTTGGGGCTGCGCGTGCAATTGAAACTTTATTTATAGAAAGATGGCATTTAACTCCTTGGGGAGTTTTAATTATGATGCAACTTTCGTACATATTTATGGGAATGTTTTTAGATGATACGGCGATGTTAGTTATAGTGGCGCCACTTTATGTACCTCTAATTATCTCATTAGGATTTGATCCAATCTGGTATGGTGTTCTTTACACAATTACATGTCAGATTGCATATATGACCCCTCCATTTGGCTATAATTTATTTCTTATGAGGGCTATGGCACCAAAAGAAATAACCTTATCTGATATTTACAGATCTATTACACCGTTTCTCCTGGTAATGCTCTTAGCATTAATTTTGGTTATGGTTTTTCCTCAAATTGCAACTTATCTTCCAAATAAGTATTTATAAAAATAATAATACAACTTTAAGTTTTAAAGTTGAAAAAATTAATCTTTAATAAAAAAAAATAATTCATTTTTTAGTTTAATCATAATTTTTTTTATAATAAGCTTTACAAATACTTTTTAACTAACAGGGAGAGTTAATGAAAAAAGAAAAAAAAATAATAACAAATAAAAGGCGATCGTTTATTAAGAAAGCTGGCTTGTTAACTTTTGGTGTAGCAGGAGCAAGTGTTGTTAAAGCACCTTATGCTTATTCTGCATCAAACCCAATCAAATGGAGGCTACAAACGTATTCTGGAGCCCCACTTGGTGCACATGTTATAAAGCCTCAAATAGAAGCTTTTAACAAAGCAGCTTATGGTGAAATGGAAATTGAACTGTATTATGCCGATCAATTAGTTCCTACTGATGAACTATTTAGAGCCATGCAAGCAGGTACTTTAGATGCTGTACAAAGTGATGATGCTACAATGGGATCACCCGTTGATATCTCTGTGTTTGGAGGGTATTTTCCATTTGCAACCAGATATAGCTTAGATGTTCCAGCTTTATTTAAATATTATGGTTTAAATGAAATTTGGGATGAAGCATATAGTGAAGTCAAAGGTGTTAAATGGTTAAGTACAAGTGCTTGGGACCCTTGCCATCTTTTCACTGTGAAGAAAAAAGTTACTTCTTTAGCAGACATGAAGGGCTTAAGAGTTTTTGGTGTACCTACTGCTGGAAAATTCTTAGCTCAATATGGCCTAATACCAGTTACGGTTCCTTGGGATGATGTTGAGGTTGCTATGCAAACCGGAGAACTAGATGGTGTTGCTTGGTGCGGATTTACTGAGGCATATGAAGTGGGTTGGGCTGATATCTGTAAGTATGCGCTAACTAACTCTGTTACAGGAGCATGGTTTGGATCGTACTTTGCTAATCAAAAAGCTTGGGACAAATTAAGTCCAAAACTTCAAGCACTTTACAGAATGTCTATTAATGACTCTCATTATTATAGACAAGTTTGGTATTGGGGTGGAGAAGCTGATCTTCGTGTTAATGGGAAAAAAATGGAACTAACAAGTCTTCCTGATAATGAATGGGCTAAAGTTGTAAACGACTCTAAAGCATTCTGGGATGAGACTTCAAGTATTAGTCCAAGAGCTAAAAAAGTTGTGGATGCATTTAAGTTGTATGCAAGCACAATGGAAAAAGCTGGATACCCTTACAGATAATAAATATTTTTTAGGCGCCTCAAGAAAGAGGCGCCTAAAGTTAATAATTACGGCTTAGCCGTAAGACCTCCATCAACAATCAATTCAGTTCCAGTAATATAACTTGCTTGATCACTTAATAGGAATAAAGAAGCATTTGAAATATCTTCAGGTTTACCCACTTTATTTAATGGAATAAATTTTTCTAAATTTTTTTTTGCATTAGGATTTTTTTTCCATCTAATCTGCATTTCAGTATTTATTGGACCTGGTAAAATAATATTTGATCTAATTTTATTTGATGCAAATTGAATGGCAAAAGACTTTGAAAGTCTAATCATTGCTGCTTTTGAAGCACCATAGGCATCTTGAGGTTTGTCATCACCAGATAACGCATCAATGGAAGATATATGCACCATTGAACCAAATTTGTTTTTAATCATTCTAGGCACAATAATTTTTGAAAGATACATCATAGATTTTAGATTTATTTCAAAAACTTTATCCCATACATTAGGGTTTATATTGACCGCTGAGACATCTTTATCAAACCAAAGAACACCAGTTGTATTAACTAAGTAGTCTATTCTTCGGTGTTTTTTGTAAAAATTATCGATATATGATTTCAATTTTTTAAAATTAGTTACATCAACTTTTTCAAATTCACATTTTCTATTATTATCTAAAAAATCTTTACTAGGACTTTTTAAATCTAACATTAAAACTGAAATATTGTTTTGGGATAGTTTTTTTGAAATCTCTAAGCCCATGCCACCACTAGCGCCAGTGATTACAGCAGCTTTACCTTTAAAATCTAATTTCATTTTATTGTTCTTTTCTTAGGTGAAAGCTTTTGGGTGAAGTTAATTTTTCATAAGCAACTTCTGATAATGAGCAGCCTTTTCCAGTTTCTTTAACACCAGTCCAAGATAATGCTGGATCAAGGTAATCACATCGGTTCATATAGAAAGTGCCTGTTTCAACCTGATTACCAATTTTTTCTGCAATCTCAATATCTTTTGTCCAAATAGAAGCTGTCAAACCATATGGACTATCATTCATTAATTTAATAGCTTCACTTTCATCTTTAATTTTAATTATTCCAACACAAGGTCCAAAAGTTTCTTCAGTCATAAAACTCATATCATGAGTGACATTTGTTAAAACCTGAGGAATTAAATAATTTTTATGTTCTTTTGAAAATGTAAATTTATTTTCATCAATCATTTTTTTAGCACCTTTATTAATTGCAGAGTTCATTTGTTGTAAAATAAAATCAGCAGCAGATAGTTTAACCACAGGACCTAAGTTGGTTTCTTTTTCTAAAGGGTTTCCAAGCTTGTAATTATAAGTTTTTGAAACAAACAATTCTAAAAAATTATTATAAATTTTTTCATCAACATAAATTCTTTCTATTCCACAACATGATTGACCTGAATTAAAAAAAGATCCATCAACCAAGTTTTCAACTGTTTTTTCTAAGTCACAATCATACCTAGCATAAGCAGGGTCTTTACCACCTAGCTCTAAAGTCATATCAATAAATTTATTCTGGGTTGCTTTTTGAACATCATAACCAGCTTTTACTGAACCAGTGAAAGAGACAAAATTAACTCGCTTATCAGAAACAATTTTTAAACTATCTTCATGGTTTAAATGTAAATAATTAAAAACATCCTCAGGAAGAATTTTTTTAGCTGATTTGTAAAGTTGTTCAGCACATAAAGGAGTTTGAGCAGAATGTTTTAAAATAACAGAATTACCTGCTGCCATTGCTGGTATTATAGAGTTTACCGCAACAAGGTATGGATAGTTCCAAGGTGCTATTACAAATACAACTCCAAGAGCTTTTCTTTTTATATAACTTTTAAAATTATCATCTTTTGCTACATCAATATCTGCTAATTTCTTTTCTGCAATAGATAGCATGTAATTAGCTCTTTCTTTAAATCCTTTTAATTCACCAGCCGCTTGAGAAATAGGTCTACCAATTTGTCTACTTAGTTCTTCACAAATCAGATCGCTTCTTGATAAAAAATCTTCAACAAAACTTGTTAACAGCTTTACTCTTTCTTTAATATCTAGATCAGCCCACACTTTTTGAGCTTTCATTGAGCCCCTAATAGTTTCTTCTATTTTATCTCCATCATAATTTCTTTCGATATAAAGAGTATTATCAATAGGTGTAATTGTTTTTTGCATAAATATTTCAGTTAAAATTATTTTAGAAGGTGATATACAATATTAAATTTTAAAAACATTAAACAATAATATGCATAAATACAACTGGAATTACCCCACAACAATGTGGGTAGGTGAAAATAGAATTAATGACATTGCTCTAGCATGTAAAAATTTAGATATTAACAAACCATTACTTGTTACTGACAATGGATTAGCTCAATCTGATATTGTTAAAAATACCTTGTCAATTTTAAAAGAGGGTGGAATTTTTGCTGCATTATATTCAAATGTAGTTGGTAATCCAACTGGCACAAATGTTAATGAAGGTGTTGATAGTTATAAAAAAAACAATTGTGATGGTATTATTGCATTTGGAGGTGGTAGTGGTTTAGATGTTGGTAAAGCTGTTGCTTTTATGTCAGGTCAAAATCTACCTATTTGGGATTTCGAAGATGTTGGAGATAATTGGACTAAAGCCAATTCAGATAAAATTGCTCCCATTATTGCAGTACCTACTACTGCAGGCACTGGTTCTGAAACTGGCAGAGCGTCAGTAATATTAAATCAAGAAACAGGCGTAAAAAATATTATTTTTCATCCAAAATTTTTACCATCAATAGTTATTTTAGATCCAGTTTTAACAGTTGGGTTACCATCAAAAATGACTGCAGCAACTGGAATGGATGCACTAGCTCATAATTTAGAAGCTTATTGTGCACCAGGTTATCATCCAATGGCAGATGGAATTGCTTTAGAAGGAATGAGATTAATTAATAAGTGGCTATTAGAAGCTGTTAATAATGGATCTAATATTGAAGCAAGAATGAATATGTTAACAGCAGCCAGTATGGGCTCAACTGCATTTCAAAAAGGCTTAGGTGCAATTCATTCATTAAGCCATCCAGTAAATGCTTTAAATAATATTCATCACGGTTTATCGAATGCAATATTCATGCCTTATGTTTTAACATTTAATAAAGATGTTATCGAAGAGAAGATAATTAAAATTTGTGATTATTTAGAACTTAAAGATAGATCTTTTGATGGTTTTGTTAACTGGGTTTTAGATTTAAGAAAAAAACTTGATATGCCTCATAAACTATCAGAAGTGATTGATGAAAAAGATTTTGATCTTGATAGATTATCAAAAATGGCATTAGCAGATCCATCTACTGGAGGAAATCCTAAAAAATTAACAGAAGATGATATGAGGATAATGTACCAGCACAGTGTGACTGGTGAATTGTTTAAATGAGTAATTTAAATATTTTAATTGTTGAAGGAAATATTAGAGAAGATAGTGAGTTTTTTATTAAAGCAGCTGGTGCCTCTGCAGCAGATAATTTAAAAAATCTAATTTTAAAAATAGAACCATCTGTAATTACAGAAATTATAAATCCTGGTCATGATGATGAGACAACAAATGCTCTAAAAGATATGAGTAAATATAATGGCATTGTGTTTACCGGTGGTGCAATGAGAATAAATGATATGACGGATGTAATTAAGAAACATATCAATTTTGCATCTAATTGTTTTAATCAAAAAAAGAGGATTTTAGCTATTTGTTGGGGGTTACAAGTCTGCTCAGTAGCAGTTGGGGGTAAAGTAAACCCTGGAAAAAAAGGTGCCCATATTGGAATTGCATCAGATGTAATTATTAACAATGAAGGTGAGAAACATTTTATATACAAAAATAAAAAACAAATTTTTACATCACCAGCGTTTAACTTTGATGAAGTAACTGAATTGCCAAAGAATGCTATTCTTTTATCAAGTGATAAAGTTAACAATGTAATGGGTGTTACCTTTAATGTAGGAAATTCTGAAATTATTGGCTTACAATATCATCCTGATTATGAGTACTCTCAAATGCTCAAACTTATTGCTGGTCGTAAAGAGCGATTGTTTAAAAGTAAAAATTTTTTAAGTGAAGAAGAATATGAAAGCCATATCTCATACATAAAATCTCAAAATGAACTATTAGATTTTAATAATAGAACATGTGAAGTTAGAAACTGGATTAATTATATACGTAACTAATTTTAAAACAGACCTTCAATTTCTCCATCTTTATTTAGTTTGATCGAGTTTGCAGCTGGAACCCTTGGTAGTCCAGGCATAGTCATAACAGCACCGCATATTACAACAATAAACTCTGCTCCTGAAGAGAGTTTAATTTCTCTGATTGGCAAAGCATGACCTGTTGGTGCACCTTTTAAGCTTGGGTCTGTTGAAAAGCTATATTGTGTTTTTGCTATACAAATTGGGAAATCTCCATAACCAGCTTCTTCAAAGCTTTTTAACTGATCTCTAATTTTGGTATCAGCAATAACTTTATCTGCTCTATAAATTTCTTTTGCAATTGTTTCTATTTTTTTAAATAAAGGAGTTTTACTCTCATATAAGAATTTAAATTTGTCTTCATTTTTCTCACATAATTCAGCAACATGACTTGCAAGTTCTTTTGCACCTTCACCACCATTTGCCCAATGAGTACAGAGACTTGCTTTAACCCCAATAGTATCACAAAATTCTATCAAAGCTTTTACTTCGTTATCTGTATCTTTAATAAAATGATTAACAGCTACTGCAACTGGTAAATCAAATTTCTTTACATTTTCCACGTGTCTTTGAAGGTTAATTAAACCTTTTTTTAAGGCTTCTACGTTTTCTGTTTTAAGAGCATCTTTTGCTACACCACCATGCATTTTTAAAGCTCTAATAGTTGCAACAATTACAACGCAGCTAGGTTTTAAATCTGATTTTCTGCATTTAATATCAAGAAATTTTTCCGCACCAAGATCCGCACCAAATCCTGCTTCTGTAACAACATAGTCAGCAAGTTTTAGTCCAGTTTTTGTTGCAATTACAGAATTACAACCATGGGCAATATTTGCAAAAGGACCACCATGAATAATTGCAGGATTATTTTCTAAAGTTTGAGTAACGTTAGGTCTAATTGCATCCTTTAATAATACAGTCATTGGACCTTGTGCTTTTAAGTCTTTAGCATAAACAGGTTTTTTATCTCTAGTATAGGCTATTGTTATATTTCCTATTCTCTTTTCTAAATCTTCTAAATCATTTGATAAACAAAAGATTGCCATGATTTCAGAGGCAACAGTTATATCAAAACCATCTTCTCTTGGAAAACCATTTGCAACTCCACCTAAGTTTATATTTATGGATCTTAAAGAACGATCGTTCATATCCATTACTCTTTTCCAAACAATTCTTCTAACATCGATATCTAATTTATTTCCCCAGTAGATATGATTATCAATTAATGCTGATAATAAATTATGAGCTGATGTTATTGCGTGAAAATCTCCAGTAAAATGTAAATTAATTTGTTCCATTGGAACTACTTGAGCATAACCACCACCAGCTGCCCCACCTTTCATTCCAAAAGAGGGACCAAGGCTTGGTTCTCTTAAACAAACAATAGATTTTTTTCCAATTTTGTTTAGACCATCATTTAAACCAACGGAAGTTGTAGTTTTTCCCTCACCTGCAGGAGTAGGAGTGATAGCTGTAACTAGTATAAGTTTTCCATTTGGTTTATCTTTTAGCGTGTCTAAATATTCTAAATTAATCTTTGCAATATGTCTTCCCATCGGACTAAAAGCTGAGCTTTCATCAGGAACATTTATTTTTGCTAAAATATCATTTATAGGTTGCATTTTAGCTTCTCTAGCTATCTGAATGTCTGACTTAACTTCGCTCATTAAAACTCCTATAAATTTAAATTTCTTTTGTGGGATTCATATCTTCTTTTATGAATTTTTGAAACTTCTAAAAAATATATATAAAAAAAATAAGAACTATTTATATTCGTTTGTATAAAATTATTTTATGCAAAAATATTCTATATTTAATCTGATCAAAAATGCTTTCTCAGGTCATCAAAATTGGGATTTAGCTTGGAAAGATCCTACTCCTAAAAAAGAATATGATGTTGTTATAATTGGTGGTGGTGGCCACGGCCTAGCAACTGCTTATTATTTAGCAAAAGAGCACAATATCACGAATGTTGCTATTATTGAAAAGGGTTGGATAGGGGGTGGAAATGTTGGAAGAAATACCACAATCATTAGATCAAACTACATGCATGACGATAATGCTTTGTTCAGTGAGTTTGGAATGGATTTGTGGAGACGAATGAGCCAGGATTTAAATTATAATGTAATGTTTTCTCCAAGAGGAATTATTAACCTTGCTCACTCTGATGCTCAAATGAATATTTATGCAAGAAGAGGAAACTCGATGCGATTAAATGGTATCGATGCAGTTTTATTAAATAGAGAAGAGGTAAAAGAAATTATTCCAATGGCTGACTTTTCAGACAATGTGAGATTTCCTATATTTGGTGCATTGATGCAACCAAGTGCTGGAACGGCAAGGCATGATGCTGTTGCATGGGGTTATGCGCGTCAAGCAGATTCAATGGGTGTAGATATAATTCAAAATTGTGAAGTCACAGGTTTTGATCTTGTCGGTGGAAAAATTCAAGGAGTTAGAACTTCTCGTGGTGATATTAAAGTAAAAAAAATTGGACTATGCGTTGCAGGCAGTACAAATATTTTAGCAGAAAAATTAAACATGACGATACCAGTTGAGACACATCTTTTGCAAGCTTGTGTTTCAGAACCTGTTAAACCTGTTTTAGATAGAGTTGTAACTTTTGGTGCAGGACACTTTTATATTAGTCAGTCGGATAAAGGTGAGATGGTAATGGGTGGAGATTTGGATGGCTATAATAGTTATGCACAAAGAGGAAACCTTCCAACCCTTCAACATGTTTTAACAGAGGGAATTGCCATGATGCCTTTCCTTAGTAAATTAAAAATGCTTAGAACTTGGGGTGGGATAATGGATATGTCTATGGATGGTTCGCCCATAATAGATAAAACTCATATTGAAGGATTATATTTAAACTGCGGATGGTGTTATGGTGGATTTAAAGCAACACCTGCATCAGGATGGACATTTGCGCATACAATTGCTCAAGATAGAGTTCATAAATTAAATGCCGGATATAGTTTAAGTAGATTTAATACAGGTCACTTACTAGATGAAAAAGGACTTGGAACCAAAACATGGATCTCATAAATGCTTCATATTAAATGCCCTCACTGTGGGATGAGATCTCAAAATGAATTCTCATATGGTGGTGATGCAACTGTTAAAAGACCAGAGCTTAATAAGGAAGTTTCAGATCAAGATTGGGATAACTTTGTCTACAATAGAAAAAGTTTAAGAGGAAAACACAAAGAACTATGGCAACATATATCAGGATGCAGACAGTGGATTAAAGTAGAAAGAGACACGGCAACGCACGAAATATTTAAAACAGTTAAAGCTAACGAATATATTTAAATGACTCAAAATTATAGACTAGATAATGTTGGATTAATAAACAGAGATAAAAAAATCTCATTTAAGTTTAATGGAGTAACTTATTTTGGTTATGAGGGAGATACCTTAGCTTCAGCGTTGCTTGCTAATGGAGTTCATTTAATAGGAAGAAGCTTTAAATATCATAGACCTAGAGGGTTTTTTGGCGCAGGAGTGGATGAACCATACGCGATTGTTCAATTATACAGAAATAATGAAACTGAGCCAAATGTAAAAGCTACAGAGCAAGAGCTATTTGAAGGCTTGGAAGCAACAAGTGTTAATTGTTGGCCAAGTGTTAATTTTGATATTGGTGCTATCAACAATTTATTAAAAATATTTCTTCCAGCAGGATTTTATTACAAAACTTTTATGTGGCCAAAAAGTTTTTGGTACAAAGTTTATGAACCATTTATAAGAAAAGCGGCAGGACTTGGAGTTGCATCAATTGAACATGACAAGGAAAGATACGAACACAAATATGAGTATTGTGATTTACTAATTGCAGGATCGGGACCTTCTGGCTTAGCAAGCGCTTATGCTGCTGCTAAAAATGGAGCAAGAGTAATTTTAGCAGAAGATAAACCTAGATATGGTGGAACTTTGTTAACTAGCGAAGTTAATATTGGAAATCAAACAGGAAAAGAATGGGCAGACAATATTATTTCTGAACTTAAAGAAATGCCTAATGTTATTGTTAAAAACAGATCTCAAGTATTTGGTTACTACGATCATAATATGTTAGTGATGTCAGAAAAATTAAGTGACCACTTACCTAAAACTAAAAAATACAATCCAAAACAAAGACTTTGGTACATTAGAGCAAAAGAAGTTTTAATCTCATCAGGGTCAATTGAAAGACCTTTGGTATTTGGAAATAATGATACACCAGGAGTGATGCTGTCTTCTGCAGCAAAAGAATATTTAAAAGTTTATGGAGTGTTAGTTGGTAAAAAACCTTTAATTTTTACAAATAATGATAGTGGATATGAAACGGCTATAGAATTTAAAAAAAATGGTGTTGATCCTATTATTTTAGACACAAGAAAAGAACCTAAGTCAGAAATAATAGATGAAGCAAAAAAATTAGATATCCAAATTAAATTTTCTTATGTAGTTGTTGCGGCTAAAGGATATAAAAAAGTTAAATCTGCAGAGGTTGCTAAAATCTCAGATGATAAAAATGAATTAGGAACTTTAGAAAATATTAATTGTGATTGTATTTGTGTTTCAGGATTTTGGACACCAACAATACACTTAGCTTCTCAATCAGGCAATAAAACTACTTTTAATAAAGATATAGATGCATTTGTGCCTGGAATATCAAAACAAAATGAAACAACATTAGGTGCTGCAAATGGAACTTTTACATTAGAAGAAACTTTAAAAAAATCATTTGAAAGTGGATACGAACTTTCAAAAAAAATAACTAATAATGATAATAAAACATCATCACCAACAGTTATGGAGAAAAAATCAACTACACATGATAAATTTTGGTGCGTACCTTTGCCTAAAGGAAAAACATATAAAAGGTTTTTAGATTTTCAAAATGATGTAGCAGTTTCTGATATAGAAATTGCACTTAAAGAGGGTTATCGATCTATAGAGCATGTAAAGAGATACACGACACTTGGAATGGCCACTGATCAGGGAAAAACAAGTAATCTCAATGGTTTGCAACTAGTATCAAATATAGAAAACAAAATAGTACCAGAGGTAGGTCATACAACTTTTAGACCCCCATATACACCAGTTACCATTGGTGCGATTGTTGGAAGAGAAATTGGTAAACATTCTAAACCAACAAGAAAATCTCCAATGCACACTTGGCATGAAAAAAATAATGCAGTGTTTGTAGATGCAGGTGTTTGGTTGAGACCAAGATATTACAAAATTGGAGAAGAAACTTTATTTGAAGGTTCAAAAAGAGAAGCTAAAAACGTTAGAAAAAATGTAGGGGTTTGTGACGTAACTACTTTGGGTAAAATTGATATTAAGGGACCTGATGCTGCAGAACTACTAAATAGAGTTTATACTAATGCTTGGTTAAAATTGCCCGTTGGTAAAGCAAGGTATGGTGTAATGCTAAGAGAAGATGGAATTGTTATGGATGATGGAACAACAACAAGAATTTCTGAAAATCATTATCATATGACAACAACCACAGCACAAGCAGCAAATGTTTTGTCTCATCTAGAATATTATTTACAACTTGTATGGCCAGAGCTAAATGTAAATGTGGTTTCAACTACAGAGCAATGGGCTGGAGCAGCAATCGCAGGACCAAAATCTAGAGATTTATTACAAAAGCTATTTCCAAATATTGACACTTCTAACGAAGGCTTACCTTTTATGGGATATAAAGAAGCTGATTTATTTGGAGTACATGCACGAATTTTTAGAATTTCATTTTCAGGAGAACTTGCTTATGAAGTTAATGTCGAATCCGACAATGGAAACTTTATGTGGGAGAAAATAATGGAAGTAGGACAAGAATTTAAAATTCAACCTTACGGCACTGAAGCATTATCAACTCTAAGAATAGAAATGGGTCATATTGCAGGATCAGAACTTGATGGTAGAACCATTCCTTACGATAATTCTTTAGAAGGTCTTGTTAGTAAAAAGAAAGACTTTATAGGAAAACGTTCTTTAGATAGAAAAGCATTTATAGCAGAAGATAGACAAAAAGTAGTAGGTGTTGTTCCAATTGATAAGAAAACAAGTATCCCTGAAGGATCTCATTTGGTTAAAGATTCAATGGCTCCAATACCAAATCCTAAATTAGGGTATATTTCTGCATCTTGTTGGAGTGTTGAATATGATAATCCATTTTCATTAGCAATACTTAAGGATGGAAAAAATATGATTGGCCAAAAACTATTTGCAATGTCACCTTTAAAAAATAAAACAATACCTGTAGAGATAGTTTCATCACATTATGTAGATCCAAAAGGTGAAAGGGTAAGATCATGAGCTCAATTTCTGCTTTAAATGCCACCCACAACAAAGGACTATTTGGTGACCATGTGGGAAAAAATGATAATGAGCTCTTAAAAGTAAGTGAATTAAGTGATTTTCTAATTATTCAAATTGTTAAATATAAAAACTCCTTAACAGCCATTGAAAATATTAAGATAGACAATCTGAGCCTAAAAAATGAAACTTTAAATATAAGCAGCAACATTAATACAAGAATTTTATGGAATGGCCCAAATAACTGGCTTTTAGTTTCTTCAAAAAAAGAAATTTTAAAAGAAATTAATGAGAAACTAGTAGAAACAGATTTTGCTATAACAAATGTATCTCATAGTAGAGCAATAATTCAAATGGAGGGAAAAAATACAAAAGAAATATTAAAAAAAGGATGCCCTTTTAATTTTAATGAATTAAAAAAAGATACTTGTCTAAATTCAACTTATAACGGAATGTCGGTCACAATCGATATGTTTGATGATAATCCAGACAAAGTTAGAATATTTACTCTGAGAAGTTTTGGAGAGTTTTTTTATCATTCTATTACCGATGCATGCTTAGAGTTTGGTTATAAAGGGATTTAAGTTTACTCCTATGCCTCAGACTATAATACCAACTGGAATGAGACTAAATCCCTCTAAAGAGCCCATAAAAGAGCCTATTAACAATTTAGATGTATCAATTTTAAAGTAAAATTCATCAAAATTATATTTTTTCTAGATTATTAATTTCTGATATTTATTAATGTCTATTTCTAATTATAGTATTATAGCTTATTAAAAGAAATGAAAAATAAATTAAGATTATTAAAAAATATATATTTAAAAAAAAATCAACCAGTAAGCTTAATTATCTTTCTAACTGAAAGATGTAATGCAAGATGTTCATTTTGCTTTATTGATTTTGACCGTGATGCAAAAGGTCAACAAAAAGAAAATGAAATATCAGTAGAAGACTATAAAACTATGTCTGTTAGTTTAAAAAATTCCTTACATCATATAAATTTTACGGGTGGAGAACCATTTCTAAGATCTGATTTTGATCAAATTGTATCTAATTTTATTGAGAATTGTGACCTATCATCAATAGTAATTAGTACTAATGGAAGTTATCCAAAAAAAGTTGCAAAGTTTTTAGAAAATGTTTGCTCAAAATATCCAACTACTAAATTTGTTTTTCAATTTTCAATAGACTCTTTTCCTGAAAGGCATAATGAAATTAGAAAAATACCCGGTTTATTTGATAGAACAATAGAGTCATATAATATTGTAAAAAATAGCTATAAAAACTGTATTTCAACTTGTAACTTAACAATTTCAGAAGACAATTTTAATGAAATAGAAGAAGTATATGAATATTTAACTAACCAACATAAAATTGAAACTATCAACCCTATAGTTGTCAGAAACGAGGGGGTTTATGATGTACCAACAGAAAGCAAAGTAGCGCTTATTGAGGCATATAAAAAAATTACAAATAAAAATGTGGATAATGTTGATAAAGGAAAAATAAGAGGTTTTTCAAATTTTGATCTTGAAGGAAAAGTTATCAATGAAAAAAATAAATATCAATATAAAATGATTGCAGACTCTTATTTAAAACCTAAATTTTACACTAATTGTGTTGCAGGTTCAATTTTTGGAGTCGTTACATCTGATGGCAATGTTCTTCCCTGTGAAATCTTAGACAAAGATAAAGCTCTTGGAAATTTAAAAGATTATAATTTTGATTTTATGAAGCTATGGAATGATACAAAAGGTGTTGAAACAAGAAAATGGATAAAAAAAACCAAATGTAATTGTCACTGGGAATGTATTTTTACATATAATTTGATTTCAAGCCCCAAGTATACTGCAAGTATTGTAGCTAATATATTGAAACCAAAGTTGTGAGTGATACAACAATAATAATTCCAGCAATAAAAAACTCTCCCATTTTAAGTATTTCATTAGATGAATGTTTAAAGTTAAAAACCAATCCAAATATAATTATAGTAACTGATGATATTGAAAATCAAGTTTATAATAAATACAAAAATGTTGAATATATGATTGTACCACCAGGTATGACAATGAGCAAAAAAAGAAATATTGCTGTAAAAAAATGTCAAACTAAATATGTTGCTTTTTTTGATAGTGACTCTTTTCCTGCTACACAAGATTGGATAATAAATGCCATAATTTGTCTAGAAAAAGATCCATTAATCTATGCAGTGGGTGGACCTGACACTTCACCACCTCTTGAGACAAAAGATCAAAAAGATGTAGGTTTATTGAAAAAATCTTTTTTAATTTCAGGTTTTAGGAATCATAGAAAAAATATTTTAAGCGAGATGTATATAATAGAACTTTGTTCATGTAATCTTTTTATGGAAAGAAAAAAATATTTGGAAATGAATGGAATGGATGAGGAACTATACACTGGTGAAGATACCGATTTATATAATAGAATTATAGCCAAAGGTTATAAGTTATACTATTCTCCAAAGATTCATGCTTATCATTTTGATAGATATTTCAAAGGTTTTCTGATTGAAAGATATGACAGAGGAATGCAGTCAACTGTTGCTATAAAATCATATTTTAGAAGAATTTTTCTAAAAGAAGAAATAAAGCTAGGAAGCGCTTATACACATAAAACATTTAGATTTGATTTTCTAATTAATCCGATGTTTATAATTTATTTAATTGGATTGTTATTTCTTCCAATTTTCACAAGTATTAAAATTATTTATTTTTTTCCTTTAATATTATATTTTTTTGTTTTAACTATTGAGAGCTTAAGATTGTCTAATGTTTCAATTAAATTTTTTAAATTTTTTTTTCAATTATTTACGTGTACAATTATTCAAAGTATTGCAAGCGTGTTATTATTTTTTAATTTATCTATAAATTTAAAAAAACATTATAGAAATGTTAGTGATAACTATTTGAATGTGGATAAAAATTTAATATAAAATTTTAGTTTTATCGCCTTTTTTAATATTAATAGGATCAAATAATAAAATTTTTAAAACCAAAGGGGTTAATGCAATGACCATTTCTGATATAACTCAATTTTCCATAACAACTGTTATAAGAAAGTTACAAAAATTAATTGAAATGAAATTTTTGGTTATTGATAAATATAAATTGTATCATATATCCAGTGTGGACTCTAAAATGATTTCTGTTAAGATGGTTGATAAACAGAAAAAACCAATAGCAAAGTTTTTTGCAAAATTTTATAACCAATTAGTTTAGCTTATTTTCTGGTAGCAATATAAACACCAAGAGTTGCTACAGCAAAACCAATTAGATCTAGATTATTTAATTTTTCATTTAAAAATAACCAAGCCATTATTGCTGTAGTTGGTGGTATTAAAAAAAATATAGAAACAGTTTTACTTGCTGAGTTGTTTTTGATTAAAAACATTAAGATTGTAAATGCTCCAAAAGATACAAGAAATATCTGGTGACTCATTGCTATTAAGAATGTGGATGTAAAATTAATATAAGGTTCACTAAAAATTAAAATAATTATTATGTGAAAAGAACAGCCACCTATTGCTTGATACATATTGCTGACAGACAAAGGTAAATCATTGCTTATTTTTTTTTGCCACAAGGTAGAAGTTGTAATAGCTAACAGAGCTATAAAAGAAGCTATCACTCCCAAAACAGGAAGGCTTGATCCAATATCAAAACCTAAAACTAAAGCAGCACCAATAAATCCAAGGACCACCCCAAGCCATTGTTTGAAAGTAACTTTTTCACCCAAGAATTTTCCTGCTAAAGCATTAGTTAAAATTGGCTGCAAGGTTACAATTAATGCAGCAATACCTGTTGGCATTCCTATTGAAACTGAATAAAAAACACCTCCCAAATAAACACCATGAAAAAGCACGCCACTAAAAAGTGACTGCAGAAGGTTTCTGCAATTTGTAAAAATTTTTTTTTTTGTATAAATTGAAAAAATATAAAAACCAAAAGCTACAACAAAAAATCTAAAGGCTAATGCTGAAAAGGGATCACTATTGTCTATTATTGGCTTTGTTGTCACAAAAGCTGAGGACCATAAAATAATAAAGATGAATGGGTAAACTTTAATCATTTTTTTCTTATAAGGTAAATTTATAGTCATTTTTAGTTATTATTAACCAAAATGAGTATATTTTACCTTGAGTTGCTCATAAAAATGCATAAACAAAACTTAAGAGGTATAAATGATTATAAAAAAAATAACTATTAGCGTATTTGCCATGTGTTTTCTGACTGGATGTTTGCAAAATACAGCATTCTTAGGACCAGCTATAACCGTTGCTAGTACTGGAAATATATACCAAGCTGGATTGTCTTACGGATCTAGTAAAACTATAAAAAAAATGACAGGAAAAACACCAACCGAAAATGTTAAAAGTTTTTTAGACAGTAAGAATACCACAGTTAAAGAAGAAGAAATTCATGATGAATTTTTTGTGTTGGTTAAAGATAAAATTGAAAAAAAAAGCAATATCTTGAACCTAGCTAATCAATAATATTCAATAAAAGTTGTTCAGACTGACCTGTTTCTCTACACCAAAGCTCATAACTCTCACACATACGCCATAAAAAATCAAATGCACGCTGAGAAATTTCAAGTGGGAAGGAGCTTTTAGCGTAATATAAGTCAGGGTACTTTATTAGCTGTTTTATAGTGGCATCCTTTTGTACGTTTAAAAGTTTAATGGTTTCATCTGGTATTTTTTCTCCACTATCTTTATCAATAAATTTGTTATCTTTTAAATAATCAAACCAATCATCATGGAACTTACCACTGCTTATTTCTTCATATTTTGTTGTACCTATAAAACCCTCAATGGCATCTATGTTAGAAATATCTAAATTATTTTTTTTAATATTAGCTATATCTTTATAAATGACTTCAGCTAAATAAATAACATAGGGTTTTTTTATTTTAGAAAGCATTACTTATTTTCTATATTTTACCATAGCTGCATTGGCTAATATTAAATTTGGATCTAAATATAGTTTTGACATTTTTACATTTTTCAATGATTTAAATGCAAAAATTGCTATAGGCAATTCTGTACAACCTAATATAATTTTTTTACAATTATTTTTGATTAAATAATTTATTGCAGGTTTAATAGATTTTTCAGCTAATTTTATATTACCCATTTTGACATGTTTGATAGTTTTATTAACAGATTTAATTTGCAGATCTTGAAGAGGTGTAATCAATTTATATTCATTCTTAAATAATTTTTCATAAATTTTTGTTTTTAAAGTGCCCTCTGTTGCAAGAAGCCCAATTTTTGAATTCTTTTTATAAATTTTTTTAGTATATAAAAAAACTTCTTTAGGCATATTTACTATTGGAATTCTTATTTTCTTTTTTAAATCTTCATACCAATAATGAGCAGTGTTACAGGGTATGACAATAAACTTACAACCACTTTTCTCTAGTGATCTACAACCTTCGAGTAAGCTTTTAAGAACCTTATTATATTTTAAATTATTTTTTAAATTTCTAGGAAGGTCTGTAAACCTTTTAGTTTGAACGCCAATTGACTCTGGTCTTCCAGGTATATTAGATTTATTGTAAAGCATGAAAAGAGGGTATTCTTGATCAATCTTACCTCTATTAAGCATTGCAAGTTTGTTGCAAAAATCAAGCCCAGCCTGTGTTCCCATTCCTCCTAATATACCAATCATAATTATTAATACTTTTTAATATTGTTAAAAATTTGTTTTGTGCTCATTTTACAAGGGTTGATTAATACCTCTCATGAAGACTAAAACCAAGCAACCATTTATTGTGTGTGATGAATGTTTTGATCCTGGTTCAAAAGATATAAAATCACCCTTTTTAAAAATTTTTCCATCTGGATCTGTTAATTCCCCATCTAACATTAAAAATTCCTCAAAACCCTTATGTTCGTGAGGTAGACTTTTTGCACCTGGTTCCATTTTTAAAACATAAGTTCCTTGTCCGCCGTTTTCTCTACTATAGCTAATTTTATGCCAACTCATCCCAGGCACAACTGCTCCATAGTTATCAAATGGTGTAAACTCAATATCTTTTAGATTTGTTATTTTTCTTTTAATCATAATTGTTATATTCAATAATTATTAATAATTAATAAATATGCAAGATATATTTGCCGAAGATGTGGGAAGTGGAATTCCTTTAGTTTTAGTCCATGGCTTTTTAGGTTCTTCTGAAATGTGGAAGCTACAAATAGATTTCTTTAAAGAAAATTATAGAGTTATTGCGCCGGCACTTCCAGGTTTTGGAAAAAGCAATAAAGTCAAATCATGTAACTCAATTGAAGGTATGGCTAAATCTATATTGACAAGTTTAGAAAAAAAAAAATAGAACATTTTTATTTGTTAGGTCACTCAATGGGCGGCATGATAGTGCAAGAAATGGTTAAGTTAACAGGTGAAAAAATCTTAAAATTAATTTGTTATGGTACAGGACCTAGAGGAAACATACCTGGTAGATTTGAAACTATAGATGTTTCTAGAGAAAAACTAAAAACTAATGGACTGGATAATACGGCCTATAGAATTGCAAAAACATGGTTTATTGAAGAGGATAAATCTAAATATTTTTACTTATGCGAAGAAGCGGGTAAACAAACTTCTTTAGAAACAGCGGACAATGCACTTGTTGCTATGAAAAATTGGAGTGGTATTGAAAATTTAAAAAATATTAAGAACGAAACTTTGATAATTTGGGGAGATCAAGATAAAGCCTATAACTTCAATCAAGTAGAAACTTTAAAAGAAAATATTACAAATAGTGATTTGAGAATAGTTGATGGTTGCTCTCATAATGTTCATTTAGAGAAGCCAGATGAATTTAATACGATAGTGAGTGAATTTCTTAAAAAAAACTGATTGGTATTGGCTGAAATATTTAGCTAAATAATTAAAAAATTAATTTAATTAAAAAATCGCAGCCAATAGAAAGTGTGAATATTATGCAGTTTTTAAATTTACCGCTGAAGGACCTTTTGGACCATCTTCAACTTCAAAAGTCAAAGCTTGACCTTCATCTAAACCGTTCATACCAGCATCTCTTACAGCTGAAACGTGAACGAATACATCTTTTTCTTTATCTTCTCTTTCAATAAAACCAAAACCTTTAGTTGGATTGAACCATTTTACTTTTCCTTGTAGACTCATATTTATCTTCTTACTTTTTATTGTGTTACTTTTATTACTTATAATTAAGTAATTTACGCTTTGTTTAGATTTATTGAGGTTTTGTCAACTAAATTTAAAAGATTAAATAATTAAAGACTTATTTGTTGCTTATTCGCATGGTCATATAAATAGAGTTTATATCTTTTTTATAGTGAGAGAAGGGCTCACAAGGGTCAAAACCACACTTATTAAATAATTTTCTAGCAGTTAAAAAGAAGTCACCAGCACCAGTTTCTAAACTTAATCTTTTAATATTAAGTTTTTTTGCCTCATTAATTAAATGATTTATGACTTTTGTGCCATTTCCCTTACCTCTAAAGTGGTCACTAACCCTTATAGATTTGAATTCACCATGTTCTTTATCTAAAAATTTTAATGCACCACTTCCCATTAAGTCATTTTCTTCCCATAGGCTCCAAAATTTAATAGATGGGTCTTTTAATCCAGCTATATCAAGCACGTGAGTACTCCCTTCCGGTGATACAGATCTTAACTCGATGAAATGCTTTATAAGTAGCTCATGAACTTCTGGATTATCAAAATTTCCTTCGATTGATTTTAACATTTGGGCAATATCTATTTAAGAAGGGTTGTTAGGTGTCCCATTTTTCTTTTTTGTTTAATTTCTTTTTTAAGATAATCAAAGAAAAATTCATTTTCATTATGTTCTTTATTCCTGTAAATGTTTATTTGATTACCAATAATATTTATCATCGTTGCATTAGATATTTTTTTAAGAGGTATTTGCTTTAATTTACAAACAGCTCTTACATGATTTTCAAATTGACTTACATTATAACTATTTATTGTTAAGTGCCCTGAGTTATGAACTCTTGGTGCAATTTCATTTACATAAAGGTTGTCATTCCTATCAATGAAAAATTCAACGCACAAAGTTCCAACGTATTTTAATTCTTCAGAAATTTGAGTTGCCCATAGTTTTGATTGTTCTAAGATTTTATCACTAATATCAGCTGGAATTTTGGAATTCTTCAAAATTTGGTCTTCATGTACATTTTCAATAGGTTCATAAATTTCATATTTTTGATTACCAAAACGAGTAATAATTATTGAGATTTCTTTTTTTAATTTTACTAATTTTTCTAAAATATAACTTTTTGAATAATCAATATTAATTGTATCTAAATTTTCTAAACTACTAATAGGGTGTTGCCCTTTGCCATCATACCCTAGTGTTATAGTTTTAAGTATACCGGGCAGTAAATCTTGAACTGGCTCTATGTCAGATTTTTTTTCAATAGATACATATCGAGTAGTTCTTATATTCAGATTATTGATAAAATCTTTTTCTGCTAATCTATTTTGAATTATTCTGTTTATAGAAGGTTTTGGCAAAACAGGTTTTATTTTATTAATTTCATTTAATGTTTCATATGGAATATTTTCAAACTCATAGGTTACAACATCAATTTTATTTAAAAATTCTTTAATCTTAGTTTGATCATTGTATTGTCCGTGGACAAAATTATTAGAAAAATTTTGTGCAGGGGCATCAATATCATCACAAAAAATAACAGTCTTAATCTCTAGTTTATTCGCAGCAATAGCTAGCATACTACCTAACTGACCTCCACCTATAATTCCAAGAATTGGTTTAGACATATTTAAAAACTATTTTGGTTTTTTTTTAACAGATTTGCTCTGACTTAAACGAAACTGTCTTAATTTTTTTTTGACAGTCAAATCACTAAGACCAATAATAGATGCAGCTAATAAGGCAGCATTAATTGCGCCATCTTCTCCAATTGCTAATGTTCCAACAGGTATTCCTTTTGGCATTTGTGCAATGGATAAAAGGCTATCAAGACCTTTTAGCTTTTTACTCTCAATTGGGACACCTAGCACGGGTAAAGATGTAAGGGCTGAAATCATTCCTGGTAAATGTGCAGATCCACCAGCTCCTGCAATAATTACTGCAATACCATTTTTTTCAGCATTAATAGCAAATTCATACATCCTCTTAGGGGTTCTATGAGCTGATATTATTTTTGTTTCAAATTTTATGTTTAATTTTTTAAGAATATTTTGACAAAATATCATGGTTTTATAGTCAGATTGACTACCCATAACAATTGTTATTTTTTTTAATTTATTTTTAGCCATTTGTTGTAATTTTATTCAAACGTAAATTGTTATTTCAAATTAAGCCTAAAATTTCAATAAAATTAATAGAATTTATCTATCTTATTGATATTCTTTAAAACAAAGAAGATCACAATGAATTTTAAAATTGATAATTTACAATATTGTAACTGGTCTAGAGAAATTTTTCAGATCAATAAACAAGCAGGACTGGATGCAATCCACGTAACCATTGTTTACCACGAAGATTTTAATGAACTAAAAACA